>JAKFCH010000408.1:0-22219 GCA_036676765.1 Deltaproteobacteria bacterium
CGCGCTTGGTCCGCCGCTCCCGCGGCGGGACCGGCCGGCGCGGCCGGCCGCCCTCCGGAGGCCTCGCGCGGGGGGCCGTGGTCGCGCGCTCTGCCGGCTGGACGGCGTGGCTACCCTGTCCCTGTCGCCCATCGCGCGACGGAGGAAATCGTGCGCGTCATCGGAACCTCGGACCTGCGCATCCACCCCCTGGGGCTCGGCGGGAACGCCTTCGGCTGGACCTCCGACAAGGCGACCTCCGAACAGGTGCTGGACGCCTTCGTGGCCGGCGGGGGCAACTTCGTCGACACCGCGGACGCCTACTCCGCGTGGGTGCCGGGGCACGTCGGCGGCGAGTCGGAGACCATCCTCGGCGATTGGATCGCCTCCCGGAACAACCGGGACACCCTCGTCATCGCCACCAAGGTCGGCAAGCACCCGAAGCTCCAGGGCCTCGCCGCGCGCACGGTCGCCGCGGCGGCCGAGGCCTCGCTCGCGCGCCTGCGCACCGACCGGATCGACCTCTACTACGCCCACGCCGACGACGAGGCGACGCCGCTCGAGGAGACCGTCGCGGCCTTCGACACCCTGGTCCGCACCGGCCGCGTCCGGTACGTCGGGCTCTCCAACTACCGGCCTGCGCGCATCCGCGCGTGGCTCCGTCTCGCGGAGGAGAACGGCTACGCGCGCCCGGTCGCCTTGCAGCCGCACTACAACCTCGTCGCGCGGGCCGACTACGAGCGGAACCTGGCCCCCCTCGCCGAGGAGCACCGCCTCGGCGTGTTCCCCTACTGCTCGCTGGCGAGCGGGTTCCTGACCGGCAAGTACCGCTCCGAGTCCGACACCGCGGGCGCCGCGCGCGGCTCGGCGGCGCGCCGCTACCTCACGCCCGAAGGCCTCCACGTGCTCGCCACACTCGACGAAGTGGCCGCCGCGCACGGCGCCTCCATCACGACCATCGCCCTCGCATGGCTCCTCGCCCGCCCCACCATCACCGCGCCCCTGGCAAGCGTCAGCAAGGCCTCCCAACTCCCGGATCTGCTCGCCGCCCCCACCCTGAAGCTCACGCCCAAGGAGGTCGCACGGCTGGACGAGGCGTCGAAGAGCTTCGCCTGACCCGTCGACCTGTCGACCTGTCGACCTGTCGACCTGTCGACCTGTCGACCTGTCGACCTGTCGACCTGTCGACCTGTCGATTGATCGACCTGTCGATCGGTCGATCGGTCGATCGGTCGATCGGTCGATCGGTCGATCGGTCGATCGGTCGATTCCGAGCTCGATATCGACGTCGATATCGATATCGATTCCGATTCCGATTCTCCCCCTGCCTTCGGGGGGCGTTGCGGGGGGCCACGCCCCCCGCCCCAAAAAAATCAAGGCGCCTTCGTAACGCTGCCCCCGCCGTCCGCCGCCACCCCCGCCGCCCACGCCACGAGGGTCGCCCGCTCCTCGGGTGTCATCCCGGTGAGGTTCCCGAGGGGCATCACCTGGGTCTCCACCTGGGTGCGGATCTTCGCCGCGGCGACCGCCGACTGCGCCTCGCTCTCCATGACGAAACCGTTCGGTGGCGCCGCCCAGCCCGGCATCGTGGGGGTGGTGGCGTGGCAGGGCGTGCACCGCGCGGTCACGATGGGCGCGACCGTGGCCCACGCGACTGACGGGCCCTCCACCTTCCTGGGAGCCATGGCCGCGATGATGACGAGCCCGCCCACGACCGCCGCGGGGATCCACGGGGTGTAGGGCAGGCCCTTGCCCTTGAGGTTGAACACATGGCGGATGACGACGCCCACCGCGCCGATCGCCGCGAGGGCGAGCCAGCCGTGGTCGTTGCCGTAGGTGAACGGGAAGTGGTTGCTCACCATGATGAAGAGCACGGGGAGCGTGAAGTAGTTGTTGTGGAGCGAGCGGAGCCCCCCCGCCTTGCCGGGGGCGAGATCGGGCGGCTCGCCGCGCTGGGCGGCGCCCACCATCGTGCGCTGGCTCGGGATGATGACGAAGAAGACGTTGGCCGCCATGATCGTGCCGATGACGGCGCCCATGTGGATGTACGCGGCGCGCGGCGGGAGGACCTGGAACAGGCCCCAGGTGGCGGCCACGAGCAGCGCGTAGAGGGTCAGGCCGAAGGCGCGCGGGTGCTTCGCGAGCGGGCTCTTGCAGAGGGCGTCGTAGACGAGCCACCCCACGAACAGCGCGCCGATGCCGACGGCTACGGCGGGGCCCGGCCCGTAGGGACCGGCCATCCACGCCTTCGCGTCGAACCAATAGACGACCGCGAGCAGCCCGATGCCGGAGAGCCAGGTGGTGTAGGCCTCCCAATAGAACCAGTGGAGGGTCCGCGGCAGCTTCTCGAGGGTGTAGCCGTGCTTCACCGCCTGGTAGAAGGCGCCGCCGTGCACGGACCAGACCTCGCCCTCGATGCCCTTGCGGCCGTCTTCCGGGGGGCGGACCTGGTTGTTGAGCCAGTTGAAGTAGAAGGAGGCCCCGATCCACGCCGCGCCCGCGATGAGGTGCAGCCAGCGGAGGATGAGGTGGGCCCAGTCGGCCAGGTACGCTTCCATCGGGGACATTCAACCACAGGGCCGGCCCTGTATTCTCCCCGCGCACGGCGGGCGCCCGGTCAGCCCGGCGGCGCCCCCACGATCTCGACGACTTCGAGCTCCTCCTCGCCCCGCGGGGCGCGGACCCGCACGGCATCCCCCACGGCGGCGCCGAGCGTCGCCTGCGCGATCGGCGCGAGGAAGCTGATGCGCCCGGCGCTGGGGTCGGACTCGTCGACGCCGACGATCTGCCAGCGGCGCAGGAGGCCGTCGAGGTCGCAGACCACGACCGTGGCGCCGAACACCACCCGATCGGCGTCGGGGGCGCACGCGGTCTCCACCCAGGTGCCGACGCGCGCCTCGAGCAGCGCGATCCGCGGCGCCAACGCGGCGAGGCGGGAGCGGGCCTCGGCGCGCTCGTCCATACGGAGGCGGGCACGTTCGGCGAGCAGGGAATCCAGCTCCGCGCGGAGCCGGGCGGCCCCCTCGGGCGTGATGCGGTTGGGGACCCCGGGCGGCAGGGAGAGCGCGGGCACGGGGACGGACTCCTCGCGTTCCGACTCCTTGACGAAGGCGCGGCTCACGGCGTGCACCGAGTAAAATGGGCGTACATACTCGAACCATAGCCTGTCTCTCCCGAGACGCAACCGGCGTACGGCCGCCCGCCTGTCGCGATAGGCTCCGGTTCATGCATGTGCTCCAGACTCGTTATGCGCTCATCGACGGTGCCTTTCGCGCCGCCGCCGTCGTCCTCGACGGCGAGACCATCCGCGCGGTCCTCGCCGAGCCCCCGCCGGGCGCCGAGGTCGAGGAGCTCCCCGACGACGTCGTGCTCCTGCCCGCCCTCGTCGACACCCACGTGCACGTCAACGAGCCCGGTCGCACCGAGTGGGAGGGCTTCGCCACCGCCACGCGCGCCGCCGCCGCCGGCGGGGTCACCACCCTCGTCGACATGCCGCTCAACTCCGACCCGGTCACGACGACCCTCGCGGCCCTCCAGACCAAGATGATGGCCTCCATCGGGCAGCTCCACGTCGACGTGGGGCTCTGGGGCGGGGTCATCCCCGGCAACACGCACGAGCTCGCGCCGATGGTGGCCGCCGGCGTCTTCGGCTTCAAGTGTTTCACGTGCCCCTCGGGCATCGACGACTTCCCGCACGTCACCGAGGCCGACATGCGCGTGGCCATGCGGGCGCTCGCGCCGCTCGGCGTGCCGCTGCTCGTGCACGCGGAGCTCGAGCTCGAGGGTACGAACCCCTACGCCGACGCCTCGCCGCGCGAGTACCTCCGCTACCTTCACGCCCGCCCCCGCGAGTGGGAGGACGCCGCCATCGCGATGACCATCCGGCTCGTGCGCGAGACCGGCTGCCGCGCGCACATCGTGCACCTCTCGAGCGCGTCGGCGCTCCCGATGATCAAGGGCGCCAAGGCCGAGGGCCTGCCCATCACCGTCGAGACCTGCCCGCACTACCTCTGCCTGTCCGCGGAGGACGTGCCCGAGGGCGACACCGCGTGGAAGTGCGCGCCCCCCATCCGCGAGCGTGCCAACCGCGAGATCCTCTGGCAGGGCCTGATCGAGGGCGTGATCGACTTCGTCATCTCGGACCACTCCCCCTGCGTGCCGGCGCTCAAGCTGCCCGAGCGCGGCGATTTCCTCGACGCGTGGGGCGGCATCGCGTCACTGCAGCTCGGGCTCCCGAACGTGTGGACCGAGGCGCGTCGCCGCGGCGCGTCGCTCGCCGACGTGATCCGATGGATGAGCGGCGGGCCCGCGGCGTTCATCGGGGTGGAGCGGCGCATCGTCCCGGGCGCGCGGGCGGATCTCGTGGCGTTCGCGCCGGAGGCCGACGTCACCGTGTCCGCCGAGGCGATCCTGCACCGCCACAAGCTGACGCCCTACCTCGGCAAGAAGGTAAGCGGCGAGGTCCGCGGCACGTGGATGCGCGGCCAGCGGGTGAGGGGGGATGTGCCGCGGGGCCGGATTCTGCGGCGGGTGATGTAGGGGTTCTCGGCCGGTCGGGTGGCCCGGTCGGGCGGCCCGGTCGGGCGGCCCGGCGTCGCCGCGGCCCTCGGAGGTACCCAAGCCCGGTCCAACGAGAGTCCCGCCGACCCAAGCGGCACCGAGTGAGAGTGCGATCTCCTCCGTGTCGTCCGCCCCAACGGACAAACGCTGGTTTTTGAAGAGCCGGCTCCGGGGAGATCTCCGAAAGCACGCTCCGGTACCTCTGGCATTCCAGTTCGGTGCCGCTTGCCTCGGGGCCGGTCCAGTTCAGGGTGACTTGCCTCTGCGGCGCGACGACCGAACATGACCGCCCCCGCCCCGGCCGCCCCCCGCCGCGCGGATACTCGGCCGCCATGCTGGCTCGCCTCCCCGCACCCCACTCCCTCGTCGCGCCGATGCTCCTCGTCGCGCCGATGCTCCTCCTCGCCGCGTGCGACGGCCCCGCCCCCGTCACCGACGCCAAGCCCCCCACGGCCGACACCGCGTCCCAAGATCCCGACACCGAAGGCACCGACGACACCGAAGACCCCGAAGACCCCGAAGACACCAACATCCCCGAAGACACCACCACCCCCCTCCCCCCAACCCAAGCCGACGGCCTCTGGACCTGGGCCTGGACCTCCGACGACGGCGTCGACACCGTGCTCACGGTCGACACGGCGCACGGCGCTCGCATCGCCCGGCTCGCGGTAGGCGGGGTCGAGGTGCTCACCGACGCCGCGGTGCACCCGACCAACTGGGGCGCCACCTTCTGGACGAGCCCGCAGGCCGACTGGGGCTGGCCGCCCGTCGCGGCGATCGACTCCGAGCCCTACGCGGCCACCCTCGACGGCGACACCCTCGTGCTGACGAGCGGCTCCGCCACCGTGGGCGACGCGACCCTCACCGTCGAGAAGCGCGTCACCGTCGACTCCCTCGGGATCACCCTCGCCTACATCGTTCACAACGTGGGCGACTCGCCGGCCACGCTCGCGGGCTGGGAGGTGGCGCGCGTGCCGACGGGCGGGCTCACGTTCTTCCCAGGCGCGTCCGTCGCGTCGACGGTCGGGCGCTTCCCCTACGAGGAGCACGGCGGCATCGTGTGGTTCGACGGCGCGGCCCCCCGCGACGGCGACACCAAGCTCGTCGCCGACGGGACCGCCGGCTGGCTCGCGCACGTCGTCGACGGCGTGGTGTTCGTGAAGCGCGCCGCGGACGTCCCCGCCGCCGACCAGGCCCCGGGCGAAGGGGAGATCGAGCTCTTCGCGGCCGCCGACTACGTGGAGGTCGAGAACCAGGGGCCGCTCACGACGATCGCGCCCGGCGCCACCCTCCCCTACACGGTGTCGTGGCGCGCCGTCCCGATCCCGCCCGGGGTCCCCGTCGAGGTTGGGAACGCCGCGCTGGTGGCGCTCGCGGAGACGACGGCGCGGTAGGGCGCCCCGCCCCCCCCACTCGAGCCGCCCCTACTCCACCAACGTCAACGCACACCCCGCGGCCTCGCCGGACTCCCAGGACGCGACGAGCCCCGTCACCGCGCCGCTGTCAGGGCAGACGAAGCTGGCACCCGGGCACCAGGAGCCGCACGCGTCGCGATCGCTCGCCGCCAGGGCCTCGGCGCCGATGCAGGCGTTGTCGGTGCCCGCGCACACGCGGAGCACGGGGTCGCCCGTGCAGTCGCCGGTGCACGTGGGGTCGCAGGTGAGCGTGGCGGTCGCGCCGGGAGAGCAGGAGAAGCTCTCGACGAGGTCCCACTCGCAGTCGCGGTGCTCGCCGTAGCCGAGGGTGACGCAGTCGTCGGTGACGGGCGGGAGATCGGAGTGGTCGACGACGGTCACCGGCACGGTCGCGATGTTGTTCCCGTAGTCCTGCTCGGCGATGAGCAGCTCGGGGTTGAGCGCGACCTCGAGCGTGTAGTCGCCGGCGGCCAGGTCCGTGATGTCCACCCACTGGCAGTCGAGGTACGACGCGTAGGTGTCCGCCCAGCCGACGCTGATCCCCTGGAAGTCGCAGGTGTAGCGCGCCGGCCCGGGGCTCCCCCAGTTGTCCGTGTCCATCAGGCAGAACGCCTGCTTGTGCCCGCTCGCGGCCACGGCCCCCCCCGCGTCGAGGAGCCGGTACGCGGCGTAGGCGCTGAAGTGGGTGTGCTCGTGACACTCCGAGTACGCGAAGCCGACCTCGTCGGACACATCGCCGAAGTACACGTCGGCCGAGCCGACGTTCGGTGTCGTGGTCGTGAAGCGCAGGAGGCGCCGGACACCCGGGCCGTCGACGCAGCCCTCCAGGAGCGCGCAGTCGTCCGCGGCGAACGGCACGTCCTGCACGTCGACCGAGGTGGCGAGCGCGTCCGCGTCGAGGGTCAGGTCGGGGAGCGGGCAGACGCCGCCCTCGTCGGGGGCCAAACACTCGGGCACCGCGTCGGCCTCGCAGCAGGGCGTGCAGCAGATGGCGTCGCCGCAGTCGCTCACCCCGGGCTCGCAGGCGGCGCCGAGCGGCAGCGGCCCGGTGTCGGTATCGGTGTCCGTGTCGGTGTCCGTGTCGGTGTCCGTGTCGGTGTCCGTGTCGGTGTCGGTGTCCGTATCGGCGTCGGTGTCGGCGTCCGCATCGGTGTCCGCGTCCACGTCCGTGTCGGCGACCGGGCCGTCGTCGTTGGGATGGCACGCGAGGAGCCCGCCGAGGAGCATCAACAAGGGAACGAGCCGCATCCGCCACCCTCCGAAGCGCCGACTATACTTCGGTCTCCCCCGGCGGAGCTCCCGCGCGTGCCCATCGGCCTCCTCCTCGCCCTCGCCGCCCCGGCGCTCGCCGTCACCCCGGTGGCCAACGTCCACCTCGGCCGCGCGCCCACGCGCCTCTACCCGGTCGATCCCGGCGCGCAGGCGCGCTTTCGCAACGAGCCCGAATGGGCCCGCTTCACCGCCGGCGAGGGCGCCGGGTGGTTCGCGCGTTTCGATCCTGGCACGGGGACCGCCCACCGGGCGTGGGGCCCCGGCATCCCGCTCGGGCCCCTCGCTTCCGGGACGGACGCCGCGGACGCCCTCCGCGCGCTCCTCGCCCGCCACCCCGGCCTCACCGGCGTGCCGCTCGGTGACCTGCGCCTCGACGCCGCCCACCACGTCGCCCGTACCGACACATGGTACGTCGCGTTCACGCGGCTCCTCGGGGGCGTCCCGATCCTCGGGGGCGGGGTCACCGCGCGCATCCGCGGCGACCGGCTCGTGCTCCTCGGCGTGGACACCCACCCCGCGGCCCGGCCCCTCCCGCCGCCGCGCCTCGGGGCGGACGCCGCGCGCGCGATCGCCGTCCGCCAGGGCCCCGCTCCCGGCGCCGCCCACCACGTGGAGGACGCCCATCTCGTCGTGCTCCCCCCCGAACACGCCGGAGAGGACTACGCCCTCACCTGGGAGGTCCGGACCCGCACGTCGTCTCCGCCGGGGCGCTGGGTGGCCTACGTCGACGCGCACACCGGCGCGCTCCGCTCCGTCCACAACGAGGTCCGCTTCCTCGACGGCACCGTGTACGCGACCCACGACGCGCGCACCCCCGACAGCGACCCCGCCACCTCCCCGGTCGTCGGCGCGACGCTCTCCGGAAGCGCCGGCACCGTCGCGTACACCGACGACGCCGGCGGCTTCTCGCTCCCCGACGACGAGGCCTTCACCATCGCGCTGACCGGGCCCGCCCTGCGCGTCACCAACGAGGCCGGCGGCGAGGGCAGCCTCGCCCTCGACGGCCCCACCCCCACCTGGGAGGACGCCTCGGCGACCGCCGCCGAGCGGGACGCCTGGGTGTTCCTCCAAGAAGCGCGCGCCTTCGGCGTCCGCTTCGCGCCCGAGCTCGCCCTCTGGTCCGAGCCGCTCCGCGCGAAGGTGAACGTCAGCGTGCCCTGCTACGCGTTCTACGACGGCACGCTCGAGTTCGGGATCGAGGGCGGCGGCTGCAACAACCTGGGTCGTATCGCGGACGTGCTCTACCACGAGTGGGCGCACGCGCTGCACGAGGCGAGCGTGCTCGTCGGGACAGTCGACGGCACCCTCGGCGAGGGCGTCGCGGACTACGTCGCCGCGCTCCAGACCCTCGACCCGGTCATCGCCCCCTCGTACTACACCACGGGCGAGTCGCTGCGCGAGATGGCGTCCGACCGCGTGTACCCCGACGACGTGACCGGCGAGATCCACGCCGACGGCCTCATCTTCGCCGGGGCCGCGTGGGATCTGCTCGGCGCCTTGCAGGCGCGCTACGGCGAGGCGCCCGACGAGAAGGGCACGGCCTGGGCGATCGCAGCGCAGCTCCTGGTGGACGCGCTCAAGGGCGGGCCCGAGCTCGACACCGTCTTCGACGAGTACGTGCTCGCCGACGACGACGACGCCGACCTCGCGAACGGCACGCCCCACCTCTGCGAGATCGTCGCGACCTTCGGGGCGCACGGGCTCGGACCGCTCGGCGACACGTTCCCGGCCACGCTCGCGCACACCGCGCTCGGGAACCAGCCCGCGGACACCCCGATCCCCCTCGCCGTCACCGTCCGGAGCCTCGCCCCCGGCTGCCTCGATCTCGCGGTGGCGGACGTGGAGGCGCGGTGGTCCACCGACGGCGTGTCGTGGCACGCGGCCCCGCTCGCGCTCTCCGACGGGGCCTGGTCCGGCGAGCTCCCCGCCTTCCCCGACGGCACCGTCGTGACCTACCGGATCGTCGCGACCGCCCCCGAGGGCGACGAGGTCGGCCTCCCCGCGACAGCGGGCGCCCCGTACACCTTCTACGTGGGGGCGCTCACGCCGCTCTGGTGCGCGGACCTCGCCTCGGACGACGGGAACTTCACCCACGCGGCGCTCGAAGGCATCGGGCCGACCGCGGACGACTGGGCCTTCGGCGCGCCGGCCGGTGCCGGGGACGATCCGACCGAGGCATTTTCGGGGGCCTCGGTGTGGGGGAACGACCTCGGGGCTACCGACGGGGCCTATCCGCCGAACGTGCGGAGCCGCCTCTACGCGCCCGTGGTCGACACCGCGGGTGTGGGGCGGGTGGTCGTGCAGTACCGGCGCTGGCTCGCGGTCGGTGGCGCGGACCGCGCCCGGGTGCTCGTCGACGACGCCGTGATGTGGTCCACCTCCGGCGAGACCGTCGACGCCGAGTGGATGCTCCACACGCTCGTGGTCGACGCCCCCGGCGGCGCGCTCGCCATCGCCTGGGAGCTCGAGAGCGGGGAGGCCGGCGGCTTCGGCGGCTGGAACGTGGACGACGTGTGCGTCCACCTGCCGGGGGCGCCTCCGGAGGACACCGGGGACACCGGACGGGACACCGGCGGGGACTCGGACACCGCGGCGCCGGTCGACACCGGCCCCGCCGACGACACCGGCCCCGCCGACGACACCGGCCTCCCGCCGCCCGAGGGCTGCGGGTGCGGCGGGGGTCGCGACAACGGGGCGCTGCCCGCGTTGCTCGGCGCCGCGCTCCTGGTCACGCGCCGACGCCGTCCGCGCTGACCCCCGCGCGGGCCGGGGGCGCCGCGCGCGCGCCTACGACGGACAGACCTCGCCGCCCCAGCTCTGGCGGTTGTCGTCCTCGGAGCAGTCGACGAACTCGGGGTCGCGGACGCCGACGAGGTGGATCTGCAGGTCGTGCACGCCGGCCGGTACGCCGGAGAGCTCGAGCATCTGCCCCTCGGTCATCCGGCCCGCCTCGACGGTGCCCGACCAGTCGGCGGATCCCAGGTAGACCATGCCGCCGTCGGACTGGCCCCAGATGTCGAGCTGGAAGCTCTCCGCCACGTCGTAGTAGCCGTTGTTGGCGAGCGAGTACCAGACCCAGAGGTCGCCCCGGTCGCACTCGACGGTGCAGACCTCGCGGATGAGCGGGTAGACGCTCTCGACGGTGGTCACGCGCTCGCCGGCGCGGAAGTTGTTCTCCCCCTGCCAATTCGGCACCGGATCCATCGGGACCGCGCTGTCGTCCTCGATGTTGGTGAGGCTGTAGTCGGACTGGTGCCACACCGGGCGCGCGTCGGTGAACCCCGACGTGTCGCGCAGGGCGCGGATCTTGCCGCTCGCGTCGATGACGACGATCTCGGCGTGGTCGTCCCCGTCGAGATCGACGACGGGCACGGGGCCCGCGCAGGTCGTGTTCGTGCTCGCGTAGGACGAGAGCGTCGTGCCCGTGGTGCCGTCCAGGATCGTGGTGGCCGTCGGGCTGGCCCAGATGACCTCCCAGGCGCCGTTGCCGTCGAGATCGTAGGCCGAGGCGCCGCCGCGGCCCGAGCCGCTGCCCGTGGCCGCCACCGTCCAGAGGAGCTCGCCCTCGCCGTCGATCGCGAGGATCGAGGTGGTGGTGGGAATGACGATCTCGGGATCCCCGTCGCCGTCGAGATCGGCGATCACCGGGGTGCTCGCGCTCGCGCCGGCCAGGTCGTAGGTCCAGAGGGTGCCGCCCTCGAAGTCCATCGTGGTGAGGCCGTAGTTGCCGACGGACACGATCTCGGGGCTCCCGTCCAGGTCGAGATCGGCCACGGCGACGGTGCCGTCGGTACCCCCGTTCGCCCAGATGGTGGTGCCGTCCGCGTCGTACGCGGCGTTCCCCACCACGATCTCGCGCACGCCGTCCCCGTCGAGGTCGGCGGCGACGGAGTGGCCGTAGGAGTTGCCGACGCCGAAGCCGTCTCCTTCGGCGCCGTTGCCGCGCTGGGTGCCGGTCGCGCCGTCCATGATCTTCCCGCCGACGTACACCTCGGGCATGCCGTCGCCGTCGAGGTCGTTGACGCCCACCGCGCCGCAGCTCCCCTTGTTCTTGCCGGAGGAGCTCGGGCCGGTCCAGATCGTGGTCCCGGTGCGGCCGTCGATCGCCGTCACGGTGTAGTTGATGTCGGTGAGCACGTCGGGCCACCCGTCCGCGTTCACGTCGGCGATGGCGGAGAGCAGGTTCGTCGTGTTGACGATCGAGCGCGTCCAGTTGGTCGTGCCGTCCCGCCCGTTGATCGAGTAGAGGTTCGCGCTCGAATCGATCGCGATGATGTCCGGGTAGTCGTCGGCGTCGACGTCCCCGTCCCCGTCGTCGTCGTCGAGCTGCCCGACCACGAGCGGGCTGTAGGTCGCGCTCCCGGCGTTGACCTCCCAGAGCACCTCGAGGGTCCAGTCCGGGTTGGTGGGGCCGCCGTCGCAGAGCGCGTCCTGTTCGACGGCCTCGGGGCCGACGTACCGGTCGTCGCAATACTCCGGGTACACGATGACGCCGGAGTCCTCCTCCAGCGGCTCGTCGGTGTCCGAGTCGGTGTCGACCGGAGGGGCCGCCGTGTCGCCTTCGTCGAAGGAGGGTTCGACCTCCTGCTTCTGGATTTCATTCTCGGTGGCGCAGCCGACCAGTGCGAGCAGGAGCGAGAAGGGAACGACACGCATGACATCATCCGGGGAGGACGCCCGGGCTTCCGGCGCAGGGCGTGCCGGATGATGCATCAGTTCCCGGTGGCAAATCAAGCACTCTTCTGCGGACTTCGAGGTTCCGGCGCGATTGCGGTCGTCCTCGGCGGCGGGGCGACGCGCGGACGCGGATCTCCGCCCGCCACCGGGTTAGCTCGCGCCCCATGAGCACCCCCGCGCCCGCCGCCGCCTTCACCGGCGCCATCGACCTCGCCTCCGCCGCCGTGGGCGGCCGCGCCCTCCTCTGCAGCGACGACTTCTTCGCCGGCATGGAGAACCTCCTGCGTCCGGAGCCCGCGGTGTTCGACCCGAACGCCTACACCGAGCGCGGCAAGCTCATGGACGGATGGGAGTCGCGTCGCAAGCGTGTGCCGGGCCACGACTGGTGCATCGTCCAGCTCGGCGTGCCGGGCACGGTGCGCGCGGTCGACATCGACACCGCCTTCTTCCTCGGGAACCACCCGCCGTTCGCCTCGGTCGACGGCGCGTACGCCCCGGGGGCCTCGCCCGAGGCCCTCCGCGACGAGGTCGCGTGGACCGAGATCGTGCCCTCCGTGCCGCTCCGGCGCGGGTCCCAGAACCTCGCGGCCACCTCCGGAGGGCCGGGCGTCACCGAGGGCGTGTGGACCCACCTGCGGCTCCACATCTACCCGGACGGCGGCGTGGCCCGGCTGCGCGCCTACGGCGAGCCCGCGCCCGTCGCGAGCGCGCAGGCCGTGGATCTCGCGTGCGCCACCAGCGGCGGCCGCGCGATCGCCTGCTCGGACGCGTTCTTCTCGTCGATGGACAACCTCCTCCTCCCCGAGCGCGCGGTCCACATGGGCCACGGCTGGGAGACGCGCCGGAGCCGCCCCCCCGGCGAGGACTGGATCATCGTCCAGCTCGGCCGGGCCGGCCGCGTCGAGCGCGTCGACGTCGACACCAACCACTTCAAGGGCAACTACCCCGACCGGTGCGCGATCGAGGCGATCCACTGGCCCGGCGCGACGCCCGAGGCGCTCGTGCGCTCGCCCGACTGGGTCACGATCGTGCCGAACGCGAAGCTCCAGGCGCACACCGTGCACCCCTTCACGCCCACGGATGCCGGGCCCTGGACCCACGTGCGCCTGCGCATCTACCCCGACGGCGGCGTGTCGCGCCTCCGGGTGTACGGGACCGCGGAGGACACCGGCCGCCCCGACGCGCTGGTCGCCCGGATCAACGCGGACCCCGATCTCGCCGCCACGTTGGGCCGCTGCTGCGGGTCGCGCCGGTGGGTCGCGGCGATGCAGGCCGCGCGCCCCTATTCGAGCCGCGCGCACCTCCTCGGCGAGGCGGAGCGCCAGTGGTGGCGCCTCGGGGACGGCGACTGGAAGGAGGCGTTCACCCACCACCCGCGCATCGGGGCCGACCTCGCCACCCTGCGCGCGAAGTACGCGACCACCGCGGACTGGTCCTCGGGCGAGCAGGCGGGCCTCGCCACGGCCTCCGACGCCGTGCTCCAGGACCTCGCGGCCGGAAACGTGGCCTACGAGGCGCACTTCGGATACATCTTCCTCGTGTGCGCCACCGGTCGGTCCGCGGGCGAGATGCTGGCGCTCCTCCGCGAGCGGATGGACAACGCCCCCGCGGCCGAGCTCCGGGTCGCCGCGGGTGAACAGGTCAAGATCACCCGCCTGCGCCTGGAGAAGCTGTCCTGATGCACCCGCTCACCACCCACGTCCTCGACACCGCCCGTGGCCGCCCCGCCGTCGGCGTGCCCCTCACGCTCATCGCGCCCGACGGCACCGTCACCCACGGGGTCACCGACGCCGACGGCCGCTGCCGCACCCTCTCGTCGCGGGAGGACTTCGTGGCCGGCACCTGGTCGCTCACGTTCGACCTCGCGACCTACTTCCGGGACCACGACGTCGACGCGTTCTACCCCTCCGCCACCGTCGTGTTCAGCGTGCGCAACCCCGACGAGCACCACCACGTGCCGCTCCTGCTGTCCCCGTTCGGCTACAGCACCTACCGGGGCAGCTAGCCGCGATACGGATGGCCGCGATGCGCCTCCTCCCGCTCCTCGCCTTCGCGTGTTTCGGCTCCGCGGCGGCGCAGGATCTCGAGCACGACGTGCTCGTCCTCACCTCCGGGGAGCGCCTCGTGGGCGACATCGTGGACCTCCGCGACGGTCGCTACTGGATGCTCCTGATGGACGGGCGGATGGTCTCGGTGGAGCTCCGCACCGCCGCGCGCGTGGAGATGGCGGGGGGGTCGGTGGAGCCGATCCCCATGGAGGACCTCCCGCTCCCCGACTGGTACGGCGGCGCCGTGGAGCGGAAGCGCCCGATCGCCGGGGGGGTGGACGTCGGCCTCACCCAGGGCGCGCGCGTCCGGTTCCGGTTCCGCTCCGCCGGCGTGGCGCACGTCGACCTGAAGGCGGGGCTCGGGCTCCTCGTCGGAGGCGGCGTCGGCCCCGCGCTCCTCACCGGTCTGGAGATCGCGTTCCTTCGCGACAGCCCCGTCCACTTCACCCTTTCGGGCTCCGGCGGCGCGGCGACCCTCTGGGGGGGCCTCTACCCGTTCGTGGGCGTGGGGACGGGCCTCCAGGTCGATCCGTCGGGCCCGGTGGAGCTGCACCTCGGCGTCACGGCCGGCACCACCTTCGGGACCGGCGCCGCGCTGATGCCCGATCTGACCGTCTCCTGGGTCTGGTGAATCGCCGGCGGCCTGGGCGCCGGGCCCCAGCGAGATAGGGCGCACCCAGATGTTCAGGATCCGCTGGGTCACCGACGGCACGCTCCCCACGGATCAGCGGATCATCGCCCAGGTCCAGGAGATCCTCCGTGCCCGGCTCCCGGGCCTGCCCGCCCACGAGGTGGACAGCCTCCCGGACAAGCTCCACGACCCCGTGACGCACAAGCTGCGCGCGATGTTGTTCGTCGCCGACGACATGACGGGCGACATCCAGGGCTTCGCCGTCCTCTCGCACGCCCCCGACCTGCGCTTCGCGTGGCTCGACTACGTCGCCACCACCATGGGCTCGGGCGGGGTGGGCGGCGCGCTCTACGAGCGGCTCCGCGACGTGGCGAAGTCGCTCGGGGCCGTCGGGCTCTTCTACGAGTGCCTCCCCGACGAGCCGGAGGAGTACACCGACCCCGCCGAGCACGAGTCGAGCGTGGCGCGGATGCGGTTCTACGAGCAGTTCGGCGCGCGCCCCATCGTGAACACCGCCTACGAGTCGCCCGTCCGGCCCGGCGACACGTTGATGCCCCACCTGATGTTCGATGATCTCGGCTCGGGCCGCCCGCTCCGGCGGGACAAGGCTCGCCGCGTCGTCCGCGCCATCCTCGAGCGCCGGTACGCCCACCTCTGCCCGCCCGAGTACGTCGACCGCGTGGCCGAGTCGTTCCGCGACAACCCGGTCCAGCTCCGCGAGTGGCGCTACGGCGCCCCGAAGTCCCGCGCGCCCGCCGAGGCCGCGCGGCGCCTCCAGGGGAGCATCGCCATGGTGGTGGCGGACCAGCACGCGATCCACCACGTGCGCGAGCGCGGCTACGTCGAGGCCCCGGTGCGCGTGCGGGCGCTCGAGAAGTCCCTGGAGCCCACGGGGCTCTTCCGGCGCCTCCCGCCGCGCCAGTGGCCGGACACCCACCTCCGCGCGGTGCACGACGGCGCCTACCTCGACTACCTCCAGACGGTGTGCGAGCACATCGGCCCCGACAAGTCGGTGTACCCCTACGTCTTCCCCATCCGGAACGCCGCGCGCCCCCCCGAGGACCTCCCCGTCCGCGCCGGCTACTACTGCATCGACACGTTCACGCCGCTGAACCTCTCCGCCTGGCTCGCGGCCCGGAGCGCCGTGGACTGCGCGCTCACGGCCGCCCAGTCCCTGCTCGACGGCGAGCGCCTCGCCTACGCGCTGGTGCGGCCGCCCGGCCACCACGCGGAGACCCGGGTGTTCGGCGGCTTCTGCTACCTGAACAACGCGGCCATCGCCGCGCAGCACCTCTCCGAGCACGGCACCGTCGCGATCCTCGACGTGGACTACCACCACGGCAACGGCCAGCAGGAGATCTTCTACGAGCGCGCCGACGTGCTGACCGTGAGCATCCACGGCGATCCGCGCTTCGCCTACCCCTACTTCACCGGCTTCGCCGACGAACGGGGGGCCGGCGCCGGCGAGGGCTACAACCTCAACCTCCCCCTCGCGGAGGTGGTCGACGGCACCCCCTACCGCGCGGCCCTCCGCGTCGCGCTCGACCGGATCCGCGCCTTCGCGCCGCGGCACCTCGTGGTGTGCGTCGGGTTCGACACCGCGCGCGCCGATCCGACCGGCACCTGGTCGCTCCAGCCGCGCGACTTCGAGGCGAACGGGCGGCTCATCGGGGCGCTCGGGCTGCCCACCTTCGTGGCGCAGGAGGGGGGCTACCGCACGCGCTCCCTCGGGGCGTGCGCGCGGGCGTTCTTCACGGGGCTGGCATCGGGGGCGCTGGAAGGACGGTGACCCAGGCCGCGGGCCCCTCCTCGAGGAGCCCGATGGTGGCGGCGTTGTCGGGGGTCGCCACCCGGGTGGCGTCCAGCCCGGGGTGGGCCGCGCGCAGCGCCGCGAGGATCGTGCCCGCGACGCGATGCGGGAGCACGCGGCACGAGCACACCCAGGCCGCGAGCCGATGGTCCCGCACCACGCCGACGCTCACGATCCCGTGATCCGCGAGGCGATCGCGGCAGGACGCCACCCACACGCCGTCGGGGCCGTCGATCGGGGGCCGACGACCGTTGAGATCGAGCTGGTGGGCGCGCCGCAGCAGCTCGCGGGCCCGGGGGAGGTCCGCCGCCTCCGCGGGGCGCACGGTCACCATGATCGCGAGCCCATGGAGGAAGGCCTCCAGGCGCGCGCGGGCCTCCTCGGGAGCGGCGTCGGTAGCCCGATCGTACGCCCCCACCCCCGTCGCCTCCACCCTCCCCTCCCCCGGATCCCTCCGTCCGGCGCGCACCACCGCCGCCCGGCTCCGGTACGAGTCCGCGCGTCGGGATGCCGCCTCGCTCGGCTCCCACGTCACGAACGGCGCTTCGTGGACGAGCACCGCGCGGAAGCCCTCCACCGGCCCGTCCACCACGTGCACGTCCGAGGCGTTCCGGGCGACCTCCGCGCGCTCGAACGGGGAGTCGTCGAGGAACGCGAGGGTGTCGAGCCCGATGCCGAGGGCCTCCGCCACGGCGCGGCACATCTCCGACTTCGCGCCGAACCCGGCCTCGACGTGCACGAAGTCGTCGGGACCGAGCGCCACCCGGTCGAGCACGGTGGGGTGCGCGGCGTGGGCTGCGGCAGCGAGCCCGTCGGGGAGATCGTCGTAGAGGAAGCGGTACATGCCCGCGTTTCCGTCGGGTACGCCCGGGCGCTTGCGGAACCGGCGCGCCACCACCGCGGGGTCGTTGCGCGTCGCGAGCGCGAGCACGATGCCGCGGCGCTGCACCACCCGGAGCGCCTCGTGGAGCCCGCGCCGGAGCCGCCACCACCCCTCGAGGAGCGGCGCGCCCGGCAACTCGCCCTCCGGCTGGTACGCGGGGTTCCTGCACGCGAAGTCGTCGTCGGTGATGCGGCCGTGCACCAGCGTGTCGTCGAGGTCGACCACCACACACTTCACCGGCCCGCGCACCCGGGCGTGCCAGAGCGCGTGGAGGGCGCCGGCCTCGACGGCGGCGGCGTCCATCGGGTCCGGGGGGCCCGAGAGTCGCGCCTCCCCGTGCCCGAGCCCGTGGTCCACCTCGTCCGCCACGATCCCGTGCCGCGCCCAGAGCCCCGCCACGTCGAGCACCCGCCCGCCGCGGGTCACCTCCTCGAGGACATCGAGGGCATCGGCCAGATCGGCGGGGAGCGGCGCCGCGGGGCCGAACGCCCCCCCGAGCGGACGGCGCAGGCCGCGGTACACCACCGGCGCCCCGCGCAAGGCCTCCACGACGGCGCGCATGGCGGCGAGATCGCCCGGATCCATCGCCACCGGCACCCCGGCGACCGCGGCGCTCACGAGCGGCGCCAGGCGATCCCAGTCGTAGAGGTCGACGTACACGAGCGACGGGCGCAGGCGCTCCACGAGCTCCACCTGGGTCCACCCGGCCACGACCACGTCCACGCCCGTGCGCGCGCGAAGCGGGGCCACGAGGCGCGCCAGCCCGCACCGACCGAGCAGGAGAACGGGCGCCCGCGCGTCGACCCCCTGGAGGACGGGGCCGCTGGGCCGGTTCAGGCGAACCGCCCCGGGGCGAACACCGGCGGCAACCGCGTACCGTCCACCACGGCGTCGGCCATCCACTTCGCGGTGAGCGGCGCGAGCAGGATGCCGTTGCGGTAGTGCCCGCTCGCGACCCACACGCCGTCGACCTCGCCGATGACCGGCAGATCGTCGGGGGTGCCGGGGCGGAAGCCGGACCACGCGCCGTCGAAGCTGGCGGAGGCGAGATCGGGCACGAGCGCTATCGCGGTCCCGAGGACGGCGCGCACGCCGCCGGCGGTCACCCCGCGGGAGAAGCCGACCTCCTCGACCGTGGATCCGGCGATCACCCGCCCGTCCGCCCGCGGCACGAGGTAGCCGCCGGCCCCGAACATCACGTGCCGGACGGGCTCTCCGGAGAGCGCCACGAGCTGCCCGCGCACGGGCCGCACCGGCAGGGGCCGCAGTCCGGGCACCTTCGCCGTCCACGCGCCCGCGCAGACGACGACCCGCCCGTCCACCCGGGCCCCCGACACGAGGGTCACGCCGTCGGCGTCGACGGAGGCGACCTCCTCGCCGGTGCGGAACCGCACGCCCGCCGCCTGCGCCGCCGCCTGCACCGCGGGGAGGAGCCGCCGCGGGTCGAGCGTGGCCTCGTCGGGGAGCAGCCACGCCCCGAGCACGTCGTTCGCGAGGCCGGGCTCGGCGTGGCGCGCCGCGTCGGCGTCGAGCCAAACGGCCTCCACGTCGGGCGAATCCGTCGGATCCCCCGCGCGCACGATCTTGAGCAGCCCGGTGCGCGCGAAGCCCACGTCGGCGCCGAGGGAGGCCACCCACTCGGGGTACATCGCGAGGCTCTCGACCCCGATGCTCCGCAGCGGCTCGCGGCCGTGCGCCTCGAGGCGCGGCGCCAGGATCCCGGCGGCGGCGCTCGACGCCTCGGCGCCTACGATCGCGCGCTCCAGCACCTCGACGGCTAGCCCCCGCCGGGCGACCTCCAGCGCGACGGCGCACCCGAGCAACCCTCCACCGACGACGACGACGTGGTCATGTTCCATCCCGGTTTTGTAGCCAGCTTGCACAGGGCGCGCCTCGACAATCGCGTGGAAGCCCGTCGAACGCGGTTTCACGGATTGACGGGGCTTTCCCACACGCAAGCCCCCCAATTGCGACGGGCTCGACGTCGGCGCGCCGTCCGGCAACGCGGGTTCGGGTAACCGGGCTAGCGGAACGGCCAGCGGTTGCGGCGAGCCCTCGCCGGCGTGATAGTGCCGCCATCCCTTGCTGAGGTAGGCCATGCTTCTCGCCCTCGTGTCCCCGGTCCTCGCGGGGCTCCTCGTCAACGAGGTCGTCTACGATCCCTCCGGTGCGGACGACGGCCTCGAGTGGGTCGAGCTCTGCAACAACGGCAGCGCCACGATCGACCTCACCGGGTACACGATCGAGAACGCCGGCGCGAGCTACGGCGAGGTCTACACCTTCGCCGGCGGCACCCTCGAGCCCGGCGGCTACCTCGTCGTCGGCGGCGGCTCCACCACCCACGCCGGCAGCTTCGACCCGAACCTGCAGAACGGCGGGACCTCGACCGACGGCCTCCGCGTCAAGGACAGCGCCGGCGCCGTCCTCGACACCGTGCTCTACGACGAGCCGAACACCTCGCTCGCCGAGGACGACGGCACGATCCCCGCCCTCGGCGCGCCGTCGACCGGGGAGGGCAGGTCCATCGGGCGGTTCCCCGACTGCGCCGACACCGACGTGTCCGAGTCGGACTTCGTCCGCTACGACACCCCCTCCCCGCTCGTCGCCAACGAGGATCCCAACGAGGAGGAGCCCGACACCGGCACCAGCACCGACATCGACTGCGCGGGCGCCGACGGCGTCGTGATCAACGAGCTCATGCCGAACCCCTCGGGCAGCGACAGCGGGCTCGAGTGGCTCGAGGTGACGAACACCGGCGCCGCCGACGTGACGCTCGACGGGTGGACCGTCGAGTGGGACACCTCCTCGTTCGACGGTGCGTCGTCCTGGTCGTTCCCCGCGTCCACGACCCTCGCCCCGGGCGCCTACGTCGTGGTCGGTGCGGGTGGCCTCGCCGCGTCGCTCTCGTTCGGCAACGCCGGCTCCAACGCCGACGGCGTGCGTGTCGCCTGTGACGGCGCGCCCGTCGACACCGTCATCTACGGCACCACCAACACCGACCTGTTCGTGGACGACACCGGCGTCGTCGCCGTCTCGCTCGCCCCGAAGCCGACCGAGGGCAGCTCGCTCCAGCGCATCCCCGACGGCCTGGACACCGACGTCTGCGGCGTCGACTTCATCTCCGGGGCCGCCACGCCGGGCGCCGAGAACACCACCGGCCCGGTGGGGAACGCCGACTGCTCCGGCAGCGTCGACCTCGTCCTCAACGAGCTCGTCTACTCCACCGACCTCGAGTGGATCGAGCTCTACAACGCGGGCTCCGCCCCCGTCCTCCTCGACGGCTGGGTCATCGAGTTCGGCACGAGCTCCTACAACAGCGACGCCGAGATCCCCGCCGGGACCACCCTCGCCCCCGGCGAGTGGCTGGTCATCGGCTCCGCGGGCGCCGCGGTGAAGGACCTCGAGATCGCTCTCAACTTCGGCAACGCGTCGAGCACCGACGCCGTGCGGATCACCTGCAACACGCTCCCCGTCGACACCCTCGTCTACGGGAGCCCCAACACCGACCTCTGGGTGGACGACAGCGGCGTCGTCGCGACCTCGCTCGCGCCCAAGCACGGCACGGGCGAGTCGATCGCGCGCGTGTCCGACGGCTACGACACCGACGCGTGCGGCGCCGACTTCGTGGTCTCCACCTCCCCCACCCCGGGCGACGAGAACCCCGTCATCGAGCCCGCGGTGTGCGAGGTCGACGGCGCGGACGACCTCAAGATCAACGAGTTCATCTACAACCCCGCCGGCACCGACGGCGGCGGCGAGTGGGTCGAGCTCTACAACGCGGGTAGCGGCACGGTCCGCCTCGACGACTACATCCTCGAGACCGCCGGCACCGATTGGGGCGAGGACTTCCGGTTCCCGGGCGGCGTGTCCATCGGGCCGGGCGAGTTCGTGCTCGTGGGCGGCGAGAACGTAGACGGCGTCGACTTCGTCGCGGACGGCCTGTCCATCGACAACGCGAGCTCCGGCGCGGGCGGCCTCCGGTTGGTCGACTGCGAGGGCGACACCCTCGACTCCGTGCTCTACGGCGACGACCTGGAGGACCCCATCAGCGGGGACGGCGGCAGCCTCGAGGTGGTGCCGAAGGTGAGCGAGGCCGTGTCGCTCGGCCGGTTCCCCGACGGCGCGGATGCCGACGAGGCCGCCGACTGGATCCCCTACGCCGACCCCTCCCCGGGCGCCCCCAACGCCGATCCGGCCGCGCTCGGGGACGACACCGGCGGCAAGGATCCGCGCAAGGGCTGCGGCAAGGAGACCGGCCCGCGCGCCCCCGGCGAGGGCGGCTGCACCACCGTCCTGCCGCTCGGCGGCTTCGAGGTCGCGCTCGCTGCGCTGGCGCTCCTGCGGCGGCGTCGGGCGTAGGCCGCGCTCGGGTGGGTCGGGGGCGTCGGGGCGCGTCCCCGCTCACGCGGGGCCGGCGCGCTAGGAGGCCGACCGGGAATCCCGGACCGAGCCTGCTGAGGCGCATCCGGATGCCGGCTGCGTCCCGGCCGGGTGCGCAGGCCCGAGGCCTGTAATCGAGGCCGGGGCGCAGCCGGCGCCGGAGGCGTCCAGCGGGCGACGGGAGGGAGTTCCGGTCAGCCTCCTCAGGGCTCGCGGCAGAGCCGCTCGGTCCGCCGCTCCGCGTCGGGACCGGCCGCCACTGGCGGCCGCCCTGCGCGTGCCTCGCGCGGGGCTCGGGCGCGGAGCTGCCGCCGTGCGCGCGGGGCTCACGAAGGGGGTTCGGCGCGTGCCTGGAGGACGTCACTACCGTCTTGTCAAGGAGGCGCGCGGCCGGACGCCCTTGGCCTTCAGCGCGGCGACGTAGCGCGCGTCGTCGTAGTCCTCGCCCGTGCGCACCATCGCGGTGAGGATCCTGAGCATGCAGCGAGCGATCCGGCGGTACGCCGTTCCCGCGGACTGACCGCGGCGTCGGCCGTCCGCGTACATCCGTTTCGCCCAGTCCAG
>JAKFCH010000409.1:0-16023 GCA_036676765.1 Deltaproteobacteria bacterium
GAGCGCCCGGGGCGCCGGACCGCGGCGGCCTGCCGGCCCCCGCGCCCTCCGCGCGCCTCGCGCAACCACCGCGCCTCACCCCCGCCGCACGAACAACACGTCGTCGTGCGGCACGCCCTGGATCACGTCGCCGCCCACGATCACGCCGGCCCGCGCGAAGTGGAGCTTCTCGAGCACGCGGCAGGACGCGTCGTTTCCGTCGGTCACCCGGGCGTGCAGCTCGGTGACCCCGGCGCGGAGCAGGTGCGCGACGAGGGCGCCGACGGCCTCGGTGGCGTAGCCCTGGCCCCAGCACCGCGGGGAGAAGACGTAGCCGAGGTTGGTCGCCACCCCGGCGTCGTCCACGACGGCGTCGAGCTTCCCGATGTACGCGCCGTCCGCGGACCGCCGCACCGCCCACGCGAGCTGGGCCTCCGTGCCGTCGGGCGAACGACGGCTCTCAAGAGAGCCCCACCGGGCGCGAAGCGCCTCGAGCGTGCCCGCCTTCAGCGGAGCGATCCACCGTTGGGTCTCCGGGTCCATGAGCACCGGGAACAGCGCGTCGGCGTGCGCCGCGACGAGCGGCTCCAGCGTCAGCCGCGGCGTCGTGAGCCGCGCGTTCAGGGCGTGGGCGCGCGCGCCGGTCACGCGCGGCCCGCCCAGGCGAAGCGGGCCCGGTTCGCCTCGAACGGCGCCACCCCCGTCCGCCCGTCGAGGGCCAGCTCCGCGAGGATGCGCCCGGTCAACGGCCCGAACTTGAAGCCGTGGCCCGAGAACCCCGCGCCCACCACGACGGCGGGGCTCTCGGGGTGGTGGTCGAGGACGAAGTCCTCGTTCGACGTGACCGTGTACAGGCACCGTTCGGTCGCGAGCACCGCCTTCGGGGGAGCGACGAGGTGCTCGGCCAGGAACTCGACCACCGGGCGCACGTCGGGCGGCGCCACGGGCGCGTCCGGATCGACCGCGGGACCGTCGAGCACGTGCTTCGCCGCCTTGATGCCCGGCCACTGCGGGGAGCCCGTGGGAAACGCGGGCAGGCCGTAGTAGAAGTCCGCGAGGCCGCGCCACGCCCAGAGCGGGAAGGCCGTGGGGTCGCCGTCGACGGCGAGGTGCGCCACGGTCTGCCGGACGGGCGTGAGCCGGCCCGCGAGCCCAGGCAGGAGCCGCCCGGCCCACGCGCCCGCGGTCACGACGATCCGCTCGGCCTTGAGGGCGCCGCGGTCGGTGTCGACGACGCGGCCGACGGGATCGATCCCGCGCACGGTCGTGCCTTCGAGGACCGTGGCGCCGGCGCGCACGAGGCGGGTGAGGGCCCCGATCGTGTCGGCCGCCGCGACGATCCCAGCCGTGCGGTCGTGCAACACGCCGGGATCGCCGGGGAAGCGGAACACCGGGAAGCGGCGCCGCGCCTCGGCGGGCTCGAGCGCCTCCACGTCGACGTCGATGCCGGCCAGGGCGTCGACGTACGCGTCGAACGGCCCGCCCGCGGGGCCGAACATGCAGGCGTCGCGGCGGTGGATCAGCCGCGTCCCGGCGTCGGCCTCCAGCGCGGGCCACGCCTCGCCGTGGGCGACCTGCATGAGCCGCACGTACACGGCGTCGGCGTAGGCGGAGCGCGTGATGCGCGAGGCCCCGTGGGAGGAGCCGCGATCGTGCCCGAGGGCGTGCTGCTCGACGAGCCCCACGCGACGCACCCCGCGCCGGAGGAGCCACCACGCGGTCGCGAGCCCGTTGAGGCCGCCGCCGACCACGAGGACGTCGAATTCCTGGACCATGAGCGCTCCGCTCCGGGAGTCTCGCACGTGGACGCGGGTCCGTCCGCTCCGCGCGCCCCGCCATCGCCGAATCGGGGATTTTTGATCGGGATCCTCCAGGTTCCAACGGCTCCCCCGTTTGACTTCCGATGCCCGGAGCCCGCGTGACCCGACCCCTGCCGCTCGTCGTTTCCATCGTTGCCATCGTCGCCCTCGCCTCCGCCACCGGCTGCACGGGCACCTCGGAGGTCGAGACGACGCTCCCCGCCGACTACGGGGAAGTCCTGGCCGCCGCGCTCTGGGCGGACGACATGACGGTCACCCTCGCCGACGACGTGCTCACGCTCGGGGACGACGGCCTGCCCGATCACGACGTCCTGGAGGCCTACGCGCTCATGGACGGCACCACCACGCCGGTCGTCGCGAGCCCGTACACCGCCGAGATCCCGATGGCGCCGGTGTACGCCGACGCGACCACCGAGACGGGGATGGGCAGCATCGGCGTCGCGATCAGCGGGGGCGTGTACTTCAACCCCTACGAGGGTGACGGCGTGTCCGTGGCGTTGGACAACAACTTCGACGTGGACGGGGTGCCGTTCCTCGACACGTGCAGCGCCCACCCGCTGCCGAGCGGCGGGGACTACCACTACCACGGCGTCCCCTACTGCATCACCGACGTGGTCGACGCCGACGGCGCCCACTCGACGCTCATCGGCGTGCTGCTCGACGGCTTCGCCGTGTACGGCCCCCAGGGCGAGGGCGGCGGCGCCCCCACCGACCTCGACGAATGCAGCGGCCACACCGGCGCGACCCCCGAGTTCGCGGACGGCGTCTACCACTACCACCTGACCGAGACCGCGCCGTACAGCATCCCCTGCTACCGGGGCGAGGTCGACTCGACCGGGATGGGGCCGCCTGCGTGAGGTCCGTGGCACGCGCGATCACGACGCTCCTCGTCGGCTGCTCCGCCTCGGAGACGCCGATCGGGGCAGATCTACCGGGCGAGACGATCCTGCTGTTGGAGGAGCTCGGCCCACCGGTCCTGACGACCCTCGATCCCACCTCCGCGGGCACGGCCCCGTGGTTCACGGTGCCCTCGGGCGGCTTCGCCTACGATCTCGACGTGTACGCCGACGGCACGGTCGCCCTCGCCTACACCGCGCCCGCCATCGACGGAGGCGCGGGCTACGACCGGAGCCGGATCGTGCGCCTGTGGCCCGACGCCGCCCCGGAGACCGTGGCCGGCCGGGACGCGTCGGGCGCCTGGTGCTTCTTCCCCGTCGTGACGTCCGACACCGCGCGCGTGTGGTTCGTCACCGCCGGCGTCGACGTCGGGGGCGGCGCCGAGCACGCCCTCGCCTACGTGGACACGCCGGGTGGAGCGGTCCATGAGGTCGTCCCGTGGGCCACCGAGCCCGCGGTGTCCCCCGACGGCACGCTTGTCGCCTGGGTCGCCGTCGACCCCGAGACCCTCCGTCGGAGCCTCGTCCTCGGGGACACCGATGGCACCGCGCTGCGCACCCTGATCCCCAGCGACCGGGTGACCGACATCGGCCAGCCGTTCTTCTCCGCCGATGGCGACCACGTGTACGTCGTCGTGCCCACGCCGGCGGTGACGACGCTTTGGGGGGCGCTCGTCCCGCGCGCCGAGGCCCACGGCAGCCACGACGTGCCCGGCGATTGGTGGCGGGTGCCGACCGCCGGCGGGGACCTCGAGCGGGTCACCGACCTCGAGACCCTCTGGTACGACGGCCGCGCCCACCCCGGCGGGCGTTGGTTCGCGGCCGCCACGCGCGAGGGCGTCGTGTTGGTGGACCTCGAGAGCGGCGTGACCACGACCCTGCTGGAGACGCGCACGGTGCGGGCGCTCGACTGGATTCCCTGACACACGAGCCGCGTCGTGCCGCGCGCGTGTCACGCCGGAAGGTTCCGCTCCACCCAGCGCGCGAAGGCCTCCATGAACGTGTCCATGAACGCGCGCGTGCCGGCGTTCGCGAGTTGCCCATCGCCGTCGAAGAGCTTGGCCGCCCCGCCGATGTAGGCCTCGGGCTGCTGCATGCAGGGCACGTCGAGGAACACGAGCGACTGGCGCAGGTGGTGGTTCGCGCCGAAGCCGCCGATCGCCCCGGGGGAGACGCTGATCACGGCCCCGGGCTTGCCGCTCCACGCGCTGCTCCCGTACGGCCGCGACCCCACGTCGATCGCGTTCTTCAGCACCCCCGGCACGGAGCGGTTGTACTCCGGCGTGACGAACAACACGGCGTCGGCCCGGCGGATGCGCTCGCGGAAGGTGACCCACGGGGCGGGCGGGTCCTCGTCGGCGTCCTGGTCGTAGAGCGCGAGATCGCGGATCTCCACGATCTCGAGCCGGAGCCCCTCGGGGGCCGTGGCCGCGAGCGCGTTCGCCATCATCCGGTTGTAGGAGCCCTTGCGCAGGCTCCCAACGATCACCGCCACGTCCCGTTGCTTGCTCATGTGGACCTCCACTCACCGCCTATCGACCCGGCGCGCGCGGGTCATGCGATCAGTCGCATTCGCCCTCGCCGATCGTGCAGTCGGGGTCGGCCTCCTTGCAGGAACAGTGGCACTCGGCGTTGCAGGCGGCCTTCAGCGCGGCGTTGCCCGCGTTGTCCCGCCCGCCCACGGGCCAGGCGTCGTTGCACTCGGACTCGCACGACGACACACACGTCCCGAGGTCACACGTCCCGCCGCAATCGGTCTCCACGACGCTCGGGTCCTGGACCGCGGGCAACGTCGCCGAGGTCGAGGCCGAGGCGCACGTGCCGTCGTCCAACGTGCGACACGCCCCAGCGGCGTCCGCCACGGCCGACGTGATCGACACGGAAATGGCCTGATCGCAGCCGTGCACCTCGACGGTGGCATCACAATGCGTGTGGTAGTACCAATGGTTCTGCGAGCCCGAGAGGTCGGCGACGATGTTCCACCGGTAGCCGATCACGGCGGTGCCGACGGTGTTGTAGACGGGGACGAACATGCCCTCGGTGACGCTGGAGTAGCTCACCCCCTCCTTCGCGGCGGAGCACGTCGTGGCGCCGAGGGTGTAGTCGGTCGCGATGTCGCTCTTGGTGCGATCCAACGTGCCGGCCTTGTTGAACCAGCCCTTGTCCATCTGGTTGGTCTGAAGCTCCAGGAGGCCGGTGCCGTCGAGCGATGCGGCGACCCCGTAGGTCGCCGCGGCCCAGGCCGCTCCGGACACCACGAGAAACCCGATGACCAACACGCCGGTGAGCTTCACGATCTTCATGGACAGGTGCCTCTGGGGCTAGGGAGCCCGTATGGGGGGATGCGTCGCTCGGGTCCCCGCCCCCGGCGGAGGAGCCCAAGCGCAGCGGCAGGAACCTGTCCACCCCAGCGACGCCATCCAGAGGCTTTTTACGGTCTTTTTTCGAGGTGACTCAGCGGTGGACCAATCCCAACCGATCGCGGCACTGTTCGACGGTCGCCACCTCCCGCCCCTGGTCGCGCACCATGCGCACCGCCTTCGCGACGAGGTCCCCGTTGGAGGCCGCCATCTGGCCCGGCGAGAGGTAGAAGTTGTCCTCGAGGCCGACCCGCACGTTCCCGCCCATCGCGGCGCCCGCGGCGAGGAGCCGCCACTGGTCGAGCGAGAGCGCGATGACCTCCCAGTCGCTGTTCGGCGGCAACGACTCGACCTGCCGCATGAGCTGGGCCACCGTGCCGGGCACCCCCCCGATGACGCCCATGATCAGCGACACCTGGAAGGGCGGCGCGAGGAGCCCCATATCGATGAGCGGGTAGAGGCTCCCGACGTGCCCCGCATCGAAGCACTCGCACTCGGGCTTGATGCCCGCGGCGTTCATGCCTTCGAGGAGCGCGCGGATCTCCGAGAACGGGTTCTGGAACACGAAGTCGAAGACGAAGTCCTTCTTCTTCTCGCTGTACTTGGCGTAGTTCATCGACCCCATGTTCAGGGCCGCCACCGCGGGCTTCACCGCGTCCAGGTAGGCGAGGCGCTTCTCGACCGACACGTCCATCGCGCCGGTGGAGAAGTTGATGATGACCGGGCACGCGTCCACGATCGCGTCGCGGATCGCCCGGTAATCCTCGATCTCGAAGCTCGGCGCGCCGTCGGGCGAGCGCGCGTGGAGGTGCACCGCGGCGGCGCCGGCCTCGTAGGCCCGCTTCGCCTCCGCGGCGTACTCCTCGGGGGTGTAGGGGATGGCCGGGCACTGCTTCCGGTTGGCCACCACGCCGGAGAGCGCGGCGGTCACCATGCATGGGCGCGAGGGGTCCTGGTTCGGGCGGGCGTACAGGTCCATCAGCAGTCCTTCCAGGTGGGGGTGCGCTTCTCGAGGAACGAGAGGAAGCCCTCGGTCGCGTCCTCGGTGTCCATCACGTCGCCGAGGCGCGCGGCGAGGAGCGCGAGGGCGTCGTCGAGGGGGAGATCCGCCGCGTCACGCCACGCGCGCCGGCCGATCCGCGCGGCGGAGGGGCTCCGCGCCACGATGGCGTCGGTGTACGTGGCCACGGCGGCGTCGAGGTCCGCGCGCGGCACGGCGCGGTTCGCGAGCCCGAGCTCCACGACCTCGGCGGACGCGAGCTTGCGGCCGGTGAGGGCGAGGTCGAGGGCGACCTTGCGGGGAAGATCCCGGAGCAGGAAGGCGCCGATCATCGCGGGCCACATCCCCACCGCGGTCTCGGGGAGGGAGAGCGTGGCGTCGTCGACCATCACGGCGAGATCGCACGCGAGGAGCAGGCCCACGCCGCCGGCGAGGCAGTGCCCGTTGAGCCGCGCGACGACCGGCCGCTCGTAGCTCGAGATGCGCCCGAGGAGGCGCGCGTAGGCCGCGGCGGCGGCGCGGCGCCCCTCGGGGTTCCCCGCCACCTCCGCGAGGTCGGCCCCCGCGCAGAACACCTTCTCCCCCGCGCCGGTGAGCACGACGACACGGGCCCCTACGGCGGCGTCGAGCGCGGCGTGCAGCCCTTCGATCGTCGCGAGGTCGATGGCGTTGCGCACCTGCGGCCGGTCGATCGTGAGCGTGGTGACGGGGCCTGCGTCGACCTTGATCATGGGACCTCCACCACGACGAGCTCCTCGCCCGGACGCACCTGCTGGCCGGGCACCACGTTGACCACCGTGACGAAGCCGGCGCGCGGGGAGCGGAGCGCGGTCTCCATCTTCATCGCCGCCACGGTCACGAGCTTCTGGCCCACGATCACGGCATCCCCGACGGCCACGAGCACCTTCACGACGGTGGCGGGCATCGGCGGGGTCACCTTCTCCGAGAGGGGCGCCGCGGTCCCGGCGCTCGCGACGGGCCGCACCCGGCGCACCCGGCCGTCAATCCACACCTGGTCCCCCGCGACGAAGGCGGCGACGGTCCGCTCCCCGACGGTCACCGCGACGCTCCCGTCCGAGCGGCGCACGCCCACGGCGTCGGTCTCCACCCCCTGATCGCCGACCCGCACCTTCACCGCCACCTCCCGAGCGTCGCCCACGGCGAGGCCTCCGCGGTCCGCCCACCCGCGCTCGCCGCCACCGGGGCCTCCGGCGCCGCCCGCCATGCGGCCGCGTACGCCGCGGCGTCGACCTCGGGGGGCGTCCACGCGAAGCGATCGAGAAAATCGGTCGTCGTGTCCCCCGCGGCGAACGCCGGCGAGGCGATCACGTCGCGCAGCAGCTCCGCAGTGGTGTCGACCCCGAGCACCACCAGCTCGGAGAGCGCCCGCTCCATCCGCGCGCAGGCGGCGGCGCGGTCCGGCCCGTGCACGATCACCTTGGCGAGGAGCGGATCGTAGGAGAGGCCCACCTCGGAGCCCTCCTCCACGCCGGCGTCGACGCGCACGCCGGGCCCGACGGGCGACCGCCACCGGGTGAGGCGCCCGGGCGAGGGCAGGAAGTCCCGCGCGGGGTCCTCCGCGACGATGCGGCACTCGATGGCGTGCCCGCGCGCGCTCACCTCGGTGTAGCCGAGCCGCTCTCCCATCGCGATGCGGAGCTGCTCACGCACGATGTCCACGCCGGTCACCAGCTCGGTGATCGGGTGCTCGACCTGGATGCGCGTGTTCATCTCGAGGAAGTAGAAGCGGCCGTCGGGATCGAGGAGAAATTCCACCGTGCCGGCGCCGGTGTAGGCCACCGCGCGGGCGGCCTCCACGGCGGTGGCGCACAAGCGCGCGCGCGTGTCGGGGTCGAGTGCCGGCGAGGGTGCCTCCTCGACGAGCTTCTGATGGCGCCGCTGGATCGAACACTCCCGCTCGCCGAGGTGGGCGATGGTGCCGGCGTTGTCCCCGAGCACCTGCACCTCGACGTGCCGCGGGCGGTCCACGAGCTTCTCCGCGTAGACGACCCCGTTGCCGAACGCGGCCTCCGCCTCCGAGCGCGCCTCCACCAGGGCCTCCGCGAGCGCCGCCTCCGTGTCGACGCGCCGCATCCCCTTCCCGCCGCCGCCCCCCGCGGCCTTCACCAGCACCGGGAACCCGAGCGCGGCGATGGCGGCGGGATCGTCGGACTCCACCCCCGGCACGACGGGCACCCCCGCCGCGCGCATGCGGAGCCGCGCGCCCACCTTGTCGCCCATCGCGGTGATGACCTCGGGCGCGGGGCCGACCCAGACGAGCCCCGCGTCGAGGACCGCGCGCGCGAAGGCCGCGTTCTCGGCGAGGAAACCGTAGCCGGGGTGGACGGCGTCGGCGCCGGTCGACCGCGCGGCGTCGAGCAGCCGGTCGATCGCGAGGTAGCTCTCCCCCGGGGGCGCCGGTCCGATCCGCACCGCCTCGTCACACGCGCGGACGTGGGGGGCGTCGGCGTCGGCGTCGCTGTACACCGCGACCGTCGCGATCCCCATCTCGCGGGCCGTCCGGGCCACGCGGACGGCGATCTCGCCCCGGTTGGCGATGAGCAGGCGCTGGATCGGCATCCGGTCTAGCTAACCCCCCGAGCACCAACGTCGGAAAAGGCCGGAGATCAGATGCCGTGCGTCGTGCAGAAGTCGTTCCCCACGTACACGCTCCCGTCGCTCGCGAACTGCTCCGCGTCGAAGGTCCCGTTGCCGCACGCGGCGTTCTCCTCCACGAGGTTGGGCGCCGAGAACCCGAAGAAGCACACGCCGTGCGTGCCGTTGTCGTCGGCGTCGTTGAGCCGGAGCACGTTCCGCGCGGACTGGAGGAGGTGGAGGCCGGTCACGCGGTTGCCGCTCGCCACGTTGGCCTCGAGGACGTTCTCCGTCGCCTCGTCGAGGAAGAAGCCGTACCCGCTCGCCGTGACGACGTTGCCCGTGAATTGGTTGCCCGGGGCGCCGTCGACGTGGAACCCGGCCTCTTCCACCCCGGTCACGGTGTTGGTCGCGAGCGTGTTTCCGTCGGTAGCCCCGCCGAGGACGAACCCCGCACGGCCTCCATCGACCGTGTTCCCCTCGACCTGGTTGACGGTCGCGTCGGTGAGGGCGAACCCGACGTCGCACCCCGTCGCCCGGCTCCCGACGAGCGTGTTCGCCGTCGAACCCTCCACGACGTAGCCCCGGAGCGCATCGAAGGCCTCGTTGGACGCGAGCCGGTTGCCGAACCCCGACTCGACCCGGAACGCGTCGTCGAAGCCGCCCACCCGGCAGTTGCGCACGGTCACCCCCGCGGCCCCCGCGATCCGCACGCCCACGCTGCCGGCGATGCCGGCCCCGATGAGCGCGTGTCCCTCGCAGTCGAGTGTCACGTCATCGGCGGCGACGTTGAGCCCGTCTCCGAAGCATGGCCCGATGTCCCGGGTGAGCAACGTGTCACCGGTGAGCACCGTGTCACACCCCACGAGCTCGGTGTCCGCGTCGTCGGCGTCCGTGTCGGCGTCGGTGTCCGGAGGGCGGTCCGGCAGGGCGTAGTCGATGCCGTCGCTCGCCGGCCAGCCGCCCCCGACTGTCGCGGCCTCGCGACACCCGCCCACCCACGGCAGGATCGCGGCCCCCAGGATCCAACGCATGCAGTGCCGCCCCTGACCCTCAGGTTGGACACACCGCCCCCGCCCGGGAAGCCCTCACATGCGAAAGGTGCCGTACCCCACCGGGTTCTTCCACGGGGTGTTGCGCGTGGCCGCGAGGGAGAGGCCGATCACGTCCCGCGTGCGCCGGGGGTCGATCAGACCGTCGTCCCAGAGGTTGGCGGTGGAGTACCACGCATCCCCCTCGCGGCGCGCGTTCTCCTCCATGGGGCCCTTGATCATCGCGGCCTCCTCGGGGGTGATGAGCGGCTGGCCGTCCCGCGCCCGCTGCGCGTTCTGCACGCTCACGAGCACTTCGGCGGCCTGCGCCCCGCCCATCACGCCGATCTGCGCGCTCGGCCACATCCACAAGAAGCGCGGCGAGTACGCGCGCCCGCACATCGCGTAGTTGCCGGCGCCGAAGCTCCCGCCCACGATGACGGTGATCTTCGGCACCGAGCACGTCGAGACGGCGTTGACCATCTGGTGGCCGTGCTTGGTGATGCCGCCGCGCTCGTAGTCCCGCCCGATGATGAACCCGGCGATGTTCTGGAGGAACAGGAGCGGGATGCCACGCTTGTCGCACAGTTGGATGAATTGGGTGGCCTTGAGCGCGCACTCCGAGAACAACACCCCGTTGTTCGCCAGGATCCCCACGAGGTAGCCGTGCACGTACGCCCACCCGCACACAAGCGTGGGCCCATACCGCTCCTTGAACGGCTCGAACTCGCTCCCGTCGGTCACGCGGGCGATGAGCTCGCGGATGTCCCAGGGGGTCGAGAGGTCGGGGGGCACGATGCCGAGCAGCTCCTCGGGATCGTAGAGCGGCGGGCGCGGCGGGCGCGTGGCGACGATTCCGCGGTCGACCGGGGCGAGGCGCGCGACGATCGCGCGGACGTGGGCGAGGGCGTCGGCGTCGTCCCTGGCCCAGTGATCGCTCACCCCCGAGACAGAGCAGTGGACATCGGCCCCGCCGAGATCCTCCGCGGTGACATCCTCGCCGGTCGCGGCCTTCACCAGCGGCGGCCCGCCGAGGAAGATGGCCCCGGTGCCGGCCACGTGCACGACCTCGTCGCTCATCGCGGGGATGTAGGCCGCGCCCGCGGTGCAGAGGCCCATCACCGCGGAGATCTGCGGGATGCCGAGCTTCGACATCACCGCCTGGTTGTAGAAGATGCGGCCGCCGTCGTCCAAGTCGGGGAACACCTCGCTCTGGAGCGGCAGGAACGCGCCGCCCGAGTCGATGAGCGACACGAACGGGAGGTGGTTCTCCATCGAGATGGCCTGGAGCCGGAGGCCCTTCTTCACCCCCATCGGGTAGATGGTGCCGCCCTTCACCATCGCGTCGTTCGCGTTGACGACACACTCGCGCCCGTTGATGACGCCGATGCCCGCGAGGCTCCCGGCCTTGTGCACCCCGCCGTCGTACATGCCGCGCGCGGCGAGCCCACCGATCTCGAGGAACGGGGTGTCGGGATCGAGGAGCCGGTCGAGCCGCTCGACGGCCGTGAGTTTTCCCTGCTCGCGGTGGCGGGCGAGCGCCTTCGGGGAGCGGTCGTCCCGCGCGACGCGGAGCTCCTCGGCAAGCCGCGCGAGCAGCGCCTCGTGGTGGGCGCGGTTGGCCGCGTACTCGGGGGCGGACGGATCGACCTCGGTGGGGAGCGTCTGCATCCCCGCGTTCTAACCCGACGGTCGGGTTCTCAGGTCGCGGATGCCCATGACGGCGCGCGGGCGGCCGGCACGTAGGGCAGGGCGAAGCGCGCGATGTCCCCGGTGGCGGTGCACACCAGCCGGACGGGCACCGCGAACCGATCCCCGGTGGCGCGGTGGATCCCCCGCACGAGCACGGGGTCCCCGACGCGGAGCGGGTGGAGTCGCTCGCCGCCGGAGATGGAGACCATCCACGCGGAGCCCGGCGTGGGCGCCACCGCGCACGCCACGGTCCCATCCCCCCCGCGGATGTAGGCGACCGCGTCGGAGGCGCCCGATTCGGGCACCACCGAGACGTTCGAGAGCTCGACGAAGCAGGCAACGTCGCCCGGTAGACGCATGAACGGACGCTCCGCTGAAGGGCGCGGGGGGCCCACCCTCCCACACGAGAGAGCTTAGGTCCGCGCGCCCGTCGGCGCCGTTTCAACGTCTTTCAGCCGATAACGGCGCGCCCCTCGCGGAGAGGTGCGCCCCGACCCCTACCCGCCGAACGGCGGCACGGCCTCGGTCCGACAGCGCTCCACGAACTCGGCGAGGGTCAACCCGCCGAGATCCGCATCCCGGCCGCGCACCGACACGGTGCCCGACTCCTGCTCCTTCTCGCCGATGACGACCATGTAGACCGGCTTCGCCCCGTGGGCCTCGCGGATCTTGGCGCCGATCTTGTCGGCGCCGTCGTCCAGGTGGGCGCGGATGCCCGCCGCCTTCAGGGCGTCACGCACCTGCTCGCCCCACGCCGCGGACTTCTCCGAGACGGTGAGCACGCGCACCTGCTCGGGCGCGAGCCACATCGGGAACGCGCCGGCGAAGTGCTCGATGAGGATGCCGATGAACCGCTCGAACGACCCGAAGATCGCGCGGTGGATGACCACCGGGGTGTGATCGGTGTTGTCGGCGCCCGTGTAGGCGAGCTCGAAGCGGAGCGGCAGCTGGTAGTCGAGCTGGATGGTGGCGCACTGCCAGGAGCGCCCCAGCGCGTCGACCACGTCGAAGTCGATCTTCGGGCCGTAGAAGGCGCCATCCCCCGCGTTGACCGTGTACTCGAGCGCGTTGGCCTCGAGCGAGGCCTTGAGCGCACCCTCGGCGCGATCCCACAACGAGTCGTCCCCCATCTTGTCGGCGGGGCGGGTCGAGAGCTTGGCGCGGTACCCGAGGCCGAGCGAGGTGTAGACGAGGTTGACCAGCCCGATGAGCTTGGTCACCTCGTCCTCGATCTGCTCTTCCATCACGAACAGGTGAGCATCGTCCTGGCAGAACTGGCGCACGCGGGTGAGCCCGCCGAGGGCGCCGCGCACCTCGTCGCGGTGGAGCACGCCCTGGTCGTGGATGCGCATCGGGAGCTCGCGGTAGCTCCGCTTGGTCGACCCGAAGATGAGCATGTGCGACGGGCAGTTCATGGGCTTCAGGCCGTAGGTCCGGCCCTCGGCCTCTTCCTCGCCGCCCTCGGGGTGCTTGTGGCCCTCTTCGTGCTTCTCGAAATTGTACATGTTGTCGCGGTAGTGCGCCCAGTGCCCGCTGGTCTCCCACAGCTTCTTCTCGAAGAGCATGGGGGTGCGCACGGCCACGTAGCCCTCGCCGAGGAGCGCGCTGCGCATGGCCTCGGAGAGCGTGTGGTACAGCATCTCGCCCTTCGGGAGCCAGAACGGCGCGCCGGGGGCGTACTCGTGGAACATGAACAAGCCCATCTGCGTGCCGACCTTGCGGTGGTCGCGCTTCTTGGCCTCCTCGAGCCGGAACAGGTACTGGTCGAGGGCCTCGCGGGTGGGCCACACGGTGCCGTACACGCGCTGGAGCTGCGGCCGGGTGGTGTCGCCACGCCAATAGGCGCTCGACACCTTCATCAGCTTGAAGTGCTTGCACTGGCCGGTGCGCAGGACGTGCGGCCCGCGGCACATGTCGACGAACCCGCCCTGGTCGTAGGTGCCGATCACGTCGTCACCGAAGCTCTGGATGAGCTCGATCTTGTACTTCTGGTCCTTGAAGTACTGGAGCGCCTCCTCGCGGGTGAGCTCCTTGCGCTCGAACTGGCTGTTGCGCTTCACGACGGCCTTCATGGCGGCCTCGATCTTCTCGAGGTCGGCCTCGGTGATCGGGCGCGGCACGTCGACGTCGTAGTAGAAGCCGTCCTCGATGGCGGGGCCGATGGCGAAGTCGGCCTCGGGGAACACCGCGCGGATGCCCTCGGCCATGATGTGCGCCGTCGAGTGGCGCAGGCAATGCAGGCGGTAGGCTTCCTCGCTGGCGAAGGCCTCGCGGCCCCTCTCGTGCTCTTCCACGGTGGTTCTCTCCGGCCGCCCTCCTAATTCGACCGCGGCGATTCGGGCCCCCCGTTTCGGGGGGGCGGACAGGATCTGTCCGGGGTCCGCGGCTCGCTCATCGGGGTTTGGGCGCGTCCCCGCGGCGAGGCGCCGCGGGGTCGGTCCCCGCGCGGGGTCGCGGCGGAGCCGCTCCGTTGGCGCGGCGCCGCCCGTGCGGGCGGCGGGCGCCGAACCGCCCCTCCCGCTGGTCGGGGCGCCCGCCGGGCACCTCGCGCGGGTGGGTCGGCTGACAACTGTCCGACGATCCGACGGCCGTCCGACACCCTTCGGCGGACCAGCGCCGCGATGAGCGCGCTCACCACGCGATCGCCACGGCCGGCGCCTGGCGGCACGCCGCCTGCATGGTCGCCATACGCCTCGCCCACCACCTCGTCTTCCGCTTCGACGACGCCGCCGTGCTCGCCCCCGACGTGCCGACGCGCCGGGCCATCGCCCGCATCGTCCTGAACGCCGCCGCCGAGCGCGGCCTCCTCGGCTTCGGCCTCGCCGACAACCACCTCCACGTGCTGCTCCTCGGCGACGAGCCTGCGAGCCGCGTCGCGACGGAGTGCGGCCGCCTCGTCCCCCTGCTTCGGCCCGGCGCGCGCTTCGAGCCCACGCGCATCCGGCCCGTGCATCACCAGGCGCACCTCGAGAACACCCTCCTCTACGTCCAACGCCAGGATCTCCACCACGGCGTCGATCAGGATCCGCGTCGCGAGGGCACCTCCCTCCCCGACCTGCTCGGCCTGCGCGTCGTGGCGCCGCGGCTGGTGGTCCGGGTGCGCGTCACCCTGCCGCGCCTGCGCGGGCGCGATCTGCTCGCGAACCTCGGCATCGACGGGCTGGAGGAGCGCGTCGTGCCCGAGCACCTCGTCGAGGCGACGTGCGCGGCGCTCGCGCTCCCCGACCTGTCGGGGCAGACCCAGGCCGTGCGGCTGGCGCGATGCGCGGCGGTTCGGGTCGCCACGTCCGAGCTCTACGACCGCGAGATCGCCGAGCGGCTCGGCGTCACCGTCCGGACCATCGAGCGCACGCGCGTCGTGGAGGTCGCCCCCGCGCTCCTCCGCGCCGTGCGGCTCCAGATGGACCTCCAGAGCCGCGTGCCCGCGTTCGATGCCCGCGAGCCCTACGTGGCGGGGCCCGTTCCTTAGCGGGTGACCGACGGGTCCGCGGACCCGACACGATCGGCCTCACGAGCTGCCCTGAGGCCGATTTTGTCGGGTCCGAAGCTCGGAATGCGGGGCCCTTGGGCGACCACCCCCAGGATTACCGGCGTTCCATCGTCGCGCGCCCACCGAACCTCGCCGCGCCCGCCCGATCCCCGCCCTCCGACCCGACACGATCGGCCTCACGAGCTGCCCTGAGGCCGATCGTGTCGGGTGGTCCCCGTCGCCCCCCTCCACCCGGTCGCCCCTCAGCCCCGAACCGCCCCGATCAGATACGGCACCAACGTCTCCGTCCGCAGGATCCGCGGCCCCAGCGAGAAGGGCGCGAAGCCGCGGGCCGCCAAAAGGTCGAGTTCGAACGGCACCCAGCCGCCCTCCGGCCCGACCGCGAGCACCGTCCGCGGCGCGCCCGGGATCGTCCCGAGTGCCGCCTCGGCGTGGGGGTGGGCGAGCAGCCGACGCGCGGGCGCGGGAAACAGGGCGTCGACCTCGTCCTCCACGAACGGCCGGAAGCGTTCGCGCACGATCACCTCGGGCAGCACGGTGTCCCGGGCCTGTTCGAGGCCCTCGATCAAGGCCCGACGCACACTCTCCGGCTCGAGCACCGGCGATCCGAAGTAGCTGCGCTCGACGCGCGACGCCGCGAGGAGCACCACACGGTCGACGCCGAGCTGGGCGACCGTCGAGAGGAGGCGCTTCAACACCTTCGGGCGCGGCATCGCGAGCACGAGGTCGACGCCCGGGCGGGGCGGCGGCGGTTCGGTGAGATCGAGGCGCACGTGCAGCAGGTCGGTGTCGACGGAGAGGATCTCCGCCGTGCCCGTCGGGCCCCCGACGACACCGGCGCGGAGCCGATCTCCGGACTGCGCGTTCCACACCTCGCGCGCGTGCGCCAGGCGACGGCCCGCGAGCCGGGCGGTGCCGTCGGGCAGGAGCTCGTCGGGCTCGAGGACGAGGAGGTTCATGGCGGCCGGTCGTAGCCCGCGCCCGAATGCCGCGCCGCCCCACTCACCGCCGACGGAGATCCCCTGGACAATTCGCAGGGCAATCAGACCGATGGGGGCCCAGATGCCAGCACTGGCGTAGCTGGGTAGCAGGCCGATGCCTGTGGTGGCCAGGCCCATGAGGTCGGGTACCCGGGCTCAGTCACGGTCGCCACGATCAGC
>JAKFCH010000410.1:0-16032 GCA_036676765.1 Deltaproteobacteria bacterium
CCGCGCGCCCGGAACCACGCGACGGCGTCCGCAATGGCCGCTTCGATCGGCCCATGCGTGTAACCCAGTTGTTTTTCGGCCTTTTCCGAGGAGAACTGGAAGCTCTTACAGTAGCCATACCGGACCGTGACGCTGTTGAGGACCGGCTCGGCGCCGGAGAGCCGCTCCTGGAGATCGCCGACGAGGCCGAACCCCCGCGCGAGCCACTCCGGCAGCACCCGGCGGGGGCCGGGCACGCCGATCACCTTCGCCATGCGCGCGAACGCCTCGGCGTAGGGCAGGTTCTCGCCGCCGAGGATGTAGCGTTCCCCCGCGCGGCCGAGCTCCGCGGCGAGGAGCATGCCGCGCGCCACGTCCCGCACGTCCACGAAGTTGTTGGCGCCGGTGGTGAGGCCGGGGATGCGCCCGCGGGCGAGCTCGACGAGCATCTGGCCGGAGCTCGGCTTCGCGTCGTAGGGGCCGAGCATGTAGGTGGGGTTGACCACGACCGCGTCGAGCCCGGCGCCCACCGCCTCGGCGACGAGCCGCTCGGCCTGGTGCTTCGTGGTGACGTAGCCGTCGTCGAGGTCGTGCTCCGCGAAGTTCCACCGCGCCGCCTCGGTGCAGGGCATCCCGTCCTCCGAGAGCCCGACCGCCCCCACCGTCGAGGTGTGCACGAGCCTCGGCACCCCGGCGGCGCGCACGGCCGCGATCACGTTGCGCGTGCCGTCGACGTTGGCGCTTATGAGCGCGGGGGTCGGGCGGCGGCGCACGCTCACCATCGCGGCGGCGTGGAACACGAGCTCCGCGCCCGCGAAGGCGCGGGTCAGCTTGTCGGGCTCGCCGAGGTCGGCGTCGACCCACTCGATCGGGAAGGCGTCGAGGTGCGAAACCCGGCTCGTGCCCCGGCGCGTGGCGACGACGTGGTCCCCCCGGGCGCAGAGCGCGATGGCGAGGTTTCCGCCGAGCAGCCCGCTGGCTCCGGTGACGGCGACACGCATGGGGCTCCTCCGTGAGGGCCCATCGCCTAACCGGCCGCGCTCGCGGATGACTCGCGAACGAACGACTTGCGAGCCCGTTCCCCGCCACCGGTTAGCGGGGTCGGCATGTCGATGCTCGCCTGGCTCCTCGTCCCGCTGTTCGCGCTCTGGCTCGTCATCGAGTTCAAGACCTCGCGCCCCGACGGCACGCTCGAGCGGATCCATCCGTTCCGCCGGATCCTCCTGTACCTCCTGCCGACGCGCAACGACGCGATCGTCTACTTCGACGCCTACGCCGACGGCGAGCGCCTCGCCGCGTGGCTCGCCCGCCACAAGGAGGCCGGAAACAACGTCAACGGCGGCGTCAACATGACCCACCTCACCGTGGCCGCCGCCAACATCGCGCTCGCGGCGACCCCGAAGATGAACCGCTTCGTCGTCGGGCGGCGCCTATACCGTCGCAACGCGCGGTGGTTGAGCTTCTCCATGAAGCGCGCGCGGATGGACCGCGAGGCCCAGATCTCCACGGTCAAGCTCCACATGCCGGACGGGGAGGTCTTCTCCGACCTCGTCGCGCGCATGAACGGCGGCATCGTCCAGGAGCGGAGCGGCAAGAAGACGCGCACCGACAAGGAGCTCGACCTCTTCAACGTCCTGCCGCGCCCGCTGCTGCGGTTCGGCGCCTGGTCCCTGAAGGCCGCCGACTACTACAACCTGCTCCCCCGCTGGTACGTCGACGGGGATCCGCTGTTCACGAGCATCTTCATCGCGAACCTCGGCTCGCTCGGCATGGGCGCGGGCTACCACCACCTGTTCGAGTACGGCAACTGCCCGATGTTCATCATGATCGGCAAGCTCGAGGACCGCGTGGTCGCGCGGGACGGCCAGCCGATCGTGCGGCCGATGCTGCACGTGCGGTTCACCTACGAGGAGCGCATCGAGGACGGGCTCAACGCCCGCTTCGGCATCGACAAGTTCCTCGAGGTCCTCGAGGATCCCGCGCGCTTCCTCGACGAGGGCGCGATGTGGCCCCGCGCCGAGGCCCCCGGCTCGTCGAGCGCCCCCGGCCCGTCGAGCGCCGCCTAGCTACCCCTCGTCGCAGACGTTCCGGGTCACCGTGAGCGCGTCGATGAGGTGGTAGTTGGTCGCGCCGCCGGTGGCGGCCGTGAACCCGACGTAGGCGGAGAAAGGGGTGAACCCGCTCAGGTTCTGGTCGATGTACGCGACCCCGTCGACCGTCACCACCACGTGCCGCGCGAGCACGGTGACCTCCATGTCGTGCCAGTTGCCGTCCTCCATCTCGGGGAGCGCGGCCCACGCGGCGGGGCCGAAGGGCTGCCCGTCGAAGTGGATGGAGACGTGGTCCGCCTCGGTGGGGTCGCCGTACTCGCCGTTGTACCAGGTGTCGACCTCGATGCTCCAGCCGGGGAGGCCGCTGTAGCCGATGCCGCCGCCCGCCTCCCCCACGAAGCTCGTCATGCGCGCGACGTCGAGCGCGGTCAGCGAGATGCCGTCGGCGCCGTCCCCCCCGCTCACGAAGAACCGGAACGCGATGGACACGTTGTCGGCGCTCACCGGGGTCGCGGTCTGGAACGCCGTGCCGCTCTGGTTGTAGGTCGCCGACGTGAGCTCCACCCATTCGTTCGTGGCGTCCCAGAGGGCGCTGCCCTCGAAGTTCCACGTGGCGAGGTCGAGGTTGTCCGCTGAGTACCCCTGGTCCTGGCAGAACGACACCAGGTCGGACGCCGCCTGGCCGCACGAGTCGGTCGCGGTGAGGGTGACCGCATGCGCACCCGCCGAGCGACCGATCGGATCCCACGCCAGGACCGCCTCTCCGGCGGCGCTTGCGGGGGTGGTGCTCAGCACCCCGTCGACGTTCGAGGACCACGACACCGCCAGGGTGTCGGCCGGATCGATGTCGTCGGTGACGTAGCCGACGAAGGGATCGACGATGTCCCCCGGGAGCACGGCGCCGTCGGCGGGCGAGGCGATGGTGGCGGTCGGGGGCGCGTCGAGCACCGACACGATGGGGACCTCGAGCTCGGGCGAGTCGGGATCGTCGGTGTGCACGGTGAGGAGGGCATCCCCGGGGCCGCCGCCGACGGACACGACGAGGCGCTCGTCGGGCGCGAGGGTGGCGGGCAACGTCACCTCCCCCACGCTCCACCCCCGGCCCGCGATCTCGATCCGGCGGACGTTCAGGTCCGCGTCCCCCTCGTTGGAGATCTCCACCTCGGTGCCGCCCACGACGCCCGGGCAGAGCGCGCCGAGGTCGATCGCGGTGGGGGTGACCGCCACGTCGGGATACGTGGGATTATCTTCCTCGAAGTGCGGCTCTTCTTTCTTCGGCTCGATGCCGTATTCGGAGCAGCCGGCGGAGGCCACGGCGACGCCGGCCAGGAGAGGGAGCAGAGGGCAACGCATTTGCGTACTGTAGCGCAACGATGACGGCGGAGATCGAGGGAAAGCTGCGAGAGCTGCGCGCTTCGCTCGCGCCGGCGGGGCTCGGGGCCATCCGCCTGCGCGGCGTCGACTGGTTCGCCTGGGCCACCGGCGGCGGATCGAGCGTGGTCAACCTCGCCGCGGAGACCGGCGTGGCCGAGATCCTCGTCACGGAGGGCGGCGCGTGGGTGCTCACGGACCCCATCGAGGCCGCCCGCCTCCGCGACGAGGAGGTGCCGAGCACCTACACGATCCAGGTCGACCCCTGGGCCGAGCCCGCGTTGCGCGACCGCTTCGTGGCCGTCGAGGCGAGCGGCGAGGTGGCGTCGGACCGCCCCCGCGGCGGCGAGCGTCCCCTCCCCGCCCGGCTGCGCGAGGCGCGCGCGCAGCTCGTCCCGGCGGAGGTCGACCGCTACCGCGCCCTCGGGCTCGACGCCGCCGAGGCCGTCACCGACGCGCTCACCGCGGCCCTCCCCGCCTGGACGGAGTCCGGCCTCGCCGGCGCCGCGGCCGAGGCGTTGTGGCGCCGGGGCATCCACCCCGCCGTCACCCTCGTCGCGGGGGATGCGCGACTGCCCCGCTACCGCCACCCCACCCCGTCGGGCGCGCCGCTCGGCCGGCTCGCGATGCTGGTCGTGTGCGGGCGCCGCCACGGGCTCTACGCCAACCTCACCCGCTTCGTCTGCTTCGGGGCGCTCTCCCCCGAGGAGCAGGACGCCTTCGAGGCCGTCGCGCGCATCGAGGCGGTCGCGCTCGACGCCTCCCGCCCCGGCGCGCGCCTCGACGAGGTGTACGGCGCCCTGGTCGCGGCCTACGCCACCGAGGGGTACGTCGGCGCCCACCTCGACCACCACCAGGGCGGCACCACCGGCTACCTCGCCCGGGAGACCGTCGCGACCCCCGATACGCTCGACACGATCGGGGAGCGAACCGCGCTGGCGTGGAACCCGAGCGTGCCCGGCATGAAGATCGAGGACACCGTGCTCACGACGGCGGCCGGGATCGAGATCCTCACGGTGGACCCCCGGTGGCCGACCGTGTCCGTGGGCGGGCGGGCCCGTCCGAGGGTGTGGGCGCGGTCCTGATCGGGGCCCCGGCGGTCGCCTCCGGTCGGATCGTCAGTGGCGGGCCTCCACGACCCGGAGGCCCTCGGCGGCGTCGGCGTTCTCCGTGTCGATCCGGAGCGCCGTACGGAAGTCCGCCTCGGAGGCCTCCCAGGCATGCCGCCGCCCGGCCAGTCGGGCGAGGAGCACGTGCCGATGGGCGCTCGGGGGGTAGCGCGCGGCGTCGGCGCGGAGGGAGGCCTCGGCCTCGTCGAAGCGCTCGAGGTCGACCAGCACGTTCGCCCGCGCCCAGCGCACGTCCGGGCGCTCGCTCCCCGCGCCGAGCGCGAGCGCCTCGTCGAAGCGCCCCTCCTTCCCGAGGCACGCCATCCACGCCGCACGCGCCTCGGGCTCCCGATCGAGGACCTCCCGGTAGATCGGGTCGGCCTCGGGGCAGCGCCCTGCCCGCTGGAGCGCGTTCGCGTGGGCGAACCCCGCCCGCGCGTTGTCGGGATCGAGCGCGTGGGAGGCGCCGAAGAGCCGCACGTCGTCGGTGAATTCGAGCGCGCGCAGGTGGGTGGGCCAGCTCAACAGCGCCGGCAGGGCCCAGGCGAGCGGGAGGACCCGACCCCGGCGGTCCGCGACGGCCTCCACGGCGAGCGCGAGCGCGACCGCGAGGCCCGCGACTCCCAGGTAGAAGTAGCGGTCCGCGACGACGCCGATGGTGGCGGAGGCGAGCGCGTCGGCGGTGAGGATGGGCGTGGCGAACAGCGCCGCGGCCAGCGCCGGCCGGCCCCGCGAGGCGACGACCGCGAGCGCGCCAACCCCGATGACCACGATCCCCAGGGCCCCGTGGGGCACGTAGGGCGCGAAGACGTCGGCGCTGGCGGGGAACAACAGCACCTCGGCCCCGCGCGCGGCGAACGCGCCGACCGCCTCGGGGAGGTTCACGCGGCCCGGCGCCATCGGGAACGGGAAGCCCACGGCGTGCCGGACCCCAAGGTAGGCCAGCGAGCCGAGGGTGGCGATCGCGACGGTCGTCCACGCGGGGCGGCGGGTGCCGATCGTCCAGAGCGCCACGCACGCCGGCCCCACGAGCCAGGCCTCCTTGGCGAACGGCGCCGCCGCGAGCAGCCCGCCCGCCAGGATCGGCCGCCCGCGCACGAGCGCGAGCCAGGCGCCGAGGGTGAGCAGGCTCGGCACCGACTCGCTCCGACAGCTCGCCCAGGCCACCACCTCGACCATCGCGGGGTGCAGCCCGAAGCAGGCCGCGCCGAACCACGCGACCGAGGCGCGCGCCCCGAGCCCCCGCGCGATCCCGGCCACCAGCGCGACCGCCCCGAGGTGGAGGAGGAGGCCGACGCTCCGCTGGACCCACGCCTCGGCGGAGAGGGCCTGCACGACACCGATGGCGGCCCCGGCGAGGGGGCGGAAGATCAGCGCGCGCTCGCCGACGAGCAGGAGGTGCCAGTCGACCGGCCCGAGGGCCCACTCGAGGTCGTCCCACACCCAGCCGCCGCCGAGGGAGGCGCCATACGCCGCGACCACCGCGAGGAGGACGACGGCGGCCACCGCGCGGGGAGGCTGCATGGGCGCAGTTCTATCGCTCCCCCGCACGCGCCCTCCACGCCACCCCCGACTCCGGCGTGAGCGAGGACTGCTCGCCCGTCCTCACCCGTGGCTAGAAGAATAGGAAGGAGGTGGAGATGATGACCTTGTTCTTGGTGCTCGTGGGGCTCGCCAACGCGCAGCCCGGCCCGTTCGGGGCGGGGGTGGTCCTCGGGCCCACCACCGGCGCGTCGCTCGCCTGGCGGCCGTCGGCCTGGAACGCGGTGCAGAGCGCGATCGGGTGGGATCTGTCCGCGAGCCGGATCGACGCGAGCGTGGACTACCTCCGATCCCTCACGATCGTGGAGCCCGTGGCCTCCGTCCGCATGCCCGTGTACGTCGGGATCGGCGGCGGCGTGGTCACCGAGGAGCCCGGCATGTTCGGCGAGGGCGCGGGGGTCGCCGCGCGGGTGCCGGTCGGGGTGTCGGTGTTCTTCGAGCAGGTGCCCATCGAGGTGTTCGCGCAGGTGGTGCCGCAGCTGCGGGTCCTGCCGAACACGGGCTTCGGGGTGGATGCCGGGGTGGGAGGCCGGTTCTACTTCTGAACGGCCCGACGGGACGAACGTCGGGCGCGCCCCCGCCGGGCGGGGGCCGGTCCCTTCCGGGGTCGCGCCTCCGCGCTCCGTCGGCCGGCCGCGGCGTCCGGCCGGACCGCGGCTCCGCCGCGCCCTCCAGGGCCCTCGCGCGGGCGAGCTCCCGGCTTCACCATGGCCGGCAACGGCTTCTCCGCGATAGCCGTGGCCATGTCGAAGGTGTTGGTCGTGCTCGGCGCCCTCGTCGCGCTGGTCCCCGGCGTGTCGCCGGCCGCGGCGCTCGTGGTGGGGGTGGCCATCGGCCTCGGCCTCGGCAACCCCTGGCCGAAGACCACGCCGGGCCTCGTCAAGCAGGGGCTCGCCCTCTGCGTCGTCGGGCTCGGCTTCGGGGTCGATCTCGGGGTCGTGGCCCGCGTGGGCGCCGAGGGCATCGTCGTCACCGCGATGGGCATCCTCGTCACCCTCGTCGTCGGGACGCTCCTCGGGCGCCTCCTGGGGGTCGACCGCGTGCTCGCGCTGCTGATCACCGTCGGCACCGCGATCTGCGGCGGGAGCGCCATCGCGGCGGCCGCGCCCGTCGTGGCCGCGAAGGACGAGCAGGTGGGCGTCGCCATCGGCACCGTGTTCCTGCTCAACGCCGCGGCGCTCGTGCTGTTCCCCCCCCTCGGCCACGCCCTCGGCATGGCCCCCGAGACCTTCGGCCGCTGGGCCGCCCTCGCCATCCACGACACCAGCTCGGTCGTCGGGGCGGCGAGCGCCTACGGCGGCGGCGCGCTCGCCATCGCCACCACCACGAAGCTCGCGCGCGCGCTCTGGATCGCGCCGCTCACGCTCGCCCTCTCCTGGCACGAGGGCCGGGGTGGACGGGCGTCGGTCCCCTGGTTCATCCCCGCGTTCCTGGCAGCGGCGGCGCTCGTCACGGTGTTCCCCTCCCTCGTGGGGGCCGGCCACGTCGTCTCGGCGGTGGCGAAGCAGGCGCTCGGCGCGGTGCTGTTCCTCACCGGGCTCGGCATGTCGCGGACGGGGCTCGCCGCGGTCGGCGCACGTCCGCTCGTCCTCGGTGTCGTGTTGTGGGCGTTCGTCTCCGTACTCGGCTGGATGGTCGTCGGCACCGGGGGGTGAACCTCGTCCCGGACGATTGCGCGTTCGGAAGCCGACGCGTATGGTCGTGGAAGCCATGCGTGGAGAGCTACAAAACATCCTCGACGGCCTGAACGAGGGCATCGTCACGTGCCGTCCCGACGGCGAGCTGGTGTACTGGAATCCCACCGCGCTGAAGATGCACGGGTTCTCGGCACTCGCGGAGGTCGTGGGCGCGCTCGTCCGCTTCCACGACCTCTACGAGCTGAGCATCCCGGGCGGGGCGGTGGTGCCTCCCGACGCGTGGCCCATGGCCCGGATCCTGCGCGGGGAGTCGATCCACGGGCTGGAGCTCCGCGTCCGCCGGGTCGACCAGGACTGGACCCGGGTCTTCCACTACAGCGGCGGCCTCACCTCCGAGCGGGGCACGCCGGCGCTCGGGGTCCTCGCGATCGTCGACGTGACCGAGCGCTGGGACCGGGAGGAGGCGCTGCGGCGGAGCAACGAGGCGCTCCTCGCGCGCAACGCCGAGCTCGAGGGCTTCGTCGAGACCCGCACGGCCGAGCTGCACGCGGCGAGCAAGGAGCTCGACAGCTTCGCCTACGCCGTGTCGCACGACCTGCGGGCGCCGCTGCGCGCGCTCTCCGGCTTCTCCCAGGCCCTGCTCGAGGATCTCGACGATCTCCCGCCGGACGCGCGGGAGAACCTCGACGAGATCGCCTCCGCCGCCCGCCGCATGGGCGATCTCATCGACGGCATCCTCACCCTCTCCCGCTGCACCCGCGGCGGTGAGCTGCGCCACAGCGAGGTCGACCTCTCCGCCCTCGCGCTCGGGATTCGGCAGGACCTCGAGGGGGACGATCCGGACCGCGTCGTGGCCTGGGACATCGAGCCCGGCGTCCGGACCGTCGGCGATCCCTCGATGCTCGCGGTCGTGCTCCGGAACCTCCTGGACAACGCCTGGAAGTACACGTCGAAGACGGCCGACGCGCGCATCCGCCTCTACCGCCTCGGCGCGGACGACACGCCCGGTACCGAGCGCGGCTTCTGCGTGGCCGACAACGGCGTCGGCTTCGACATGGACCACAGCGCGCGCCTCTTCCAGCCCTTCCAACGCCTGCACCGTCAGGACGAGTTCCCCGGCATCGGCGTCGGGCTCGCCACGGTCCAGCGCATCCTCCACCGCCACGGGGGCTCGATCCGGGCGGACGCCGCGCCGGGCCGGGGCGCCACGTTCACCGTCGTGCTCCCCGCGCCCGCGCTACGGGAGCCCTGACCATGCGTCCGAAGACCCTCCTCCTCGTCGAAGACGATCCGCAGGACGAGAAGCTCATGCTGCGGACCCTCCGGAAGATCAACCTCGGCAACCAGATCGACGTGGTGCGCGACGGGCAGCAGGCCCTCGACTACCTCTTCCGGCAGGGTGCCTACGCGGATCGGGAGGGGCCCGACCTCCCCGTGGCCGTGCTCCTCGACGTGAACCTGCCCCGGCTGTCCGGCCTCGAGGTGCTCGAGCGGCTCCGCGCGGACCCGCGCACGCGCCAGCTCCCGGTGGTCGTCCTCACCTCCTCGGACGAGGACCGCGACCGCCTGCGGAGCTACGAGATGGGCGCCAACAGCTTCGTGCGCAAGCCGCTCGACTTCGCCGAATTCGCCGAGACCGTGGCCCGGCTCGGCGTCTACTGGATCGCAACCAACGCACCGCCCAACGGCTGAAGGAAGCGGGTCGTGGAGCTCCTGATACTCGAGGACGTCCGCTCGGACTTCCTCCTCCTTCGGCGCTACCTGTCGCAGCGAGGGGTCACCGCACACTTCCATTGGGTGTACGACTGGCAGGAGATCCAGGACGCGCTGGCCACCCAGCCGTGGGACCTCATCCTCTCCGACTACAACCTCCCCGGCATCCGGTTCACCGACCTGTTGCGCCTCGTCAAGGAGCGCCAGCCCGACGTCCCGGTCGTGCTCGTGTCCGGGAGCGTCGGGGAGGAGACCGCGGTCGACCTGCTCAAGCAGGGCCTCTGGGACTTCGTCCTCAAGGACAACCTCATCCGGCTCGTGCCGATCATCGAGCGGAGCTTGCGGGAGTCGGGCGAGCGCCTGGGCCGCCGCCGCGCCGAGGCGTCGCTCCGCCTCGTGAACGCCGCCATGAAGGCCGCCGACAACGCGGTGATGATCACCGACCTGGACGGGAACATCGAGTGGGTGAACGGCGCGTTCACCACCCTCACCGGCTACACGCTCGACGAGCTGCGCGGCCAGAACAAGCGGATCCTCAACTCGGATCTCGAGCGCCCGGAGACCCACGCCGCCCTCTGGTCGACCCTCGAGAGCGGTCGGACCTGGCGGGGCGAGATGATCAACCGTCGCAAGGACGGCACGACCTACCACGAGGAGACGACGATCACGCCGGTGCGGGACGAGGCCGGCGTCCTCACCCACTTCGTGTCCGTCCGGGAGGACATCTCGAAGCGCAAGGCCATGGAGGCCGCGCTCATGGAGAGCCAGCAGGCGCTCCAGGCACACAAGGACCACCTCGAGGACCTCGTCGCCGCCCGCACCGCCGAGGCCGAGCGCCTCGCGCGGGTCAAGAGCGAGTTCCTCGCCAACATGAGCCACGAGATCCGCACCCCGCTCAACGCGATGCTGGGCATGGCGCAGGTCGGGCAGCGGCAGACCGACGGGGTGAAGGAGCGCGCCACCTTCGCCCGCATCCTCGACTCGGGGCAGCACCTCCTCGGCGTGCTCGACGACATCCTCGACTTCTCGAAGATCGACGCGGGCAAGATGCAGATCGACCCCGGCGTGGTGGACCTCCCGCGCGTGCTCGTCGCCGCGATCGACATGATGGCCGAGCACGCGCGCGCCAGCGGGCTCGACCTCCGGCTGGAGATCGATCCCGCGCTGCCACGATGGGTCACCGGCGATGCCCTGCGCATCTCGCAGATCGTGGTCAACCTGCTCTCGAACGCCGTGAAGTTCACCGAACGCGGGGGGGTGATCCTCTCGGCCGAGCGCGACGACCGCTCGTTCGTCCTCCGCGTGTCCGACACCGGGCTCGGCATGAACGAGGAGCAGGTCGCGCGCCTGTTCCGCCCCTTCGAGCAGGCCGACAGCACGACCACGCGCCGGTTCGGCGGCACCGGGCTCGGGCTCGCGATCACCCGGCAGCTCGTCGAGCTCATGCGGGGCACCATCGCGGTGCGGAGCGCGCCGGACGTGGGCACCACCTTCACCATCCACCTGCCGCTCGTGGAGGCGGCGGCGCCCGTGGAGCGCGCCGAGGATCGGCCCTACGAGGCCCCCCCGCGGGTCGACGGGGCGCGGATTGGGCGGCTCGTCGGGGTCCGCGTCCTGGCCGCGGAGGACAACGAGACCAACCTGTTCCTCCTCGGAGAGATGCTCGGGATGGAGGGGGCCGTCCTCACCCTCGCCGATCACGGCGCCGCCGCCTTCGCCGTGCTGGAGAGGTCGGGCGAGGCCGCCTTCGACATCGTGCTCACCGACATCCAGATGCCGGTGATGGACGGGCACACGCTGGCGCGGAAGATCCGGACCTTCGCCCCGACGCTGCCGGTCGTGGGCCTGACCGCCCACGCCATGGACGAGGAGCGCCAGCGGTGCGAGGCCTCGGGGATGGTGGCGCACGTGTCGAAGCCGATCGACCTGGAGGAGCTGGTGGCGACGATCCGGCGCCACGCGCGCACGCCGTAGTCGCCACGCGCGGGAGCCGCGGTGCCTGGCCGCGGTGCCCGGGAGGGCGAGCAAGCGCGTCCCGCTATACTTCCCGTCCTCCCGAGCCGACCCATGCCTCCGTCCGACCCGCCGCCCGCCGCGATCCCGCCCCCGGGTGCTCCCGGCGGCCAGAGCGCCGTGCGCCCGGGTGACGTCGCGCGCTGGCTCTTCTGGGTGCAGGCCCGCAAGCTCCTCCCCGTGGCGCGCCCCGACGCGGTCCGCAGCGTGCTGCCGCTGTGGCGGCTCCAGCACCTCGCCGCGGGCCCGGGGCGGGAGCTGATGGCCGACGAGTACCGCCGATCGTTCGGCGAGGTCGGCCCCACCGCCGTGCAGGACGCCTACCGCGTCGCGTTCCGCGCCCACTACGAGGAGCTCCTGCTCGGCAAGCTCACGGTGGACAACTGGCGGAGCTACCTCCGGTTCCAGGACCAGGGGCACCTCGACGCCGCGCTCGCCCGGAAGAAGGGCGCCATCGTCCTGTTCCCGCACGCCGGCAACTTCATGATGATGATCGCGGCGGTCTCCCTCGCCGGCTACCCCTACACCCAGTACGCCGCGCGCGGGCTCGCTCCCGCGGAGGTCGCCGCGGAGCACCCCGAGCTGTTCGGCCACAACTGGTTCCGCGCGGAGACGCGCCGGGTGCGCGAGGAGAGCGAGGATCGGCTCCCCGCCCGCTTCCTCACCATGGAGGCCCCGCTCCGCACGTTGTTCCGCCGCCTTGCGGAGAACGAGATCGTCGGCATCGCGTTCGACGGGCGCATCGGCAACAAGTTCGTGAAGGTGCCCTACCTCGGGCGCGAGGCGCTCTTGAACCCCGGGCCCTACCGGATGGCCATCGCCACCGGCGCCGCCATCGTGCCGACGATGGTGGAGTGCCCCGCCGCCGGGCCGGACATCTGTCACTTCGGCGCCCCCATCTCGCCCGACGGACACACCCCCGAATCGCTCGCCACCGCCTACGTCTCCGTGGTCGAGGCGTGGCTGCGCGCCCACCCCGAGCAGTACGGCACCTGGCTCCTCCACTGCCGCCTGCGCAACGCGGTGGACGACCACCCCCTGTTCGTCGACTACGCGCCCGACGACCGCTGGCGCCGCCACGACACTGCCGCCAAGGGGCCTCCCCGATGATCCCGCCCGAGCTCACCCGGCTCACCCTCGACGCGACGCTCCGGCTCCACGCCGAGCGCCGGCCCGATCACGTCGCGATCATCGACCGCGAGCGCCGCATCAGTTGGGCCGAGCTCGAGTCCACCGTGGCGTCGATGGCGGCCGGGCTGCGAGCCGCGGGGCTCCGGCCGGGCGGCCACGTCCTCGCGTTTCCGCAGCGCACCTGGGAGCTGCCCGCGCTCTTCCTCGCCACCGCGCGCGCCGGCGGGCTCTACACCCCCATCGACGGCGCCGATCCCGCCCGCGTCGAGCACGTGATCCGCCGCGGCGGGGTCGACCTCGTGTTCGCCCCGAAGGACGCCGAGGCCGACGTCGCCGCGCGCCTGCTCGGGGATGCCGCCCGGGTCATCCGCGGCGAGGCCCCGCTCCTCCAGCTCACCCACGGCGCCTCGAACCCCCTCCCCCCGTCGACCGACCCCGACCGCCCCTGCTACGTCAACTTCACCAGCGGCAGCACGTCGATGCCGAAGGGCGCGCCGACCACCCACGCCAACGTCCAATGGAACACCCGCGCCGTGCTCGACGTGTTCCCGTTCACCGAGGACGAGCGCTTCCTCTGCCTGTTCGCGCCCTACTCCCACCCGCACGAACACTTCGCCCGCACGCTCGCCACCGGCGGCACCGCGGTGATGCTCGACACCCTGCGCCCCCGCACCGTCCTGCGCGCGCTGCAGGAGCACGCCGTGAGTTGGATGTTCGCCATCCCGAGCGTGTTCGATCTCCTGCTCACCCAGGTGCAGCCGGGCGACCAGTTCCCCGCCCTCCGCTTCTGCGAGGCCGGCGGCGCCGTGGTCCCGCCCGAATTGGTCCGCCGCGTCGAGGCCGCGCTGGGGTGCCAATTCATCCCCATCTGGGGCTGCACCGAGACCACCGGCGTCGTGCTCCACGTGCCCCCGTGGGCGGCCGAGCGGCGCCTCGAGATGCTCGGCAAGCCGGTCGCGCACTACGAGGTCAAGATCGTCGACACCGACCCCGCCACCGGCGTCGGTGAGCTGTGCGTGCGCGGCGGCGGCGTCGTTGCGGGGTATCCCGAGCGTCCCGACGCCACGGCCGACAAGTTCCGCGACGGGTGGTACCACACCGGCGATCTCGTGCGCGGCGAGGAGGGCGGCTACGTCCGCTTCCTCGGGCGCCGCGAGGAGATGATCAAGGTCGGCGGCGTGAAGGTGTACCTGCTCGACATCGAGCGGGCCCTCGCCGCCATCCCCGGCGTGAAGCAGGCGGTGTGTGTCCCCGCGCGCGATCCGCTCCGCGGCGAGGTGCCCCGCGCCGTCGTCGTCCCCCTCCCCGGCGTCGCGCTCTCCCGCGAGGACATCCTCTCCCACTGCCGCAAGGTGCTGCCCGCCTCGATGGTGCCGCGCATCGTCGAGTTCCGCGACGAGCTGCCCGCGTTCCCCTCGGGCAAGCTGAACAAGCGCGCCATCGTCGAGCAGGTGCCGGTCCCCGTCGCGATGGCGGTCAACTCCATGCTCATCGCGGACCGCCCGATGGACGAGGTGTTCCGGCTCGCCCGGTCGGCCGCGGACAAGGCCGCCTTCTCGGTGGTGGTCGACCTCCGCTCGCGCCGCGCCGCCGCCTCCGACCCCGACCGCGCCTGGGCCGTCGCCCACACCAACGCCGACTTCGACATCGGCGATCCGACCTCGGTCGACCGCGCCGTGGCGCTCTCGTGGGAGCACGGCGTCCCCGTCGCGATGACCAGCGCCTACATGGGCGCGTGTGTCCCGGGGGACCGCGACTACGGCCGCCACGTCATCGAGCAGGCCTACCGCCTCGCCGACGCCGCCCCCGACGGCACCCTCATCCTCCGCGTGTTGGGCGGCGATCTCTACGCGCGCGCCCGCAGCCTGCCGGGGCGCTGGCACGACATCCGCCAGGCGCTGCGCGACGAGAGCCTCGCCACGATCCAATATTGGGAGGGCTGCACGCGCGAGCTCGCCGCGCAGACCGGCAAGAAGGTCGTGCTCGGCCTCGAGATCCACCACGGCCAGTACCTCTCCGACCTGCACGACGTGCACCACTGCTGCCGCGGCCTGCGGGCCACCGGGTGGGAGCTGGTCGGGTTCATCGACGATCCCGCCAACCGCTTCATCGCGAGCGAGGGGGATCTGCTCGGCGCCATGGACTTCGCGCGCATGGTCCGCGCCTGGGGCGGGCGGGTCGTCGCCTACCACCTCAAGGACGTGCGCTACCTCTCGCCGTGGAACCAATTCCACCCGCAGCCCATGCAGCGCGTCGGCGAGCGCATCTTCGTCTGGGGCACCAACAAGTACGAGTGGGTGGCCCTCGGGGAGGGCGAGGTCGACCTCTCCCAGACGCTGATGGCCGCCTCCACCCTCGCGCAGCCGCCCCACACGTTCTGCCTCGTGAGCACCGAGTACGTGGCGGCCTCCGCCGACGAGGCCGACGCCGCGCGGATCGTCGACGCCTACCGCGGGCTTTTGCGCGACGGGCGGGTGTAGGCGCGAGGATACTCCGGGGGCGCCCCGCCCGAGCGCGGGGCCGGGCCGCTTCCGGGGTTCCGTTGGGGGGCCCGGCGCCGGCGCCGGGGGCCCCGAACCGCGCGGCCGCTCCGCGTCCGCGCGCCCTCCGCGTCCCTTTGCCACCGCTTCGTCGTGGCGCCGGCCTCGAAACGAGCCTGATGTGTCACCAGTACGTGTCGTCGTCCCAGGGCACGGCGAAGCCCGCGATGGCGCCCACGTCCGTATAGGTGTCGGTGCGCCGGAAGCTCGCAACGTCGGCGAAGCCGTCGCCGTTGTAGTCCCCCGCCCAGAAGAGGGCGGACGCGCCCAGCGTGTGGTCCGCGTTCGTGTCGTAGAAGAGATGACGCTCGGGCAGCGGGGTAGACGGTCCCGGGATGGAACCGCCCCGGATCACGAGCGTGTCTCTGCCCGCGCCGGTGACCAAGTCGTCTACCCCGTCCCCGTCGAAGTCGACGGCCTGCAGGTACGCGCCGATGGTCCCCTCGTAGGGCCCGGTGTAGGACCCCACCGCGGAGCCCGCCGAGAATCCGTCCTCCGGGGGGGCGTCGAAGAACCGGATAGCGCCCACCCACTCGCCGCCACCCGTAGACGAGGGGTGCCCGAGCACGAGGTCGTCAAGCCCGTCGCCGGACCAGTCTCCGATCGGTGTCCACGGGCCTTCGAGGCTCTCCTCGCCGTCCCGGGTCGGCTCGGACGACGCAAATGCCAGGTCGTCCGGGTCAGCCACGCCGCACGCCTCGCCAAAAAGGCTCCCGTCCAGAAGGTGCGCCCGGTGGTCGATGGTGCTCCAGAAGGACACGTCATCCAGCCCGTCGCCTGTCTGGTCCCCGATCGCGTACGCGATGCTGGAGTCTGCGCCGGCCCCTCCGTGTCAAGGTGGATGAGACACTGCTCACCTCCCAGTTTACCGAGCAGGGCGCCTGACGGATCATGCTGATGATGCCTCTCCCCACCACCGACGCCAGCCCGCCCACCGAGGTGCCCG
>JAKFCH010000411.1:0-7412 GCA_036676765.1 Deltaproteobacteria bacterium
GCGCGCGGCGGCGCGGGGGCGCGGGGGCGCGGGCGGCGCGGGCGAAGCCGAATCGGGAGACCGCCCGACGTCCGTCCGTCGAGGATGGCGCCCTACCCGGCGCGAACGGACGTCCTGGACGTCCGTTCGTCGAGGATGGCGCCCTACCCGGGGCGAACGGACGTCCTGGACGTCCGTCCGTCGAGGATGGCGCCCTACCCGGGGCGCACGGACGTCCTGGACGTCCGTCCGTCGAGGATGGCGCCCTACCCGGCGCGAACGGACGTCGGACCGCACCGGGGACGCGCAGGCCGCGCGCCCCCGCGCATCAGCGCCGCGCCACCCGCCCGCCCAGCGCCGCCCCCGCGAACGTGATCGCCGCCGCCACGAGCGCGATGGCCGCGGCCGCCACGAGCGGCAGGAGGGCGATGGGCGGCAGCTCGAACGGTGCCCGGGGCGCGGCCGCGAGCACCTCCACCGAGTTGGCGGTGAGCACGCCGAGGACCACGCCGACGATCGCGGCGCCGACGGCCCACTCGCGCCGGTCGTCGTCCGAGAGGCCGAGCACGGTGCCGGCCGCGAGACACGTGCCGACGAGGAAGAGGACGAGGTAGGTCATGGTCCGGCGACTATCGGCCGCCGGGGGTCACATTCGACCGCGGTGACACGCCATGACGAAGGTGGACCTCGCGCAACGTCGCGCGCCCGCCCCCCGCGGCCCGCCCTCACTCCCGCACCACGACCACCCGCCCGTCGGTGTCGGCCGGTACGTCCACGACCTGGTCCACCCCGTCGGGCCACCGCACGGTCACCGCGAGGATCCGCGCCTCGCCGAGCCCGAACCACGCGCGGGGGTGGCTTGCCGCGGCCCAGCCGGGCTTGGTGCCGACCTCGCGCACCGACGTGCCGCCGTCCGTCTCGACCTCGACGCGCGCCCCCACGCCGAAGCGGTTGGGGGCGGGGGCGTCCAGCTCGACGACGAGCGCGCGCGCGGCGGTGCACGTGGCCCGGTACAAGCGGGACGGCGTGCCGACGTGGGTGACGAGGAGGTCGGGGAACCCGTCGCCGTCTAGGTTCCCGACCGCCACGGCGCGGCCAGCCCCCGCGTCGGCGATCCCCAGCGTGGCGGCGATGTCGGTGTACGCGCCGCCGTCGGCGTCGAGGAACACGTCGGGCTGGTCGGCGAGCTGGCCGGCGCCCGGCGCCTCGTAGAGCGGGCCGGTCGCGGCGAACAGGTCGAGATCGCCGTCGTTGTCGTGATCGAACGCCGCGGAGCCGAACGTCATCCAGCGGTGGTCGGGCACGGCGGTGGCGCCGGTGGCCGCGGCCACGTCGAAGAAGGCGCCCGCGCCGTCGTTGCGCAGGAGCACGGCGGGGCCGGTGTTGGTGACGAACAGGTCGAGGTGGCCGTCGCCGTCGAGGTCGGCGGGGCTCGCGCCCATGTTGGAGCCGGTCGTGCCGCAGCCGCACCTCTCGGTGAGGTCGGTGAACCGCCACCCCTCGGCGCCACCGCCCTCGGCGCCACCCGAACCGGCCCCGTCGTTGCGGAACAACCGCGAGGGGCCGTTGGCGGCCTGGTCCGCGTTCGCGACGAACAGGTCGAGGTCCCGGTCGCGGTCGAGGTCGAACCACACGCCCTGCCAGCCGAGCCCGGCGCGCGCGGCGGCGGGGAGGAGGTCCGACACGTCGGTGAACGTGCCCCCCTCGTTGCGCAGGAGGCGGTGGAGGCGGGCGGGATCGGCGGGGTCGCCGTCGTTGTCGGTCACCAGGTAGAGGTCGGGATCGCCGTCGTCGTCGTAGTCCCCGAACGCGCCGTCGCGCACGTTCCGCGTCACCCCGAGCGTCGCGAGCCCCCAGGTCGCGCCCACCTCGCCGGCTCCGTCCTCGCCGAACGTGCCCCCGTCGTTCTCGTAGAGGCGCACGACCCCGCCCTTGCCGCCCGCGAACAGGTCGAGATCCCCGTCGGCGTCCACGTCCGCGAGCGCGAGGGTCATCAGCGCGAGGACCGTGTCGACGCGCGTGACGGTGAAGCGCGCGCCGTCGTTGCGGTGGAGCCAGAGGCCGGTCGCGAGGTCGCCGAGGAGCACGTCGTCGTCGCCGTCGCCGTCGAGGTCCGCGAAGGCCGCCGGGGGGTGCTCCTTGCGGGCGGGGTCGGACGAGGTGGTGTCGACGAGCCCCATCGCGGCGCCGACCTCGGTGTAGGCCACGGTGGCGGCGGGATCGGCGCACCACCGGGTTCCCGGCGCGGTGTCGCCCGCCGAGTCGCTCGCCGAGTCGCCGGGGGTCGTCGTGTCGCGGTCGCCCACGCCTCCGGTGGAATCGCCCGGTTCGTCCGGCGTCCGGCAGGCGAGCGAAAGGAGGAGGAGGACGGCCATGATCCGCACGATAGCCGGATCGGAGCGCCACGACCCCGGCGCGGGCGCACGGTTTCCGTGCCATGCTCGTGGCAGCATGCTCGCAACCCTCCTCGTCGTCCTCGCCGCCGGGCCGCTGCTCGCCGCCACGCCCTCGGCCGCCGCCCCCTCGCCCGCCACCGTGTCGATCGTCGCCAAGGCCGACGGCGACAAGCTCGCCGCCAGATGGCCCGACGTGAGCGGCGCGCAGCAGAAGCTGGTCGCCACGTTCCCGCCCGGCACGATCAGCGCCGCCGAGGTGCTCCACTTCGACCACCCCGCGATCATGGCCACGCTCACCGAGCGCCTCCAGGCCTGGGCAACCGCCAACGCGCCCGGCGTGACGTTGGAGTTGAAGGACACGAAGCTCACCGTGCAGTCCGCGGGGGTAGACGCCGCCGCGGCCGACGCCGCGATGGCCGCCGCCACCGCCGAGCGCGAGCGCCTGTACGCGGGGCTCCTCGCCGAGCACCACCTCGGCCGCGTCGGCCCCGGCCAACTCCAGTACGACCACGCGCGCATCGCCGCCGAGAGCGCCCCGCTCCTCGCCCCCCTCGCGACCGCGCTCGGCCCCGCGACGGACACCCGCGCCTTCGCCGAGCGCGCCCTCGCCTTCGTCCAGGGCATCCCCTACGAGAAGGTCACCCGCGACACCTTCGCCCCCCCGCTCGCCCTGCTGCGCGAGCAGCACGGTGATTGCGACGAGAAATCCACCCTCTACGCCGCGCTCCTCCGCACCGTGGCGCCCGAGCTTCCCCTGGCCATCCTGACGATGCGCGACCACGCGATCGTCGGCCTCGGCCTGCCCGCGGGCGTCGGGGACCGCACCGTGACGGTGGAGGGCACCGCCTGGGTCATCGCCGATCCGGCCGGGCCGAACCTGCACCCCCTCGGCCGCCTCGGGTCACGCACCGACCTCACCGATCAGCTCTCGGTTCGCGTCGTTCCGTAAGGGGCCTCGGAAGCGCATCGCGCTACCATGCGAGGATGCCTGCCTCAGTGCGCTCGGGCGCCCGTGCACCCGCCGCTCCGACCAGGCGCCCGGGCCGGGCGGAAGGAGCCCGCGCGGGTGGCCCTCCGCGCGGCATGTCCGGCCCTCGCCGGCGAGGAGCAGGCCACCTGCACACAACTCCTCACGCATCTGGGGGGGTAGACCACACTTCCGGCGAACCCCGCCCTGGCTACATTGTGGGCGGGCGGCCTACCGCGGAGCGCCCGGTTCCCATGTCGACGCCCCGAAGCCTCACCCACCATCGACGGACCACGCACGCCGACCGCCGACTGGGAATGGTCCTCGCCTTCGTCGGCGGCGCCACGAACGCCGGCGGGTTCCTCGCGGTGGGGCAGTACACCTCCCACATGACCGGAATGGTCTCGTCCGTGGCCGATTTTCTCGTCCTCGGGCAGGTCGGGCTCGCCCTGGCGGCGCTGGTCAGCGTGCTCATGTTCCTCCTGGGCGCGATCACCACGTCGATGATGGTGAGCTGGGCCCAGCGGCGCCACCTCCACGGTCGCTACGCGCTCCCCCTCCTGCTGGAGGCCGCGCTCCTGCTGGCGTTCGGCGTGCTCGGGCCGCAAGCGCAGCAGCACGTCCTCGTCGTCCCGGCGACCGTCGCCGTCCTGTGCTTCCTCATGGGGCTCCAGAACGCGGTCATCACCAAGATCTCGAACGCGGTCATCCGCACCACCCACCTCACCGGCCTCATCACCGACCTCGGCATCGAGCTCGGCAAGCTGATGTACGTCAACCGGACGCGGACCTGCGAGCTCGTCCAGGCCGACCACGAGAAGCTCTGGGTGCAGGCGTCGCTCATCGGCGCCTTCTCGGTCGGCGCCGGGTTCGGGGCCATCGGCTTCAAGGCGGTGGGCTTCTCCGTCACGATCGCCCTGGCGGTCCTGCTGCTTGGGGTGTCCTGGCGCCCCGTGGTGGACGACGCCCGCATCTGGCGCCGCCTGCTCCAGTCGCGGCGGGCGCGCCACGGCGCCCCGAGCCGTCCGGCCTCGCCCCCGCGCGTCAATACCGGCGGCGGCGCGGCGCCGCTCTCGTAGCCTACGCGGTCGCCCCGCCGCAGCTCGAACCCGCGCCCGCGGTGCACCCGAAACAGTGCCGCCCGGTAGCGATGCGGCGCGCGGCGAGCGCGTCGACGTCGAGGTCGCGCACGTTGGGCCCCGCGGCGTTCGCCCCCGCGCCGATCGTGGCGGGCACGTCGGCGGGGATCTCGAGCATCTGGTTGAAGTCGCAGTCGTGGAGCGTGCCGTCCCACGACACCGAGAGCGTGTTGCGGCACATGAGCCCGGCCACCGCGGCGGGGTTGAACACGCTCACCAGCTTCTCGACGTAGGACTGGAGGTTGCCGGAGGTCTCCAGCCACTCGAGGTACCGCGCGATCGGCATGTTGTTGAGCGCGACGAGGCGGTCGAACGTGACGCCGTGGTTCTTCCGGAGCGCGGCCTTCCACTCGCGCTCCATCGACGCCTGGCTCCCCGGCAGGAACGCCCCGGCGGGGTTGTGCATGAGCGTGAGGCGGCGCCGCGGATCGCCCGCGCCGTAGCCCAGGGCGTTGAGCCGCCCGAGCGCCTCGATCGAGCGCTCGAAGGTGCCGTCGCCGCGCTGGGCGTCGGTGTTCGGCTTGCGGTAGTGCGGCAGCGAGCACACGATCTCGACGCCGCGATCGGCCAGGAAGGCGGGCAGGTCCGCGAAGCGCGGCAGGAGGAGCACCGTGAGGTTGCAGCGGTCCATCACGTGCTTGCCGCGCGCGACGCACTGGTCGACGAGGTAGCGGAAGTGCGGGTTGAGCTCGGGGGCGCCCCCGGTGAGATCGACGGTGTGGGCGTCCGTGGCGTCGAGCGCGCGGAGGCAGGAGTCGATCGTGGCGCGGTCCATGTTCTCGACGACGCGGTCCGGGCCGGCGTCCACGTGGCAATGGCGGCACGTCATGTTGCAGAGCCGGCCGACGTTGATCTGGAAGATCTCGAGGCGCCCGGGGCGGAGCCCGTCGGGAAAGCCGGCGGCGGCGACGGCCGCGTCGAAGTCTCCCCCGGGAAGCGCCAGGGCGTCGAGGCGGGCGCGCTGGGCGGCGGCGGGCGCGAGCCGATCGCCCCGCGCGTGGAGGCTGGTCGTGCGTTTCGGCCCGGCGACGTCGGCCACGGGATCGCTCGGGGCGCCGGGCGGCCGGCTCACATGCCCGCCTTCTTCGCGTGCTCGATCATCTGCATGCCGTGCACCATCGCGGCCCCGCCCTTGATGGCGACCGCCACGTGCAGCGCCTCCGTCATCTGCTCGAGGTCGGCGCCCTTGGAGAGCGACTCCTTCGTGTAGGCCTCGATGCAGTAGGGGCACTGCACCGTGTGGGCGACGGCGAGGGCGATGAGGCACTTCTCCCGCTCGGAGAGCGCCCCCTCGGCGAACACGGCGCCGTACCACTCGAAGAACTTCTTGCCGAGGTCGGGCGCGGCGTCGCTCACGTGGCCGAAGTGGGCGAGGTGATCGGGCTTGTAGTAGTCGGACATCGGAGCTCCGGGGCGGCGGGCGGAAGCGCGAGCGCGCGCGACGGGCGACGGAGGCCGCGCGCGTTACTTCGGTGCACCGCTAACGGACCGGCCCCATGCCCCGCCACGAGCCCGTCTCCCCCGAGGAGGATCTCGCCGCCTTCTACGAAGGCGCGCCGCCCGGCGTGCCGACCAACGGCGTCGTGAGCGCACCGATGTCCGAGGCCCCAGTGTCGGTGGTGGGGGCGTCCGCGGCATCCTCGGCGGCGGCACGTTCGGCAGCGGCGCCCTTCGATCCCACCGCCTCGCCCGCGTGGCCCGCCGACGGCTTCGAGCCCGATCCGAGCGCCGACCCCGCCGCGCGCGCCCCCCGCCTCGCGCCGGTGCAGCGGCCGCCGCCCACATTCAACGTCCCCGCGTCCGTCGTGACCGAGGCGCCGAACCCGGTCCTCGCCGCGCTCATCAGCGTCATCCTGCCCGGTGCCGGCCAGATCTACGCGGGGCAGACCATCAAGGGCGTGATCATCCTGCTCGTCGCCTTCGGCACCTGCTTCGGGGGCGGCGTCTTCAACGTGCTCGCCGCGATCGACGCGCTGCTCATCGCCCAGCGCAAGGCGCGCGGCGAGCCCGTCGGCGACTGGCAGTTCTTCTAGCTCTCCCCGCCTCGGCCCTCCTCGCAGGCCGCCCACCGGAGCCCCCGTGAAGCATCGCATCCTCTACCGGCCGTCGTTCGCCATGGCCCACGTCGAGCTCGACGCGGGCGAGTCCATCCGCACCGAGTCCGGCGCCATGGTCGGCATGTCCGCGCACCTCCAGCTCGAGTCGAAGATGCAGGGCGGCCTGCTCGCCTCGCTCGGCCGCGCCATGCTCGCCGGCGAGTCGATGTTCCAGAGCACCTACACGGCCCAGGGCGCCCCCGGCGAGATCCTCCTCGCGCCCGCCACCCCCGGCGACATCCTCGGCGTCGACCTCGTCAACCAGACCTTCCTCGTGCAGGCCGGGAGCTGGCTCGCCGGCAGCACCTCCCTCGCGCTCGAGACAAAGTTCGCGGGCATGCAGATGCTCGGCGGCGAAGGCGCATTCCTCGTCAAGGTGAGCGGCACCGGCACCCTCCTGTTGTCGAGCTACGGCGCCATCCACAAGGTCGTGCTCGCCGCGGGCGAGTCGTACGTGGTCGACTCCGGGCACATCGTCGCGTTCGACATCGGCGTGAAGTACGAGATGACCAAGGCCGCCAAGGGCCTGCTCTCGTCGGTCACCTCAGGCGAAGGCCTCGTGTTCCGCTACACCGGGCCGGGCGAGATCTACCTCCAGAGCCGCAACCTGCGGGGCTTCGTCGACGTGATCACCCCGATGTTGCCGAAGCCGTCGAGCTTCGGGGGATAGATCGGGATCGGGGCGGGCCGGCGCTGGCGCGCCGTCGGGCTTCATAGGGGTAGGGAGACCCGGTTACCCGGGCCCCCCTCCCTCCGAACCGTGCGGGCGCTATTTACGCACACGGCTCTCCAGTCGGAGGTCTTGCCGCTTGGCGGGCTGCGACTTCGCGTCGTC
>JAKFCH010000412.1:0-7413 GCA_036676765.1 Deltaproteobacteria bacterium
GGCCGACGGAGGGCGCAGCCCGACCCCGTACGACACCCGGCCCCGCGTCCGCGCGGGGCGCGCCCGCGTCACTCCCCTGCGGACGCGCGAGCCCTGCGTGCCGCCCCGTGCCCAAGCTTTGGGGCTTGCCTGCCCGGGAGATCGGCTAACGTTCGATCCACGGAGGAACGCCCATGACACACCCAAACCCCCTCGCCTGGCTCGGGGCCCTCGCCGCCGCCGTCGCGATCTCGGGCTGTCCGCTCGACGGCGAGGACTCCGGCGCCGACGCCGAGCTCCGCTGGTACACCACCTGCGGGGATCCCGCCTGCCACGACTACGATCCGTCCATGCACACCAACCCGGTGTGCTCCACCGAGGTCGAGGGCGAGGCGTGCACCCCCGACGGGGCGGGCTGCGACCTCGAGGCGGCCTGCAACGTGGAGCTGGTGTGCGCGACGGCGGACCCGAAGGCCGGAGAGGGCGGCTGCCCCATCAGCCTGCGCTCGGCCAAGACCGAGATCCGCTACCTCGACGGCTCGGGGGCGGCGGCCCTCCACGACGCCGTGATGAAGGTCCGCCTGGCCGACTACCGCTACAAGACCGAGCCCGAGGGGGGCCGGCACCACCTCGGCTTCCTCATCGACGACCAGCCGGTGGGCTCGCCCGCGGTACTGCCGAGCGGCGAGCGGGTGGACCTCTACGGCTACACGAGCATGGCCGTGGCCGCGTTGCAGGTGCAGGAGGCGCGGCTCGCGTCCCAGGAGGTCGAGATCGCGTCCCAGGAGAAGGCGATCGCGGCCCAACAAGCGCGCATCGAGGCGCTGGAGGCGCGGCTGATCGCGATCGAAGCCGCCGCACGGTGACCCCCGCCAACGACGCCCTCACTCCCGCTCGCGCTTTCGAACCCGATCCTCCTTCGCCTTCACGCGCTCGGCCTTCCGCGCGGCGCGCAGGGCGGAGCGCTCCTCGGCGGTGCGCGGGCGGCCCTTCTCGGCGCTGTCCTCCCCCCGAAGGGTGATGGTGGCCGGCTTCGACGCCCCGTCCGGCGCGCACTCGGGGGGGACCGTCTCGGGGAGGTGCCAGACGCCCTGCTCGCGGGGCACGCCGAACACGGCCTTGAGGGCGCGCGTGGCCGTGCCGTAGCCGTCCGCGGGGAGGCTGTCCGTGCGGAGGTAGAGGCTGGTGAGGCCGGCGGCGCGCAGGGCGACGGCGTCCTCGAGGAGCGCGCACGGCTCGTAGTCCGCGGCGGGGGCGTTGAACCGGCTGCGGAACAGCTCGGGCTCGTTGGGGAGGGCGTCCTGGAAGTATCGGAACAACACGTGGTCCGGCATGAGCACCCAGGCGTCCGGCGGCTCGGGGGTGGCGAGCCAGCGACGGGTGCGCTCGAGGCCGTCCATGGGGAGCAGGATCGGGCGCTCGCCGGCCTCGCGCAGGGCCGTGAGCTCCGCGGGCGCCGCGAGGGACCACCACGAGGCGGGGTGGACCCGCGAGCGGGAGGTCTCGGCGAGGCCGAAGGCGGCAACGAGCACCGCCACGCCCGCGCGCCCCCCGGTGAGCGCCGCGGCCCCCACGGCGAAGAACGGCACCGCGAACGCGAAGATGCGGCTCCACCCACGAAGCACGCCGGTCGGGCCGGGGAGGGCCTTCAGCAGCGCGGCGGGTCCCCAGGCGATCTCGCCGCCGACCGTGGGCTCGGGGCCCGCGGCCACCCAGTAGAGCAGGAGGCCCGCGGCCAGGGGCCACGCGGCCGCCCGCCACCGGAAGATCGCCGCCGCCGCCGCGAGCAGGGTGATGATGCCGACGAACGGCGCCACCTCGTACCCGGGGAGCTCCCGCAGCAGGCTCTCGCTCCCGACGAACAACACGGACAGGGGCACCGACGGCGCGGTGCGGCTCTCCGCCCGCCCCACGATGCCGACGTACGGGTGCTGCTCCAGCGCCCACGCGAGCGGCGCCGCGGCGATCGCCGCCACGACCGCGACCCCCACGAGCCCGACGAGGGTGCGGCGCCGGTCCGGCGTGGCGGCGAGCACCCAGGCGGCGAGGAGGACCTCCGCGATGCCGAAGAACACGGCGGCGTAGCCCCCCGCCCACACGATGGGCACGGCCGAGAAGGCGGCCAGGGCCCAGGCCCCGCGGCCGCCCGACATCGCGGCGCGGAACACGAGCCCGCCGTGGAGGGCGTAGAGCGGGTAGTTGGTCGCCTCGGTGCGGCCGACCTCGGGGGAGAGGTGCAGGAACAGCGAGCCCGCCGCGAGCGCCATCGCGGTGGCCGCGCCCCACCCGCCGGGATCGCGGGCCTCGCCGAGCCACGCGCGCGCCCAGATCCACGCGCCGAACGAGGACCCGACGAGCACGAGGAGATGCCACACGTTCCAGGCGAAGGTGAAGCCGCGCGGGCCGCCGCCCATCACCGCGTACGCCGGCCACATCAGGAGCGTGGTGATCGGCTCGTACATCGCGCCGTTGACCTCGTGGGGCCGCATCGGGTGGTCCGCGAGCAGGAACGGCCCGTGCACGAACAGGCCCTCGAGCGCCGCGGCCAGCGCGGGCGCGTGGGTGGAGACCTCGGACTGGAAGTTCCCGATCGCGCGGGTGGCGGGGGCGGTCGCGACGGGGCCGAGCAGCATCGCCGCGGCGACCACCAGCGCGGCGAGCCCGAGCCAGAGCCCTCGCGGCATCGGCATGCCTACCCCCGAACCACGAGCACGGCGCCGCCGACGAGCAGCGCGATGCCGAGCACCCGCCCGCCGCTCATCGCGCGCAGCTCGGAGCCGAGGAGCCCGTAGTGGTCCATGATCCCGCTGATGACGAGCTGGGCGGCGACGCTCACCGCGGTGAACGTCGCCACGCCGACGACCCCCACGGCGCGGTTGGCGAGCACGACGAGCAGGCTCCCGACGACGCCGCCGAGGAAGGACCACCAGGGCGCGCGGGCGACCCCGCTCATCCAATCCCGCCCGAGGAACGGCAGCACCAGGAGCCCCACGAACATCGCGCCGGTGAGGTGCACGCTCGCGGAGGCGGCGACCGAGCCGACGCTGCGGCTCAGCACCTCGTTCATCTTGATGGACATCGGGAGCACGAGCCCGAACACCAATGCATAGACCACGCGAACCTCGACGGGGCAACGTCTAGCCCGTTGCGGGGGCGCCGCCATTCCGAGGCCCTGTACACGTGGCGCATGGGCGCCGGGCGCGCGCCCGCCCGGCTACCCCTCGCGGGGCGGCTCGACGCCGTCGTCGCCCTCGGAGCCGCCCTCGGAGCCACCCTCGCCGGGCTCCTCCTCGCGCGGCGGACGGGTGGGCTCGTCCGACGGGCGGCCGCCCCGGCCGAGCACCACCGCGAGCTCGATCTCGCAGCCCGGCATCGAGAGGAACAGGCTGCCCTCGGCGAGCTGGGCGTCGCGGATCCGGGCGTCGAGGAGGGCCGAGCCGCGGGGCTCGCGGTCGGGGGGCTCCTCGGCGCCGTCGTCGCCACTGTCGTCCGTGCCGTCGTCGTCGCCACCGTCGTCGCCACCGTGGCCGCCGGCCTCGCCCTCGTCCTCGACCTCGACGGGGACGTCGCCGTCCTCGTCGTCCACCGGCTCCGGCTCCACCCCGCCCATCAGGCCCTCCACGTGCAGGTTGCCGGGCTCCATCGCGCCGTGGAGCACCCACACCCCGAGCGCCAGCGACACCCCGCCGCCCGCCTCGACGGCGAGCTCGGCGGGCACCACCTGGCCCCGCATCACTCCGGGGTCGGCGTCGCACGCCATCGCCACGACGTCGCGCACGAGCAGATCGTAGCGACCGGGCTCGAGCAGCGCGGCCGGCGCGGGATCGGGATGCGGCGCGGGCTCGTCACAGGCGACGAGGGCGAGGAGGGCGAGGAGGGACACGCGGTGGAAGAGCATCAGATTCTCCGGGTTGCGACGGCGCTTTCTTCAAGGACCGTGCCAGCGCCGCAAGTGCCCGAGATTACTGGCCTCTGTCGGATTGTGGTGGGGGGAGCCTGACATCCGTGCCGCGCAATAGGATAGGCTCGACCGCCAAGATGGAGACATACGTGGACGAACTCGACGATCAGGCACGAGCGGGAGGCGGCGGGCGCCTGGGCGGCTGCCTGGTCCAGGTGGCCAGCCACGGCACCGCGTTGGTGCTCGGAGCGGTGCTGGGCATCCTCGGCGCGCGCGTGGCCGAGTACTACCAGAACCCCGAGGTGCTCTCGCGCCCCGAGGGCGAGCTCTCCCGGGTCGAGCTCATCGCCAAGCTCGACGCGAGCGACCGCGCCTACGCCCAGCTCCTCGCCGAGAACGCCACCAAGCAGGAGGCCGCGCGGACCGAGGTCACCCAGGCCACCCAGAAGGTGACCGACCTCGAGACCCAGGTGAGCGCCAAGCAGGACGAGATCGTCGTGCTCGAGCTCAAGGCGAAGAAGAGCGCGGGCAAGAGCGCCTCCTTGAAGAAGGAGCTCGCGGGCAAGCTGGCCGAGCTCGAGGCCCTCCAGACGCAGCTCACCACCGCCCTGGAAGAGAAGGCCCGCCTTGAGGCCGATCTCCTCGTGTCCCGCGAGGAGACCAGCATCGCCCGGAACGAGACCGTCGCCTCCCGCGAGGAGACCCGGATCGCCCAGGGCGAGACCGTCGACGCGCGCTGGAACGGCTTCGTGTCCGACGCGGTCGTCTCCATCTGCGAGAAGGGCAACCGCGCCAAGCTGGCCCGCTGCAAGGAGGACGTGCGCAAGAGCTTCAGCACCCAGCGCAGCGCCCAGTTCAAGCAGTGCGTCGGCTCGCGCCAGGCCCAGCCCCGCCTCGTGCGGATGGACGACAAGGTCAAGGACTCCACGATGCCCCGGTGGTCCGAGTGGCTCGACCAGGACTCGTCCTTCACCAAGGACAAGTGGTACGTGACCTTCTGCGATCCGACGCTCCCCGAGGCCACGATCAGCGACATGCCGAGCGCCGAGCCCGCGGCGCCCGCCGGCCTCGAGGACGACGTTCTGGACGACCTTTAGGCGTCCGCGTCGGCCCGGACCGGGCGCGACGGCTCGGTCTGCAGCTACGGCTCGGTCGGCGGTTACGGCTCGGGCGGCAGGGGCTCGGCCGTCATGCGGGCGAGCGCGTCGGCGCGGCGCACGAGGTCGTCCGCGTCGGAACGGAGCACGGAGAGGCGGCCGATCCGCCCGTCCACCGCGATCTCGCCGGCCGTGCGCGCCAACTGGCGGGCGGCCGTGCCGACCTTCAACGCGGCGCCCTCGGCCGCGGCGTCCCACACGGACGGCTCCCGCGCTACGACGGCGGTCGCCGCGAGGAGCAGCGCCGTGACCCCCACGATTCGAAGCTGGCGTCCCGATGACCCGGTGCTCGACCACATCGCCGCCATCTATCGCGAATTCGGGCTCGCCTTCGACGCGGGCTTCGAGTCCGACCTGCTCGACATCGGCGGCGCCTTCGAGGGCGGCGCGTTCTGGGTGGCAGAGGCCGACGGCCGCCTCGTCGCCACCGCGGGGGTGGTGCCGAACGGCCCCGCCCGCATGATCAAGCGCATCTACGTGGCCGCGAGCGCCCGCCGCCTCGGGCTCGCGCGCCAGCTCCTCCGCGAGGCCGCCGCCTTCGGCGAGTTCGGCCGCACCGAGCTCTGGAGCGACGTGCGCTTCCGCTCCGCGCACCGCCTCTACCTCTCCGAGGGGTTCGTGGCCGGCCCCACGCGCGTGCTCGCCGACCCCGACCGGAGCGTCGAGCGGTATTTCTCGCGGGTGGGGTGATGACTCTCCGGGTGGAGCACGCGCGGCGGGGGTGGAGGGCCGGGTGAGGTGGCGCGCGCGGGGGCGGGCTGACGTGCCCCCGCGCCGACCCAAGCCGGGTCGAACGAGACTGGCGCCGACCCAAGCGGCACCGAGTGAGAATGCCTCCTCCGCACGCCACGATGGAACGCCAGCTTTCGAGCAGCGCGCCCGCCGCGAGGCCCCCTGCCGGGCCGGATCGCGGCCCCGCACTCCAGTTCGGTGCCGCTTGCCTCGGGGCCATTCCAGTTCAGGTGGGCTTGCCCGCCCGATGCCCCCCGCCCACCCCACTGCGGCCGCACGCGACCGCGGCGCCGGCCTCGGACCCGGCGCGCAGGAATTTCCCGCCGCCCCGGTAACGCCCGCCCCCACCCGGACGTGGCACGGGTGGAGGTCTCCATGGACGTGATCGTCATCGGCGGCGGGGTCGCCGGGCTCGTCGCCGCAACCACCCTCGCGCGCGCCGGCCGCGCCGTCACCGTGCTCGAGCGCGCCGCCGCCCTCGGAGGCCGCGCCGCCACCACCCACACCGGGCCGGCGGGCGACTACGCGCTCAACCTCGGACCGCACGCGCTCTACACCGGGGGCGCGGGCGCCCGGATCTTCGCGGAGCTCGGCGTGTCCCCAACCGGCCGCGATCCCGGCACCACCGGGCATGTGCTCTATCGCGACGCCCTCCACGCGCTGCCCGGCTCCCCCTGGAGCTTCCTCACCACCGGGCTGTTCGATCTCCGCGGGCGCGCGCAGGCACTCGGCTTCGTGCGGCGGCTCCTCTTCGACCGCCTCGACGACGACCGCGCCGCGCTCGACCGCGTCAGCGTGACCGACTGGCTCGCCCCGGTGACCGACCCCGCCGCCGCCGCGTGGGCCCGCGCGATGATCCGCGTGTTCACCTACGCCAACGATCCCGATCGCCAATCCGCCGGCGCTGCCATCCGCCAGGGGCGCCTCGCGGTGCGGTCCGGCGTGCGGTACCTCGACGGCGGCTGGGGCACGATCGTGGAGGGCCTCCGCGCCGCCGCCGTGGCCGCGGGCGCCACGCTTCGGACCGGCGCCGACGTCGACGCCCTCGACACCACCGGCGCATCGCCCCGCGTGCGGGCCGGCGGCGCCTGGCTCGACGCCCACGCGGTCCTCGTCGCCACCCCGCTCCCCGCCGCGCGCCGCCTCCTCCCCGAGCTGCCCTCGGCCCCGGCGATCCGCGCCGCGTGCCTCGATCTCGCCCTCGCCCCCGCCCTCGCCCCCGGGGCCGGGACCGTGGCGCGCGCCGCGAGCGCGCCCGCCTCGAGCGACCCCACCGCGCGCTTCGTGCTCGGCGTCGACCGCCCGCTCTACCTCTCGGTGCACTCCGCCACCGCGAGGCTCGCGCCGGTGGGCGGCGCGGTCGTGCACGTCGCGCACTACCTCGGCGCCGACGAGGACGCCGACGTCGCCGAGCTCGAGGCCCTCGCCGACCGCGCCGTGCCCGGGTGGCGCGATCGCGTCGTCACGCGGCGGTGGATGCCGGCGCTCACCGTCGCGAGCGGCCTCTCGCTCGCGTCCGGACCGCGGCCGGGCGTCGTCGCGCGGCCGGGCGTGTGGGTGGCCGGCGACTGGGTGGGCGCCGAGGGCCAGCTCGTCGACACCGCGGCGGCGAGCGCGGTCGAGGCGGCGCGCGCGGTCCTCGCC
>JAKFCH010000413.1:0-24844 GCA_036676765.1 Deltaproteobacteria bacterium
CTCCCAACGTCCCCGAAGGTGTCACCGTCGGCGTCGGCGTACCAGAGCGTGGCGTCGACGGCGTCGACGTCCACCAGCCCGTCACAGTTATCGTCGATGTCGTTGCAGTACTCGTCCGCGCCGGGGAACACCGATGCGTCGCGATCGTCACAGTCCGTGGCATCGCCGATGTACCCGGACGGGGCCGAGCAATCCTCGACGGTCACGCCGGCATCCCCGAAGGAGTCACGGTCGGCGTCGGCGTACCAGGTGGCGCCGTCCACGACACCGTCGTCCACGGCCCCGTCGCAGTCGTCGTCGACGCCGTTGCAGCTCTCGGGCGCGCCCGGGTAGATCGCCGCGTTCCCGTCGTTGCAGTCGGTGGAATCCGACGTGTACCCCGACGGGCTGCTGCAGCTCGCGATGGTGGACCCGACGTTCCCGTAGGTGTCCGCGTCGGCGTCCGCGTAGAACGTCAGGGCGTCGGTCGCGTCCTCGTCGATGGTGGTGTCACAGTCGTCGTCCCGGCCGTTGCAGGACTCGGGGGCGCCCGGGTACACGGTCGACCGCGTGTCGTCGCAGTCGGTGGCGTCCGCCACGTAGCCCGAGGGCGCCGTGCAGCCGGTGCGGGTGTACCGCGAGTTGCCGTACCGATCGCTGTCGGAGTCGGCGTAGAACGTCAGCGCGTCGACCGGGGACTCGTCGATCGAGCCGTCGCAGTCGTCGTTGATGCCGTTGCAGTACTCCAGCGCCGCGGGGTTCACCGACGCGTCCGTGTCGTCACAGTCCGTGCTGTTGGTGACGTAGCCGGCGAGCGCGGTGCAGCTCAGGATGACGGTGGTGGCATCCCCGTAGGCATCCCCGTCCTCGTCCGCGTAGTAGGCGCTGCCGACACCCTCGTCGACGGCGCCGTCACAGTCGTCGTCCACCGAGTTGCAGCGCTCGGGGGCGCCCGGGTAGACGCGCGGGTTGGTGTCGTCGCAGTCGGTGTCCTCGTCGAAGCCGTCCCCGTCGAGGTCGACCACGATGCCGCCGAGCAGGTACTCGATCTCGTTGACGTACAGCGTGGTGGCGTTGGTGCCGCCGGTGTCGGTGAGGAACCCGTTGATGATCGTGTTCCCGTCACGCCCGAGGACGATCGAGGAGTTGCTGGAGAACGTGCCCATCGACGACCCGGTGCTCGGGATCATCGACATCGAGTAGACGCCCCAACCCGGGTTCGTCAGGGTGAAGGGGTTCGACGCGAGGCCCGTCGCCAGATCGGTGTCCCGAACCGTGACACTGGGCAGGTTGGTGGTGCTGTAGGTGACCCCGAAGAGGGAGCCGCGCGTGGATTCCCGCGTCCAGTCCTGGAGGATGGCGAGCCCCCCCGCCGACACGTAGCTGTTGAAGTTCGGCGTCGAGTAGCTGCTGTTCTGGATGCCGACGATCACCATGTCCCAGGTGCGGGTCGAGATGTACGACTCGCAGGTGGTGATGCTGGTCGTGGACGTGACCGTGAGCGATGCGCTCATGCTCGCGAGCGCCGCCGCCATGCGGTCCGTCGAGACGTTGTAGTCGTTGCAGTAGAGGACGTCGGTGGCGAAGGCGCTGGGAGACAGCGCGAGGCTGCCGGTGAGGAGAAAGAGGAGGCGACGGGACATCGGGCAGTCTCCAGGGCCCGAGCACGGTACCGCGTTTTCGTCTCTTTTCGGTAAAGATCTCAAAAACGGGCTTCCCCCCACGGCCCGAACCCGACGACGAACCGTGACGGGGGCGGCGGCGCTGGGCCCCTACCTCAGGACGGACGGCCGAAGCGCGGCCTGGAGGTACCGTGACCCTGATCCTTCACCTGCTCGGCTGCGTGGCGTCCGATGCCGGCCTCGACGGCGGCCCCCCGGGCGACGACGGCGGCGTCGAGTCGCTCGAGGATGGCCTCGCGCACGACATGGAGACCTGGGAGGAGCGGCAGACCACCCCGGACGGGCGCCCCCGCCCCCCCGAGGACACCGACGCCGACGCCTTCTACGCGGAGGGGACCCTCCACGACATCCACCTCTCCATCCCCGAGAGCGGCCGCGCCAGCCTCGCGCTGAACCCGAAGGGGTTCGTGCCGGGCACGTTCCGCTACAACGGGCGAACGTGGCCCGTCGAGATCCGGCTGAAGGGCACGACCACGTTCCGGCCCCTGAGCGGCAAGGCGGCGTTCCGGGTCGACTTCGACAACGTCGATCCGGACGCCCGCTTCCACGGGCGCAAGCGGCTCACGCTCAACAGCATGCTCCAGGACTCCTCCATGCTGCACGAGCACGTGGCGTACTGGCTCTACCGCCACCGCGGCGTGCCCGCGCCCCGCCACACCTTCGCCCGCGTGTGGCTGGACGACGAGCTCTACGGGCTCTACGGCGTGGTCGAGACGATGGACGAGCAGCTCCTCGACCGCGTCCTGCCCGACGACGAGGACGGGAACCTCTACGAGGCGAACCTCGCCGACTTCCACGTGGGGGACGAGCGCAAGTACGAGCTCGAGGAGACCGGCGGGCTCGCCGAGCCGTACCTCGACCTCGAGGCGCTCACCGCCGCGATCGCGGCGGCGCCGCCCGCGGCCTACCTCGACGCGCTCGACGCGACGTTCGACCTCGACGCCCTGCTGCGCATGATGGCGATCGACATCGTGAGCGGCAACGTGGACGGGTACACCCGCCTCCGCAACAACTACATGGTCTACAACGCCGTGGAGTCGGGCCGCTGGTACCTCCTCCCGTGGGGGCACGACCAGTCCTTCCAGTGGCACCAGGGGGTGGCGCCCTACACGGACCTCCACGGCCACCTCGCGGAGCGCTGCGGCGCATCGCCCGCGTGCACGGCGCGGCTCACGACCGAGATCGAGGCGCTGCTCGTCGACTGGGAGGACGGCGCGTTCGCGACGATGGTGTCGGACGCCACGAGCCTCGTGCAGGCCGATTGCGGCGACGACCCGCGCGCCGAGCTCCCCTGCGATGCCGCCCACGTGCTCGCCTTCGTCCTGGCGCGGCCCGCCACCGTGCGGGAGGACCTCGCCGAGGCGAACGAAGAGGCGGCGGAGGAATGAGACGCCGACCGACCGCCTACTGGACGAGGAGCCCCAACCGGGCGGCGGCGGCGCTCGACCGCTGGTTGCTCCGGGCCCGCGCGAGCTCCGGCGACATGCGCTCGGAGAGGCCCACGATCCGCTCCGGGCCGACGCGGAGCGAGATCGCCTTGAGCACCATCTGGTCGAAGTACGGGTGGGCGAGGTGACGCACCGGGTAGGGGTTGGCGATCGCGAGGGCCTCGAACACCGCGACCACGTGGCTGCGGCACGCTTGGACCGCCACCTCCACGAAGCGCTCGGGCTCGGGGAGGAACGCGAGCGACCGGAGGAGCGCCTGGCGTTCTCGAATGGTGCCGCGCAGGTAGAGCTGGTCGAGCAACGGTCCGTGGGCCTCCGGCTCGGACACCGTCATCGCCTGGACCAGCATCGCGGCGCGCCCGCACTCGTCGGCGCCCCACCCGGAGAACGGCCAGACGCCGACACGCTGGAGGGTGACGATCTCCTCCGGCGTGGGGCGGATCGGCTCCGTGCCGAGGCGGCGCCCGACACGCGCCCACGCGGCGCGGAACACGCGGGGGTCGAAGGGCTGCGCGATCTCCTCGACGGAAGCCTGGAGCCACTCGAAGGCCAATGGATCCACGCGGGGGCGTAGGAGGGAAACGAGGACGGTCGGGACGGTCATGGGCACCTCCGGTGGGGGACGGCGTCGGGGGGTCGAGGCCGTTCCGACCGGATCTATTCTCTATTTACAGGCGTTCAACCTGTTTGTTGCCCGAGCACCCTCCACCCTGCCGGCCGCCCCCTCCCTCCGTCGCCAGGCGCACCCTCGTTCGGATCAGCGCTTCTTCTCGTCCTCGACCCCGCCCTCGGCGCGCTTCCCCTCCTCGATCAGCTCCTTGACCCGCTGGCCTCCCTTGTGACCCCCCAGGCGCCCGGCCTCGCGCACGGTCATGTCCCCCTCGGACTTCCCGCCGGATGTCGCCGTGGGCCTCTCCGTTCCCTTCTCGCCCCGATCCTTCGGCATCCCGACCTCCTCGTGCAGGGGCCGCTCCGTGCGGCACGCCGACACCCGTCGTTCCTGCGCACCCGCGGCGGGCGTCACGGTCATCTTCTCCCCCTCCGCCTCACAGGTGGTCATGCCGCGTTGCCGGGGCCCGGCGGGGGGCTAGCCTCGGTGGCAGCGTGTCGACCAGGAGGTGCGCATGCGTCAGCTTCAACATCCGGTTTTCCTGCTCGTGGGCGGCGTGGGCCTGACACTCGCGCTCGCGGGGTGCGGGGGCATCGGCAAGGCGGCGAAGGGGGGCGGCGAGAGCCCGACGAAGACGGCCGCGGCCGCCCAGCCCCTCACTCCGGTCGAGCAGATCGACACGTGGCTCAACGCGTTCCACGTGAACAAGGACGACCCCTCGCACACGATGGAGGTCCAGCACTACTGCGACGTGATGAACAAGGACCTCATCCAGTGCGCGCTCTACGACGGGAGCACGGGGCGGTCCCGGCTCGTGGGCGTCGAGTACATCGTCTCGGAGGTGGCGTTCAACGGGTTCGGGGAGGACGAGCAGGCGTATTGGCACCCGCACAACTACGAGGTCCTCTCGGGGACCCTCGTGGCGCCGGCGATGCCCGCGGGCCAGGAGAAGAGCTTGATGAGCGATCTCCTGAACACCTACGGCAAGACCTGGCACACGTGGCCGATGGGCGAGCCGGGCGAGTGGACCACGCCCATCCCCACGGGGGACGCGAAGCTCGGGTGGTCGTTCAACGCCCCCGGCGAGGCCCCCGAGGCGCTGATCGACGCGCGCAACAAGCGGCTGGGCATCGACATGGAGGAGGTCCAGGAGCGCCGGCGCGAGCTCATCCGGGACGCCCATCCGCAGAAGGGCGTCGACGCGCTGAAGGACGCGTTCCCGAACCGACGACCGTTCCGCGGCGTGCAGGAGGCCACGCCCGAGCGCACCCGCGGCACGGACTAGGCAAAATCCGCGAAGATCGTGGAATCCTGCTTACCTTCGAGTGAACCCTCGGGTTGCCGCTGCCGCGCCTGATCCTCGTCTCCAACCGCCTGCCCATCACCGTTCGGCTCGAACGTGGGCAGGTGGTCGTGGGCCGTAGCGCCGGCGGGCTCGCCACCGGACTCCGCGGGGTGCACGCCGAGCCCGACAGCCTGTGGATCGGCTGGCCCGGTGACACCTCGCGGTTCGCCGAGGCCCAGCGCGCGGAGCTGGGCCGGAGCCTCGAAGCCATGCGGGTGCGCCCGGTGCCGCTCTCCCCCGCCGACGTGACGAACTACTACGACGGCTACGCGAACGGCGTCTTGTGGCCGTTGTTCCACTACCTGCTCGACCGGGTGCCGCTGGAGGCCTCCACCTGGGACACCTACGTGCGGGTCAACGAGCGCTTCGCCGACATCGTGGCCGAGGAGGCGCGGCCCGGCGACCACGTGTGGGTGCACGACTACCACCTCTGCCTCGTGCCCGCGCTCCTGCGCCGGCGCCGGCCGGGCGTGCGCATCGGGTACTTCCTCCACATCCCCTTCCCCGCCGCGGAGGTGTTCCGCACGCTCGCGTGGCGGAGCGCCATCCTCGAGGGCCTGCTCGGCGCCGATGTCCTCGGCTTCCACACCGCGTCGTACCGCCGTCACTTCGCCGATTCGGTGTCGCTCCTCCTCGGCCACCGCGTGGCGCGCTCGAGCCGCCCCGACGACGCGCACGACCTGCGGGTCGGGGAGCGGGGCGTGCGCCTCGTGGTGGCGCCGATGGGGGTCGACGCCGCCGGCATCGCCGAGACCGCCGGATCACGCGCCGTGAAGGCCGAGGCCGCCACCCTGCGCCAGCCGGGGACCCGACTCCTCCTCGGCATCGACCGGCTCGACTACACGAAGGGCATCCCGCGCCGCATGCTCGCGTTCGAGCGGCTGCTGGAGCGCGAGCCCTCGCTCCGGGGGACCACGCGCCTCCTCCAGGTGGCCGTGCCCAGCCGCGAACGGGTCGACGCCTACCGCCACATCCGTCGCCAGGTGGAGGAGCACGTGGGGCGGATCAACGGCCTCTACACGCAAGGCGCCACGGTCCCGATCCACTACGTCTACCGCTCGCTCACCGAACAGCAGGTCATCGCGCACTACCGTGCCGCGGACGCGATGGTCGTCACCCCGCTCCGCGACGGCATGAACCTCGTCGCCAAGGAGTTCGTCGCGGCCCGGACCGACCTCGACGGCGTCCTGCTGCTCTCCGAGCTCGCGGGCGCCGCCGACGAGCTCGACGCGGCCCTGCTCGTGAACCCCTACGACATCGCGGGCGTCGCCACCGCGATGGCGCGCGCGCTCACGATGCCGGAGGGCGAGCGGCGCGCGCGCATGACGGCCCTCCGCGACAAGGTGGCCGGCGCGGACGTGTTCTCCTGGGCCCGGTCCTTCCTCGACCGGCTGGCCGAGCCCTCCGAACGGGTCGGCCCCGCCGACGTCACGCCCACCCGGCGGCTCGCCGACCTCATCCACGTGCTGCGCCAGGCCCCGCGCCGCGTGCTCCTCCTCGACTACGACGGCACGCTGGTGCCGTTCGCGGCCCGACCTCCGCTCGCCGCGCCCGACCCGGACCTGCTCGGGCTCCTCCGGCGGACGACCGAGCTGCCGGGCACCGCCGTGCACCTCGTGAGCGGCCGCCTCCGCGGGGACCTGGAGCGTTGGTTCGGCCACCTCCCCCTCGGCCTCCACGCCGAGCACGGCCTCTGGTCCCGCTGGATCGGCGAGACCGAGTGGCGGATGCGCCCGATGCCGCCGAACGATTGGATGCGCGTGGTGCGCCCCCTCCTGGAGGCGTGGACCGCCCGCCTCCCCGGCAGCGCGATCGAGGAGAAGACGGCCTCGCTCGCCTTCCACTACCGGGAGACCGGCCTCGACGAGGCCCCCGAGGAGCTGCGACGGGCCGTGGAGGAGTACGCCCGATGGCTCCCGGTGGACGCGCTGGCGGGCAACCGGGTCCTCGAGATCCGCGCGCGCGGCACGAACAAGGGCGCCATCGTCACGGCGCTCCGCGAGCGCGGCGAGCTCGACGGCGTCGTGCTCGCGCTGGGCGACGACCAGACCGACGTCGACCTGTTCACGGCGCTCCCCGCCGACGCACACACGGTCCAGGTCGGTGACGTGGCCCTGCCCGCCCGGCACCGGGTGGCGGGCGTGGAGGGTGCCCGGGCGCTGCTGGAGCAGCTCCTCGAGCGGGAGGACGCGTAGAGGCCGCACACGCCTCGGCGGATCAGGCCCCGCCGGTGTCCCCGCAGCTGTCGTCGTCCCCCGCGCAGTCGCTGTCGACGCCGTCTCCGCAGGAATCCGGGGCGTCCGGCCAGGTAGCCGACTCGGTGTCGTCACAGTCGGGGGCCGTGGCGCTCACGTAGCCGGAGGGGGCGTCGCAGGCGGTGACCTGCACGGACTCGTCGCCGTAGCTGTCCCCGTCCCTGTCCCGCCACCACGACGCCTCGCCCGATGCGCCGGGGCCGTCGGCGGTGCCGTCACAGTCCTCGTCGGTGTCGGCGTCGTCACACACCTCGAGCGCGGCGGGGGAGATGGCGCTGTCGCCATCGTCACAGTCGCCGTCACGCGCCACCGTGCCCGCCGGCGCGGCGCAGGCCTCGATCGCGTCCGCGCCGTAGCCATCGTCATCGGCGTCCGTGAACCAGGACTCGCGGGAGGCGGCGGTGACCGAGGGATCGTCGTCGTCGGCGAGGCCGTCACAGTCCTCGTCCTCGGCGGAGGCGTCGCACACCTCGTCGGCGCCGGGGTGGACGGCCGGATCACCGTCGTCACAGTCGCCGCCGCTCGCGACGTAGCCCCCGGGCGGATCGCAGACGGAGAGGAGCCCGGCGTCGTCGCCGTACCCATCTCCGTCCTCGTCGAGGTACCACGCCCCGCCCTCGACGAGATCGTCATCGGCGTCATCCGCGGCGCCGTCACAGTCCTCGTCGATGTCGTCGGTGTCGCAGCGCTCCACCGCGTCGGGGGACACGGCGGCGTCGGTGTCGTCACAATCCCCCGCCACGGCGGTGTAGCCGGAGGGGGGCTCGCACGCGATGCTCCACACGACGTCGCGGCCGTAGCCGTCCTCGTCGGCGTCCAGGTACCAGGTGGTGGGATCGACGGCGTCCTCGTCGACGGCGCCGTCACAGTCCTCGTCGCGCCCGTCACACGTCTCGTCGGCGCCCGGGAGCACGGTGGGATCGGTGTCGTCGCACTCCTCGCAGGCGGGCACCCCGTCCACGTCGGCGTCGGTGTAGCCGGTCGAGCCGTCGCAGTTGTAGTCCACCGGGTCGGCGCAGTCGGCCTCCTCCGCGGAGGGGTGGATCGCGGCGTCGGCGTCGTCACAATCGGTGGCGTCCTCGACGTACCCGTCCGCGAGGGTGCACGCGCCGAGCGAGTGCTCGGGATCCCCGTAGCCGTCCGCGTCGGCGTCCAGGTAGCCCAGGACGGTCGGGCCCTCGCAATCGCCGACGACATCGGTGTCCTCGGGAGCGCGGAGGGTGTCCTTCTCCTCGCCGGGGCCACATCCGGCGTAAAGCAAGCAGGCGAGCAGGAAGCGACGCATGGATCCTCGTCCCGGCCCACATCGGGGAAGAGCCCCGGTGGACCGCGCCTTGGAACCTAGCCGACCGGGCGCCTCCGCGCGCGTTTCCGGCCTCTTTCACCTCTCGAAAGATGGCCGCGAAGCCTACTGTTCCGGCAGGAACCTATCGAGGGAGCCCGCCCGCCACCGCCGCGGCGACCACCGGATCGGGGCTCGTGCCCCTGTTGAAGTAGATCTCGGTGGTGATGCTCGCCTGCGCCACGCCGCGGGCGAGCAGGCCGGCGCGGATGTCGGTGACCATCGCGCCGTTTCCGACGAGGTGCCAATGGGCACCCTCGACCGCGATCGACGCGACATGCGCGCCGACCCGACCCACGAGGCCGGTCCACCCGGGCGACGGGCGGCTGAGGGTCGGGTGCCACGCGAGCGCTGGGGAGCGGCCCGCGAGGGCGGTGAGCTCGGACCCCAGGGCGATGTCGGCCTCCTCGCGGAAGCCGGCCAGGAGGATGACGGGGCGCTCGGGCGCCTCTTCGAGGGCCCGGGTGGCGTAGCCGTGGAGCGGGCCGAGGCCGGTGCCGGTGGAGACGCCGATCACCGCGGGGGCGTCCTCCGGGACGAGCGACGCGATCGGGGCGCCGAAGCGGCCGCCGATCCGGAGTACCTCGCCCGGCTCGAGGGTCGCCATGAACGGGCTGGTGCGCCCGCCGACGATGACCCGGTAGAGGATCCCGATGCGCGCGCCCTCCGCCCACGACACGGTGTACGGATGGCGCACCCACTTGCTCGCGGGGTTCGGCACGTACAGCGCGAGGATGTGCCCGGGGGCCCAGACCTCGGGTGGATCGGCCTCGTCGAGCTCGATCACGAGCCAACGCGTGGCCCGCGCCACCTCGCGGTGCTCGACGATGCGCGCTCCGGCGATCTCCTTCATGGGCTCCCCTCCGCGAGCGGCCGCCGCCAGGTCTGCCAGGCCTCGACCTCGGCGAAGCCGGACCGGTGGTACAGCGCGATCGCCGCCGTGTTCGTGCCGGTGACGCCGAGGCGGTACCGCGCCACCCGCCGCGCCGCGAGCTGGCCGAGCACCTCCGCGAGCACGACGGCGCCGAGGCCCCGGCCCTGCCACCCGGGCAGGCGCCCGATGGACGCGACGTACCCGACGCGCCCGCCGCTCCCCAGCACCGCGCGGGCGAACGCGACCTCGCGCCCCTCCGCCCGCAGCACCCGCACCGGGAGCGCCGCGCCGAGGCTGGAGGCGGCGAAGGTCTCGAGATCGGGCACCATCATCGCGGGATCGTCGGCGAACGCTGCCCGCACCACGTCGTAGTGCTCGGGCACGTCGCGGGGGGTGAGATCCTCCCACGCGGCGCCGGGCGGGAGAGGGGGCTGGGGCCACGGCGCGAGGTCGCGCTCCATCACCGAGCTGCCCTCCGCGCGGGTCCACCCAGCGGCCGCGAGATCCCCTCCGAGGCCGACCGGGAGCGACAAGGAGAGGTTCGTCCGCGCGGCCTGCCGCCCCACGGCGAGGGCCACGGGCGTGGCGGCGGCCAGCAGGGGGTCGAGCGACACGTCGCGGTCCCAGCCCAGCACCTCGAGGACCGCGGCGTCGTACAGGTTCTCGCAGCGATCGACCACGGCGCCCACGAACGCGCGGCGGGCGCACCCCTCTGCGACCGGCCGCGCGAGGTCGAGCACGCCGTCGGCGGGCGCGAGCTCCTCGAGGATGCGGCGCGCCGGCAGCTTGTGGAAGGCGCTCGGCCCGTTGGCCGCCGCGAAGGCGACGAGCCCGTCGAGCCGATCGGGGGTGTAGGGGTGACGCGTGAGCGTCACGCCTGCCCACCGTGACGACCCGCGCCGGCGACGAAGCGGCGGGCGCCGTCGACGCCCTCGGCGGCGACCGACGCGACGCCGGTGGCGAACTCGGCGCGGAGCGCGTCGGCGAGCGGCAGATCGAGCCCCCGGTAGACGCTCGCGCGGTCCGCGCGCAGGCAGTCCTGCGGGAACGCGGCGATCTCCCGGGCGAGCCGCTCCGCCTCGGCGCGCGCGGTGCCGGGCGCGACCACCCGGTCGACGAGGCCCATGGCGTGCGCCTCGGCGGCGCCGACGCCGCGACCGGTGAGCACCAGGTCGAGCGCGCGCCCGAGCCCCACGATCCGCGGGAGGCGCGCGGTGCCCCCGTCGATCAGCGGCACGCCCCAGCGGCGGCAGTACACGCCGAGGACGGCGTCGGACTCCGCCACCCGCAGATCGCACCAGCACGCGAGCTCGAGCCCGCCAGCCACGGCGTGGCCCGCGATCGCGGCGATGACCGGCTTTCCGAGGGCGAGGCGGGTGGGGCCGAGGGGGCCATCCCCCTCCGGCTCGAGGCGGTTGGGAACCCCGACCGCCACGGCCTTCAGATCCGCGCCGGACGAGAACGTGCCGACCCCGTAGAGCACCGCGACCCGCGCCACCGGATCTGCGTCGAAAGCCCGGAAGGCGTCCGCGAGCGCGTCGGCCGCGGCCCGATCGATCGCGTTCCGAACCGCCGGACGGTCGAGGATCACCGTGGTGATCCACCCGTCCGTCTCTACCCGCACGCCCCCCATTCCATCCCTCCGCCGGCCCCATTAGCCCGAGTGCCCCGCCCGGCGCACCTTCTCCCGATCGGCGCTACACTGCCGGCATGATGTTCGGCCCCGACCGCTTCGATCTCGCCGGAGAAGAGTTCCTCCGCATCGTGCAGGAGGAGCTCGCCGCCCGCGGGCACGCCGCCTCGCCCGACGATGTCGCGCGGCTCCTCGGCCTCTCCCCCGACGACCTCTGGGTGTGGCTCGACGCCAAGGACGGCCGCTGGCTGACCGAGCTGGTCCTGCGGTGGAACGCGCACGCGGACGGCCACGTGCTCGCCCGGGTGGTGCTCGTCGACCACGGCGACGAGGTCGAGCTGTTCCTCGGCCACCCGCTCCGCCCCGAGCACCACCACACGTAGCCGGCGCCTCACTCGCCGAGGATCGCCTCCAGCTCGGCGCCCCGGTCCTCGACGAAGCCGCGGAGGCGATGCCGCGCCGACGCGCAGCCGTCCGCGCCCCCGTCACTGCGGGGATCCGCCATGCAGTCGGCCTCGGTCCGCGCGGCCACGGTCTCGACGAGGGCGTGGATCTCCCCGGTGTCCCACCACGCCGCCACCTTGGCGAGCCGGCCCCGGAGCGCCTCCTCGCACGCCGGTGCGGCGAGGCACTTCAGGTAGAGCTCGCCCTCGTACCAGTCCTCCGACCACTCGAGCGGATCGAGGAACGCCGTGTCCGTGCCCCAGGGGAGCATGACCCAGCGCGCGGCGTCGGGGCGCCAGTAGACGTAGTAGTTGTTGTGGCGGGTGACATAGGCGTCGGGGTTGCCCGTGGCGAGCTCGATGGCCCAGACATCGAGCAGTTGGTCGGCCTCGAACCACTCACCCAGGGTGGCGAAGTACCGGTCCGGCGGCGCGGCGTCGAGCGCGGCGACGGCGTCGTAGAGCGGCGTCTGGTCGCCGTCCTGGGGGGTCTTGAAGCCCTCCTCGTCCCCCGGAACGAAGTCCACCCCGCCCTCGATGAGCAGGCCGTCGGCGTCGGTCGGCCAGTACCGTTCGAGCAGATCGTGCTCGACCGCCTCCACGACCCCGTAGAGGCCGAAGAGCTCGCCGTTGATCGACACCCGCGCGAAGCCGTGGCGGCCGGCGGGGAGCCCGAGGATCCGGTAGGTCTCGTAGGCGAGGTGCTCGCCAAGCATCGACTTGTCCTGGATGAGGTTGTTGAGGATCAACCAACGGAGCCCGTGCAGGTCACCGTCCGGATCCACCCCCGAGAAGTCGATGCGGAAGGAGGGCTTGTCCCAATACGGGCGGAAGGAACCCATGCCCCCCTTGAGGCGCAACGTGACCGTGTAGGTGTCCGCGCCGAGCGTGAAGGTCGCGGGCACGAACGGCGCGTTCTTCGCCTCCTGGCGCGAGTCGGCGAGGGCCTCGATCGCGTCCTCGTCGAGGGTGAGGGCGATGTCGAGCGTGGTGTCACCGAAGAGGTACGCGTCGGCGCGGGGCACCTCCTCGACGAAGGGCGGCTGCGCGACCGCGGATGGGAGATCTGCGCGAGGCGGATGCTCCACGGACGGGCCCCCCGGATCCCCCGACGTGCAACCTGCCAGCAACAATGCCAACATCTTCCTACCCCCACTACCAAAGATGAGCCCCGGCTTGGTTTTGTCCAGCCCTATGCGTACCGACCGAGGCCCCGCCGACGCACCTCGTCGAGCAGGAGCTTGACGTTCTGGGCCTCGGCACGGGGGGCGACCAGCAGGGCGTCGGGCGTGTCCACGACGATGAGATCGTCGACCCCGAGCAGCGCCACGAGCTTGCCCGGGGCGTGGACCACGTTGCCGCTGGCACGCAGGGCGACGAGCTCGGCGGCCACGGCCACGCCTCCCTCGCCGGGGGGGAGCACGTCGAGGAGCGCCGGCCAGGCGCCCACGTCCGACCAACCGAAGTCGACCGGCACCACCCGGATCCCGCGCGCCCGCTCCAACACGCCGTAGTCGATGCTCGTCGCCTCCGAGAGCGCCCAAACGTCGGAGATGGGCGTGCCCCCGCGGAGCGCCGCGATCATCGCCGTGGTGCCGGGAAGGTGGGCGGCCACCGCGGCGAGCAGGGCGCCGGTGGACCAGACGAACATCCCCGCGTTCCAGAGGTGGCGGCCCCCCGCGAGCAGCCGTTCGGCCTCGGCGAGCGGCGGCTTCTCCACGAAGCGGCACACCGCGCGGTCCGGGCCGGGGCCGTCCTCGGTCTCGAGCCAACCAAACCCGGTCTCGGGGCGGGTCGGCCGGATCCCGAGGGTGACGAGGGCGCCGTCCTGCGCGACCCGGGCCGCGGTCGCGAGCGCGTCACGGAAGGCGGGCTCGTCGGAGATGACGTGATCGGACGGGAGGACGAAGCACCCGGCGCCGCCCCGCCGCTCCACGTCGAGCGCGGCCCAGGCGATGGCCGCGGCCGTGTTGCGAGGGCTCGGCTCCACGAGCAACGCCACGTCGGGGAGCTGGGCGCGCACGGCGTCGACCATGTCCGGGCCGGTGACGACGAGGACCTGCTCGGGTGGGAGCGCGGTCCGGGCGACCGTGCGTTGGAGCAACGTGGGGCCCCCGTCGAGGGAGAGGCACTGCTTGGGGAGCGCCCGCCGCGAGAGGGGCCAGAACCGCGTGCCGTGGCCACCCGCGAGCACGACGGCGAAATAATCGGAGGGACACATCACATCGACTCCGGGTCAGAAGCGGGAATACGGAAACTTCGGCATGGTGGAGGACGCCCCGATCGGGTCGGGGGCCACGGCCGCGGGGGATCCGGGCCGGCGCAGGGCCGCGAGCGTGTACCGCCGGGGCCTGGCTCCGAGGTCGAGCTCGATGGCGACCACCCCGTCGGCGTCCGCCACGAGCGGGTACCGGGCGCCGGCGACCCAGAGGACGTGCCGCGCGCCGGGGACGAGATCGCCGACGGCGAAGCGCGCCCGCGTGGCGGTCCCGGGGTGGGTCGTCCACTCGCGGAGCGACCGGTCCCACCGCGTCACGTCGACCTCGAGCTCCCCCTCGGTGGGCGTGACGAAGAGCTCCAGCGCGCCGACGGCGACGATGCCCGTGTCGTGAGCGCGGGTCAACGTGACCGTGGAGCGATCGGTGTCGACCTCCGTGTCGAGGCCGATGTCGTTGTCGAACACGCGGCCGGCGTGGTCGTCGAACCGCATCACGGCGTTGTCCCCGCCGAGCATCACCTCGGAGTAGTCGGTGTCCTCCACCGAGTTCTCGGAGAGGCCCTGGAGGAAGATGTACCCGCCCCCCAGGTCGTTGGCGCTGAACACGTTCTCGTCCGAGTCGACGAGGTACGCGGCGTAGAGCCCGTTGTCTACAAACACGTTCGCGTCGAATCGGTTGTCGAACATGTCGCTCGCCCGGATGCCCATCCCGTTGCCTTCCAATTCGTTCGCCGTGAATTGGTTCCCGGTGGGCCGGCCGTCGTTGATCGTGGGCGCGTCCGTGCCCTGGTACACGTAGATGCCGTACATCGAGTTGTCGGCGATCGTGTTGCCCTCGATGAGGTTGTCGGCGGCGCCCACGCTGAAGCGGATCCCATACAGGTTGCCGCGCGCGACGTTGTCCCGGACCACGTTGCCGTGGCTGTCCATGATGGCGAACCCGGCGTTGGCGTTGCCCTCGGCGAGGTTGCCCTCGAACACGCTGTCGGTCACGGCGCGGTGGAACATGAAGCCGCACTGGTCGTTCTGGGAGGACACGTTGTTCCGCACCGTGAGCCCGTCACACCGCTTGGAGCAGATGAACCCGTGGTTGCCGTTGTGGTGGATGTCGTTGTCCTCGACGAGCAGCGCGTCGGAGTCGTCGTGGGGATCGATCCCGTATTGGACGTTCTGGTAGAACTCGTTCTCCGCGATGCGCATCCCGTACGCGCCGAATGTGTACATCCCGAAGTAGTTGTGGTGGACGGAGGAGCCGATGACATCCCCCCGCACGTCGACCCGTGCGAAGTGGTCCGCCGTCTCTCCCCGCACCTTCCACACGAGCCCGTAGGACTCGGCAGCGTAGTAGCCGAGGTACCCGATGTCCGTGTCGATCACGTCCATCCGCGACTCCCGCGCGGTGTCCCCGTCCAGGTACGAGATCGCGCGGACGAACGCCCGCCCGTAGACATCGTACTCGGTGTCGGGGCCCCCCGCGTGCTCGTCCCACGAGGTGACACGGGTGCCGCGGAACGTGAGCGTGCCCCACTCGGCGCGGATCTCCACGCGGGCGTTCAGGGCGGAGGTGTTGTTGCTCCGGAGGCGGAGCTCGTCGACGTCCCCTCCCACCGAGGAGCCCTCGAACACGACGGAGGCGCCGTCCTCCACCTGGAGGTTGGCCCCGAGCAGCCAGATGTTGTGGGCCGCGTCGACGAGCTCGAGCGGCACCTCGCGGGGGGACAGGGCGCGCAGCTCGGTGAGTGTGCAGGTCGTGTCACCCGACACGTAGAGCCGGTTGGACATCCCCGACCAGCGGATGTGGCTCGCGGCGCACGGGGAGGCCGCTTGGGCCGCACGTGGCGCGAGCCCGACGACGGAGAGGATAAGCAACGCGGGCAGGCGGAGACAGGAGAGGCGCACGAGGCTCCTTTGGTACCCAGAGAGCGTGGTCACAGGAAGGTGTCCAGGAAAGAAACGAGGTGGTTGAGCGGGCTTCCGGGGAGCGCGCCGCTGACGAGCAGCACGCCCAACACGAACAGCGAGACCCAGAAGGTGGTCAGGTACGAGGCCATCCACTGCTTCCACCGCCACCCGACCCCGAGGGCGTCGTTGGCGCGCTGATCGCCGCGGTTGGCCCACCGCTGCACGGGCAGGCGGAAGAGGATGTAGACCTTCACCAGGCTCGCGGCGATCTGGTTGAAGTAGAGGACGAAGGGAAAGGCCATGTCGATGCGGCGGTGGTAGACGAAGATCAGACAGGATTGGATGCCACGGGTGAGCATCACCCAGAGCGGAAACGTGAGGATCAGGACGGGGTCGACCAACAGGGCCACCCCGAGGACCGCCACCGGGCCGGCGAGGCAGGTCCACATCGCGATGCGTTGGTCGAGGATGCACCACCAGATGAACGGCCCCACCCGCCGGGGGCCGAGGTCGAGCGCGCGCTTGCCGTTCCGGAGCATGTTGCCGGACCAACGGAGCAGGTTCTGGATCACCCGGTCGAAGAGGGGGCCGTCGAGCCGCTCGATCGTGTAGACGAGCGCGTCGGGCACGTAGCGCATCTCCGCCCCGCGCTGGAGCAGGCAGTACCAGGTGCTCTTGTCGTCCCCCGAGAGGAAGCGGAAGCGCCCCCACAACCAATCGTCGAGGTGGTCCTCCTCGACGGTGTGGATGAACGCCTCGTCGAGCACGGCGCGGGCGCGGTACACGGAGAGCCGCCCCGTCAACGTGAGGACCTTCCCCGAGAGCGCGTGGGAATTCATGGTGAGGTGGCGCTGCGCGAAGCGCAGGTCGAGCCACTTCTGCATCAGCACCGTTTCGTCGTGGGCGGGCCCGCGCACGACCGCTCGCTCCAGCGTCGTGAGCGCGTCCATGCGCGGCTCGAGCTCGAACAGCGGCAGGCAGCGCTCGAGGCAGCCCGGCGCCATCAGGCTGTCCCCGTCGAGGAACACCACCGGCGTGTCCCCGCCGATGCCGATCCGGGAGATCGTGCGGAGGGCGAGCCCGATGGCGACCCGTTTTCCGGGCCGGGTCTGCCGGACGAACGTGACCTCCAGCCGCACCCCGGACCCGACGGTGGCGAGGTGCTCGGCGATCACGCGCTCGTCACTCGCGTGCCCGCTGCCGACCACGAGGCGGCCCGGCACCCCCGCGCGCACCAGCTCGGACACGATGCTGTCGAGCACCGCGCGGGTGGTGGCGGGATCCTCCTTGAACGTGGTCATCATGAAGGCGATCTCGCGGGGCCGCCAACCGTTCGCCCACAAGGCGGCGCCCTCGCGCCGCAGCCGCGCGTAGACCACCCGCGTGTAGATCTGCGCGCGCACGAAGTGGGTGAACCACCAGGTGAACCGCCAGGTCCCGAGGAGGCCGAGCCCCCCGAAGACACCGTGTTCGGTGAGCCGGCGGATCACGTCCACCGGCAGCGCGAGGATGCCGCCGACGAGGACGGCGAAGTAGAGGTAGAGCGCGAACAGGTCGCGCAGCCGCCACTCGAAGCGCTCGGGGTCGTTCAGGGTGCGCATGACTCGTACCGCGCCAGGGCGTAGAGGTTCCGGCGCTGGATCCGCGCGGCGCCCAATTCGGGCGGGAGCGGCACGTGGTGCCGATGCCGTGCACGGGTGTGGAATGCCAGGATGGCATGCTCGGCGCGGACGGGCTCGAAGGTGGAGCCGGCACCGCCGTAGCCGTAGCCGGCGCGCGCGCGGGCCGCGTCGAGCGGCGCCGTGGAGCCCTCGAATTCACCTTCGAGGTCACCGCTCCGCAGGCGACGCTCCAGGAGTTGGTAGGCGGCGGTGATCGGCGCGTCGCAACACCCCGTGAGGAGCCCGATCTCCAGCCACGCATCGAGGTTGTACACGTGGTAGTACAGCGCCCCCCGCTCCCGCAGGTCGACGCTGCTCCCCGTGGCGGCATCGAGGTTGGTCGCTGCATGCCGCTCGGCGGCGATCCGGTCGGCGGCGAACGCGACCTCGTCGTCCAACGCCCGATCCAACAGGAGCAGCATCTTCAGTTGGTGGGTGCGATGGTTGTTGAACGCGGTGCGGGGCCCGAAGCGCCACGCGCGCTTCGCGTCGCGCATCGTGGTGAGCCACCCCCGAACGCGGGTGTCCTCTTCGGGGGTGAGCGTCGGCCGCATCACCCGGTAGGCGTGGACGAGCCCGTCGAGCCGCGTCTCGTCGATGGGGTTGCCGGTCGGGACGTTGGTGTCGGCCCAGGCGAGCAGCCGCGCGACCGCCGCGTCCCGATAGGGCACGCCCCCCGTGGCCTTCCACGCGAGGGCGAGGATCGCGGCGTCATCCGCGTCCTCGAAGCCCGCGCGGGTGGCCACGACGCGGGCATCCGCGCGGTCGGTGGAGCCGGCGCTCGCGAGGGTCTCGACGGGGCAGGGCGGGCGCGCGAGGGCGAGGTCGGCCTCGCGGAGGATCCGCGCGCGAGTTTCAGGCCTTAGGCTCCGCACGTCCACGCCGGCCGAGGCGAGGTTCGCGCGGGGGTTCGCCGCCGCGCACCCCGCGCCGGGTCCGGCGCAGGCCGCGAGCGGGGCGACGAGGAGGAGCGCCGCGAGGGCGGACACGGGGGGGCTCACCGCCAGCTCCGCGCGAGGTTGACGACGGCGGGGAGCCCCACCGCGTCCACCTCGCGGAGCTCGCTGAGGGCCGCCGGGCCGGTGTCGGGCTCGCCGGCATACCCCTGGAGCTCCAGCAGGACGCGGAGGCGCGGCACGTCCCCCGCCTCCGCCCGGCGCGCGCTCGCCGCGGCGTCGCTGTCGATCGACCGCACGACGGCGTCGTAGACGCGGCCGACCCCGGCGACCGACACCCGGGCGGGGTCTCCGAGGCGCACGTACTCGGCCTCCTCGCGCGTGAGCCAGGCCTCGACCTGCCCGTCGGTCTCCTTCTCGAGGACCACCACGAGGCTGCCCTCGCGCACCGGCGTTCCTGCCGTCTGGGCCACCCCGGCCACCCGGCCGGCGAACGGCGCCTCTCCGGCCTGCGCCAGCACCGCGTCCGCCTGCTCCGCCTCGAGCCGGGCCACCCGGAGCGCGAGGTCCGCCCGCGCCGCCGTCAGCGCGGCCTCGATCTCGGGGAGGCCGTCGGGGATGCGGTCCCCGTCGAAGTAGTAGCCGTGACGCGCGGCGCCGAGCCGCCCCGCCTCGGTGGTGAGGTAGCTGCTGGCCAGCTCGAGCTCCCCGGCGAGCGCCGCCCGATCGGACCGCACCGCGTCGACCTCGAACGCCGACACCCCCCCGCCTTCGAGCGCCTCGATCCGGGCGACGTGCGCGTCGGCCATGGCGAGGCGGTCCCGCAGGTGGGACACGAGCGCGCGCTGGGCCGCGACCCGCGACCGCATCATCCGGGCGTGGATCGAGAGCCGATCCTCCTGGGCCGCGCGCGCCGCCTCCAGCTCGGCGACCCGGACCTCGGCCAGCCCGACCTCGAGGGCGCTCCGCTCCAGCGCGTTCCGCACCGCGGGCGCGGCGACGAGGAAGAGCCGGTCGCCCTCTGCCACCCGCTCGCCGAGGGAGACGCGGAGCTCCTCGACCACCCCGTCGGCGGGGCTCACAATCTGCGCCATGGGCGCGATCAGCGAGGCGGTGTCCACCTGGATGCGCCAGACCCGCTCGTACAGCGCATGGACGATGTAGATGGCGAGCAGGGTCCCGATCACGACGTAGACGACCGACCGCAGCGGCGGCCGCCAGGGCCCCTGGGGCACGGCGACCTTCTCCGGGGTCGGCGCGCGCGGGGCGGTCGCGGGGGCGACCCGGGAGGAGCCGCCGGGCTCCCCTTCGCCCGGCGCCCCGACCGACGGCGCCGCCGGAGGCGCGCCCCGGCCGAACGTGTACAGACGCTCGCCGATCGACGCCGGCAGGTCCTCGAACCGGAGCCCCGCCTCGCCCTCCCCCACGCGGACCACGCGGACCGCGGCGTCGAACACGAAGGGCACGCCTTCCGTGGGGAGGGAGACCCGCACGGACCCCCCGCCCATGGCGAGCAGGCGCGCGGGCACCGCGGCCACGCGCAGGCCCCCGGGGCTCCAATCCACGATGTCGAGGCGGGCCCCGTCCAGCTCCACCCGCATCGGGACACACACGCGGTGGTGCTTTCGGCTATCCGGCGCGAGTTGTCGGGTCTCGATCACAGTGTGCCTCCGGTGGGTGGCATTTGCGGAATCAGCGATAGAGCTCTTCGTAGCAGGCGTACCGACGCAAGCTGTCGTCGCCGGTGAGGTCGAGGAGCCGGTGGCGCTCGTCGAGACGGAGCGCCTCCCAGCTCGCCGCCCCGAGCTTCTGTGTCACCACGAGGTAGTCGCACGACTCGGTGAGCGCCGCGAGGTCCTCGGTGAGGTAGGGGCGGAGGTCGGCGAGGGCATCCGTGCCATCCCCCCTCGAGAGTTGGAGGAGCAGCGGGTCGTACACCCGGACCACGCGGCCCGCGGCGACCAGGCGACGCAGGACCTCGAGGAAGGGGGACTCGCGGAGGTCCGGCGTGCCCTCCTTGAAGGACAGGCCGAGAAATCCGACCGCGGCGGGATCCGCGGCCTCGATGCGCGCGACGAGCCGGCCGATCTGGTAGCGGTTGGACGCGTCGACCCCCTGGAGCATCTTCAGCGGCACGTCGTTCTGCGATGACACGAATTTGAGCGCCCGCACGTCCTTGGGGAGGCACGATCCGCCGAAGGGCGCGCCCGGACGCAGGTAGCGCGCCGAGATGTTCAGCTTGCGGTCCTTGCAGAACACGTCCATGACCGCGTAGGGATCGACACCCAACTGTCGGCACAACAGGCCGATCTCGTTGCCGAAGGTCACCTTGACCGCGTGATAGTAATTGTCGGCGTACTTCACCATCGCGGCCGCGCCGGGCTCCATGAAGAAGGTCTCGCCCGGGATGCCCGCGTAGAGGGCGCGGCACACCGCCTCCGTCGCCTCCCCGCGTGCGCCGAACACGATCTTCGGCGGGGCGAAGAAGTCGTCCACCGCGCACCCCTCGCGCAAGAACTCGGGGTTGCTGGCATAGCCGAGGCCGCGATCGTAGGAGAGCCCGGAGGTGGCCGCCAGGAGCTCCTGAAGACGGCGGTGCACGTCGGGCAGGCAGGTGGACCGGACGATGACGGTGTACCGGGTGCGCCCGCTCGCCCGCAGCGCGTGCGCGATCTCGGCGATCGCGGCGACGAGCTGGGCGTCGTCGGCGCCGCCGTCGGGCCGCGACGGCGTGGCGACACACACCAGCGCCACGTCGCTCTCGGCGATGGCGACGCCCATCTCGCGGGTCGCCGTCAGCCGTCGTTCCTGGTGCGCCTGGGCGATCAGCGCCGCGAGCCCCGCCTCGACCACGGGGGGTCGCCCCTCGGCGAGCGTGTCCACCTTGTGTCGGTCGATGTCCATCCCAATCACGTGGTGGCCGAGGCGCGCGAGGCACCCGCAGCTCACCGAGCCGATGTACCCGAGACCAATGACGGCGATCCTCAAGGGCTACTCCTGCCAGCGGCGCTGGCGCGCGTGGGTCCGAGGGACACCGGCGGCGACGGGGGGTAGGACCCGACCCGGAACGCACGGGATCCAACGGACGATCGTGGAAGTTTGCGAGCGACTCGTCCGGATCTATGACTTGACCCTGACACTCCCCTCGGACGACCGCCGCACCACCCTATCCAAACTACCCACCCGCTCGGACGGGACCAAGGGCCGCGGAGCCCGAGGTTGGTGACGATCACGTGCCGTCGGGAGCGCGCGCAGGGCCGGCTCCACTCGCCAGAGCTCGGCGAACGCCACGAGCAGGTGGTAGAGCGTCCCCGCGGGGATCGTCTCGGCGATGGGCCGCCCCTCCCCGTCGAAGTGATCGAGCCAGGTGCCGGCCGGGTGATGCGCGAGGTACCGATCCAACAGAAGGCGGGTCGATTGGGCGATCGGGGCGCGCGGATCCGTGCCGTCGAGCTCGAACAGCGCGATGTGCGCCTTGATTCGCTCCGTGTTCGGCCACGTGCGCGAGCCCCGATCGATGGGTAGACCGTCCTCGCGAACGGCGTTGAACGTGGCCCCGGACTCCGGGTGCACGCCGTGCCGCTCGGCGAAGGCCACCAACGGTCGCGCGAGCTCGGCCACGGGCGTGCCGAGGAGGCGCTGGTGGCTCGCGAGGAGCCACGCCCACTCGAAGTGGTGCCCGGGCTCGACGCGGCGGCCGGCCTCCCCGGGCGCGCGGGCGAGATCCTCGGTGAAACACTCGCCGAGCGTTCCCGTACGCCCGTCGAAGAACCGGGTCGTGAAGAGCTCGACCAGCTCGTGCGCGAGGTCGGCGAACCGCGCGCCGCCGGTGGCCTCGTAGAGGCACAACGCGGCTTCGAGCAGGTGCATGTGCGGATTCTGGAGCCGCCAGCCCACGGCGGGCCGGACGTGCAGGAACCCGGGCGCGGTGGGATGCCTCATCCGCGCCTCGAGGAAGTCGAGCGTCCGGTGCGCCCAGGCGATCGGCTCGGGATCGCCCCCGGCGCGGTGCAGCCACCCGAGCGCGAACAGGACGAACGCGTGATCGTAGAGATCCGGCGCCCCGTCCGAGACATCGCCACGAGGTGTCAACAGGCGCGCCCAGCCCTTGTCCCCTCCCAACCAGGCCTTCGACACGAGGTACTCGAAGCCCCGGCGCGCCGCCGGGAGGCCGGCGGAGAAGCCGAGCGTGGCCGAATGGGCGTAGACGTAGATCTGCCGACACGTCACGCGGAGGCGCCGGAAGTCGACGCCGGCAGGCCTCCCGTGCAGATCGAGGGCTTCGTGAAAGCCCCCGTGGACACGGTCCACCCCGGCGTCGGCCCAGAACGGCAGCGCCGTCCGGAACATCCAACGACGCGCCCGATCAATCTCGGGAAGACACATCCATCCCCCACAATGTCCCGTTTGATCTACGACCGAGACACTGAGTCGTCGATGGGGGGTGTCGGGGCGGTCGGCCTACTCGTGGGTGACCACCAGATCGCGGATCTCGACCTCTCCGTAGGCGTCTGCGGCATCGCCCCGGTCGGTGTTGGACTGGGTGTAGGCGCCCGCCTTGAAGTAACAGCCGGTCGTGTCGCTCGGCACGCGCACCACGGGGGTGGACAGGTCGTTGAAGTACACATCGATCTGGCCGTCCTCGACCACGAAGCGCACCGTGAACTCCTCGCCCAGGGTGTAGCTGGGATCGAGGTCCCCGAGCTCCTCCCCACCACCCTCGACGAACAGGTGCTCCCCTTCCAGCCGGATCATGACAACGTCATCTCCGGCGTCGTGGATCTGGCCTGCCACCACGTGTTGCTTGACCTCGGGGAGGTGGTGGATCGCCTGGGTGATCGTCATGGCGTGGACGCCGGAGGTCGTCGACCAGCTCGCCTTCTCCGCGCCGCCGTCGGTCATCTCGCGCAGCTCCGACCGGGGGTAGCTGGACCCGCTGGTCGTGACGCCCCCCGCGTTCGCTCGGAACACCACGCCCTCCCCCGAATCGGCGAGGTGGAAGTAGGGCGCGAGCGTGAACGTGTCGAGCTCGGGCTGGAGCACCTCGCGCGGGCTCGCCGGATCGTCGGAGCTCGCCACCGGGAGCGTGATCTTCCAATTCGTCAGATCCAACACATCGGCCGGGTGGGAGGGAGAGGGATCGCCTCCGTCGGGGCAGGGTGCCGATCCGCCGGCCTCGGCCTCGTCCACGGCGCCGTCACAATCGTCGTCCGCGCCGTCGCACCGCTCCGCGGCGCCGGGGTGCACCTCCGGATCGCCGTCGTCGCAGTCCGCCGCCGCCGCCACGGTGCCGTCGGGCTGCGCGCACGCGACCCGCGCGTCGGCGCTGTCCCCGTGGCCGTCCCCATCGGCGTCGATGTACCAGGTGGTCGCGTCGGTCGCGTCCTCGTCCACCGCGCCGTCACAGTCGTTGTCGACGCCGTCGCAGCGCTCGGCCTCGGCCGTGCAGTCGTCCGGGGCCGCCGAGTCGTCCGGGGCCGCCGAGTCGTCCGAGCCCCCGGTGTCGTCGGGCTCCTCCTGATCGCAGAGCGCCTCGCCTCCGTTACAATCCTCCTGCTTGGCCGAATCGTCTCCAACACAGCCCACTGCCAGAAGCAGCCACGTCAGCATGCCTTGCACCCGGTCCCCCGTTTGGGCCCACGGTAAACGACGGGTGCCGACCGATCAAGCGGACCCAAGATAAAAAACGACGCCGTTCCGCATGGATGCCGGATCAACCAAGACAAGCCGCCGTTCGAGGTGTCACCCCGAGCTCAGGCGCCGACGATCACTCGTCCTCGAGCCGCACGACGTACCCGCCCCCGCCCACCGGGTGGATGAGCCGCGGGGACCGGTTGCGGTCGATCTTCCGCCGCAAGCTGGCCACGTGGGGCTCCACCGCGTCGGGGGCAGGCAGCGGGCCGCGCACCCACAAGGTCTGGGCGATCCGGCTCTTGGAGAGCACCATCCCGCGGCGCCGGACCAGCGCTTCGAGGACCTTGAACTCCTCGAACGTGAGGGCGACCTCCGCGCCGTCCCGCCACGCCCGCTGCGCCGCCACGTCGAGCTCGAGCGGGCCCACGCGGTAGCGGGGGCCGGACTGGCCGATCGCCGCGCGCTGGAGGAGGGCGCGCACCCGCCCGAGGAGCTCGGTGAACCCGAACGGCTTCGTCAGGTAGTCGTCCGCGCCCGCGTCGAGGCCGGCCACCACGTCGGCGGTGGAGCCGAGCCCCGTCAGCATCAGGAGGGGGACGTTCACGCCTGCGGCGCGGAGGCGGCGGCAGACGGCGAGCCCGGGCAAGCCCGGGAGGAGGAGGTCGAGCAGGACGAGGTCGTAGCCCCCGTGCTCGGCGGCGCGGAGCCCGGCAAGGCCGTCGTACGCGACGTCGACCACGAAACGTTCGTCCTGGAGGCCCTTCCGGAGGGTGTCGGCGAGGAGGGGTTCGTCTTCGATCACGAGGAGGCGAGTCATGTCGGACCCGTTATCGGGCCCCGACGATCCGCGAAAGCCAGCCTCGTACCTTTGTAAGACATACATCACCCCGCGTGAGGGCACCGGAGGGCGGCCCGCCGCCCC
>JAKFCH010000414.1:0-29786 GCA_036676765.1 Deltaproteobacteria bacterium
GCAGGCGCGAGCCGAGCGCGTAGCGCGAGCCCGCAGGGCACCGACGGCGGCTCCGCCGCCGGGCCGCCCAATCAGTCCCGATCAGCTGCCCCGAGGATGAAACTCCGCATGCACCCGCTTCAATCGCTCGCGCGCCACGTGGGTGTAGATCTGGGTGGTGCTGATGTCGGCGTGGCCGAGCATCGCCTGGACGAGGCGCAGATCGGCGCCGTGCTCCAACAAATGGGTGGCGAAGGCATGTCGGAGCTGGTGTGGCGTCACGCGCGCGTGCACGCCCGCCCGCCGCGCATAGTTGGTGAGCCGCTCCCAGAAGTTCTGGCGCGTCATCGGTCCGCCCAACCGGGAGAGGAACAGCGCCGGCTCGCGCAAGTCGGGATCCTGGCCCCGCCTCACCATGCGGTCGTACCGCACGATCCGCGCCACGGCCTCCTCCCCCATGGGGATGAGCCGCTCCTTGCCACCCTTTCCGCGCACGCGGAGGAACCCGCCCTCGACGTGCACCGACGCGTACGGGAGCGTGACGAGCTCGGTGACACGCAGGCCCGAGCTGTACATGAGCTCGATCATGGCTGCGTCGCGGAGGCCGAGCGGATCGTCCCCACCGGGCGTCGCGAGGGGGGCCGCGAGGAGCGCCTCGACCTGCCCCTCCGAGAGCACGGTCGGCAGCTTTCGGGGCGGCACCTTGCCCTCGACCCGCGTCGAGGGATCGGACCGCAACACCCCTTCCCGAATCAGGAACTTGAAGAGCTGGCGGAAGGCGCTCCGGTGCCGCGCCACGCTGCGGAGATCGAGCCCGACCTCCTCCACCAGCGATGCGACGTAGGCGGTGAGGTGCTCGTGGCGGACGTCTCCCGGGTCACCGATCCCCCGCCCCTCCATCCACGCGCCGAGCCGCAAGAGATCGGCGTGGTAGGCGAGGACGGTGTTCTTCGCGAGGCCACGCTCCACGCGCGCCCACCCGCAGAACGCCTCGATCGCGGGCTCGAAGCTCACCCGAGCAGGTCGCGGAGCTTGTAGAGCGCCACGAGCGCGTCGCGCGGGCTCATCGTGTCGGGATCGAGCGCCTGCACGGCCTCGCGCATCGGGTCGGTGAGCGGCGCGACCGGCGGCGCGATGGGCACCTCCACGAGGCGCACCGTGTCGACCTCCGGGGCCGCCCCACCCCCGAACAACGAGAGTTGGGTCGCCTCCGGCTTGGGCCGGCGCTTCTCCAGTTGTTGGAGCAGGTTCTTCGCGCGCTTGACGACCGGCGCCGGCAGCCCGGCCAGCCGCGCGCACTGGATGCCGTACGATCCGCTCGCCGCGCCCTCCTTGAGCTTGCGGAGGAACACGATCTTCTCGCCGTGCTCGGTCACCGCGACGTGCAGGTTGCGCACGTGCGGGCAGGTCTCGGGGAGCGCGGCCAGCTCGTGGTAGTGGGTGGCGAACACGCCGCGGCATTGGATGCGATCGTGCAGATCCTCCGCGACCGCCCAGGCGATGGCGAGGCCGTCGTAGGTGGAGGTGCCCCGGCCGATCTCGTCGAGGAGCACGAGCGAGCGGCTCGTGGCGCCGACGAGGATGTTGGCGGTCTCGGCCATCTCCACCATGAAGGTGGATTGGCCGTGGGCCACGTCGTCGCTGGCACCCACGCGCACGTAGATGCGGTCGCACACGCCGATGCGCGCGGTGGTCGCGGGCACGAACGCCCCCACCTGCGCGAGCAGCACGATCTGCGCGATCTGGCGCATCAGCGTGCTCTTGCCCGCCATGTTCGGCCCGGTCAGGAGCACGAGCCGGCCGCGCTCGTCGAGGCGCACGTCGTTGGGAACGAAGCGTTCGCCCTGGAGGGTCGCCTCGACCACGGGGTGCCGCCCGGCCTGGATGTCCAACGTGGCGCTCGTGTCGACGGTGGGCCGCACCCAGCGGCTCCGCACGGCCAATTCGGCGAACGACGCGAGCACGTCCAATTCCGCCACGCCGCGCGCCACGATCTGCAAGCGCCCGACCTCGGCCGCCACGCGCGCCCGCAGCGCCCCGAACAGCTCCATCTCGAGCTCGATGCGCCGCCCGTCGGCGCCCGACACCTGCTCCTCGTACTCCTTGAGCGCGGGGGTGATGTACCGCTCGCCGCCCGCGATCGTCTGCTTCCGGTGCCACGCGGGCGGGACCTTGTGCAGGTTCGCCTTGGTGACCTCGATGTAGTAGCCGAACACGCCGTTGTGGCGGATCTTCAGGCTCGACACGCCGGTCTCGTCGCGGAGCGCGCCCTCCATCGCGGCGATGGCGCCCTTCGCGTCGAGGGAGAGCCCCCGGAGGTGGTCGAGCTCCTCGTGCACGCCGGGGCGGACGATGCCGCCCTCGGATTGCGTCGGCGGCGGCTCGTCGACGAGCCACCGGGTGAGATCGGCGGTCACGTCGGCCGCGAGGTCGGCCGGCAGCCGGGAGCCGAGCGACGCGCTGGTCCCGTCGGGCTCACGGCTCGTGTCGAGCGCGGTGAGCGTGATGGCGATCTCGGGGAGGCGCGCGAGCGACGTGCGGAGCGCCCCGAGATCGCGCGGCGTGGCGGTGCCGAGCGAGACCCGGGCGGCGATGCGCTCGAGGTCGGCCACCTCGGCGAGCGCGCTGATGACGGCACGCCGGCCGTTCGGCTCGGCCACGAAGGCGGCGACGGCGGCTTGCCGGGCGACGATCGCGTCCACGTCGAGGAGCGGCGCCCCGAGCCACTCCCGCACGAGCCGCCCGCCCATGGCGGTGCGCGCGGTGTCGAGGAGCCCGAGGAGCGTGCCCTTGCGGCCGGCGCCCCGGAGCGGGCGGAACAGCTCGAGGTTGCGACGCGTGGCGTCGTCGATGCCGAGCGAGCCGCCGAGCACGTATGGCTTGAGCGTCACGACGTTGGCGAGGCCGGAGCGCAGGTAGGTCGAGGCGTAGTCGAGCAGCGCGCCGACGGCGCCGAGGCCGGCGGCGCCCACCCCGTGCTCCGCGCCGAAGCGGGCGGCGATGCCCGCGGCGTCCACCGGGAACGTCGGGAGCACGGTGACCGGCGCGGCGCCGAGCGCGGCGCGGAGGGCGGGATCGTCCACCCCGATGGTGAGCAGGGCCTCGCGGGGCTCGATCCGGCCGAGCTCGGCGATCAGCTCGTCCGCGGTGCGCGGCTCGGTGACACGCAGATCGCCGGTGGAGGCGTCGAGCATCGCGAGCCCGTAGGCGCCGCCCTCGACGCCCCCGCAGACGGCCACGAGGAAGGCCGACTCGTGGGCATCCACGTTGTCGCCCGAGAGCCCCGGGGTCACGACGCGCACGACCTCGCGCCGCACGATGCCCTTGGCCTGCCGCGGGTCCTCCACCTGGTCGGCGATGGCGACCTTGCGGCCCATCTCGACCGCCCGGCGGATGTAGCCGTCGGCCGCGTGGTGCGGCACGCCGCACATCGGCACGGGGTCGGGGGACTCCTTGTTGCGCGCCGTCAGGGTGAGCTCGAGCGCCGCCGCGGTCCAGACGGCGTCGGGCCCGAAGAGCTCGTAGAAATCCCCCATGCGGAAGAAGAGCAGCGCGTCCGGGTACTGTGCCTTCAGCTCCCGGTACTGCCGGAACATGGGGGTGTCGGCGGCGTCGAAGCTCACGGGGTGTCGGCCGCCCCGCCCGCCGCCCCGCCCGCGTCCACGCCCTCCACCGAAGGCGCGCGCATCCGGCACCCCCAGAACACGTCCTCCCCGCCGAGCGCCGGCGCGTTGTCGAAAGTGGCCTCGATGGTCCACCCGAGCTTCTTGGCGATGTCGACGCCCTCCTCGGGCTCGGGCGAGCACACCGCGTAGACGATGGCCCCGCCGGGGGCGACGCAGCGGGCGGCGTTCTGGAGGATCACCCATTGGCGCGTCGCGGCCGCGGCGATGTCCTCCTGCTTGCGACGCCACCGGATGTCCGGGTGGCGGCGGAGCGTGCCGAGCCCGGTGCACGGGGCGTCGACGAGCACCAACGGGAAGGTGCGGTCGAGCGGGCCCGCGGTCCAGTCGTGGGCCTGCCCCCACACGGGCAGATCGAGGCGCTCGGCGCCCTCCTGCACGCGCTCCAGCCGCGCCGGGTCGACGTCGGTGGCGAACACGCGGGCGCCGCGGCTCGCGAGGCGGAAGCTCTTGCCCCCGGGCGCGGCGCAGGTGTCGAGCACGTCGGCGCCGGCGGGGAACTCCCCCACGAGGTCGGCGATGGCGAGCGCGGCCGGATCGATGATCCACCACTGCCCCTCCGCGTAGCCGGGGAGCTCCTCCACGGCCCCGACGCCCTCGGGGAGGCGGAACAGGTCGGGCCCTGCGGGGACGATGGCGATCCCGCGGTGCTGGAACGCGCGCGCGACCCCGGCGGGATCCTCCTTGGCGGCGAGGTAGATGCTCGCGGGCTCGTTGTTCGCCTCCATCCACACGTCGGCGTCCTTGCCGTAGCGGCGGCGCCACCGGTGCACGAGCCACGCGGGATGGCCGAGGCGCGCGTCGTCGTCGGGCTCGAAGCTGCCCTGGTTGCGGAGCACGGCGTTGGCGAAGCCGGCGGCGTGGCCGGCGCCGATGGCGCGGCAGACCTCGACGGCCTGGTCCACCGCCGCGTGGGGCGGAACGCGCGAGCGCCGAAGCTCGAACACGCCCATCCGGAGCGCGGCCAGCACCTCGGGATCGAGGTTCTTGGTCGTGCGCTTCGCCGCCTGCTGGATGATGCTGTCGATCGCCGAGCGGTTGCGGAGGACGCCGAGCACGAGGTGCCAGGCGAGGCCGCGGTCGGCGGGGTCGGCGGGGGCGAGGCGCGCGAGCGCATCCTCGGCGTGTTCGCCACGTTCGACGGAGAGGAGGGCCTGCACCGCGGCGACGCGACCGGGGTTGACCTTCGAGCGGGTGGGATGGGATGCCATGGCGACGGAGCCTATCCCGACGGGCGGCGCCGAGGCGGGCGGCGGAGGTCGACCTCCGCCACCAGCCGGACCGGCCTAGTTGTTCGCTGCGCCTTGGTTGACCCAGTCGGTGATGAGCTGAATCTGGGCCGCGGGCAGCGGCGCCGAGGTCTCGCCGCGCAACGGCATCTGCGAGCCGCCGTAGCTCGGAGACGTGTTGAGCTTGTTGATCAGCACGGACGTCGCGGCGTCCCCCGGGACGACGTAGGAGCTGAAGCCGGCCCGCGCGTCGTCCGGCGTGTCGGTCAGGAACGCGTTGTAGGTGTTGGCCGCGGTGTCCAGCTTGTAGCCCGGGTGCCAGGTGTCGTCCGCGTGGCAGGACGAGCAGTTGTCCTCGATGATCGGCCAAACGTCGCCCGCGAAGGAGACGGCCGCCACGTCGGTATCAGTGTCCGTGTCGGTATCGGTGTCCGTGTCGGTATCGGTGTCCGTGTCGGTATCGGTGTCCGTGTCCGTGTCGGTGTCCGTATCGGCGTCGGCGGAATCGCCGGTGTCGCCGGACTTCGGTCCGGTGCAGGCCACCAGCACGACGAGGGAGAGGAGAGTCAGGATGCGCAAGGGTTCCTCCAGGCAGGCCCAAAAGGCCTACACGTGTGGACGAATACCGTACGCTCTGCCTCCCCGTAAGCCCCCACGCGGGTCCACTCTGTTGCATGATGCGCAACAATGAGCCGAGTCACCGACGTGGAGGTCTTCGTAAAGGTCGTGGAGACAACCAGCTTCTCTCGTGCGGGAGAGGCGACGGGCCTCTCCCGATCCCAGGTCAGCCGCATGATCGCGGCGTTGGAGGAGCGTCTCGGCGTCCGACTGTTGCACCGTACGACACGGAAGGTCGCGGTCACAGCGTCGGGCGAGGCCTTCTTCCAGGCCTCCGTGCCCCACCTGAACGGGCTCGCCGAGGCCGAGGCGCGCGTGCGGGAGGAGGCGCGCGCCGCCATGGGAACGCTCCGGGTCTCGATGCCCGCCGCCTTCGGGCTGACCTGGATGCTCGACTCGCTCCGCGCCTTCCAGGAGCTGCACCCCGACGTTCGCGTTGTGGCCCAGTTCGACGACCGCAAGGTGGACCTGCTCGCCGAGGGAATCGATCTCGCCGTGCGCGGCGGCGAGCTGCTGGACGGCCACCTCGTGGCCCGGTTGTTGTGGCCCTTCCGGCTCCTGCCCGCCGCGAGCCCGGCCTACCTCGCGCGGCACGGCGCACCGACCCACCCGTCGGAGCTCGCCGACCACGCCTGCCTCCTCTACGGCGGCAGCGCCCAGCCGGGGGCTTGGATCCTGTCATCGGGGGAGCAACGGGTGGCGGTGTCGGTGAACGGCCCGTTGGTCTTCGACTCGTCGATCGCGCTCGTGCACGCCGCGGTGGCGGGCGGCGGGATCGTGAACCTCCCGGACTGGGCGCTCCGGGCGTCGCTCCAGTCGGGCGAGCTCGTCCGGGTCCTGCCCGCATGGTCGGGCGCCACCTACCGGTTCTGGCTCGTGCGCCCGGACCGACGCCACGTGCCCGAGCGGGTCCGCGCGTTCCAGGCGCACCTGCTCGCGATGTTCCCGGACCCACCGTGGCTGGACATCGCGTGATCCCCTCCCGGCCGCTGTTCGGGATCGAGCGCGTGTGGCTCACCGCGGACCGCCTCTGGCCCCCGTTCGTGAACCAGCTCGTCGTGGAGGGGGCCGGCGATCTCGACGCGACGCGGTGGCGCGCCGCGGTGGAGACGATCCTCCCGGCGTGGCCCGGCGCACGCGCGCGGCTCCGGGGCACGCTCGGGTGGACCCGCTGGGTGGGGGACGGCGCGCCCCCCGCCGTCGTCGAGGTGGACGGCGCCGGGTGGGACGCACGCGGCCCCGCGCCGTTCACCGGGCGCCGGCTCGACCCCGAGGAGGGGCCGATCGTGGAGGCGCTGCTCGTCGCCGGGGCGCCGCCGCGCGTCGTGTTGCGTACCCACCACGCGGCGTTCGACGGGCGCGCCGCCTGGGCCCTCGCCGAGGACCTCGGCGCGGCGCTGCGCGGGGAGCCGATCCGGGGCGCCGCGTTCGCCGATCTGTCCGACGTGGCGCTGGTCGACGGGTTGGGAAGCCGTGGGTCGAGACGCGCGCCCGCCGCGGACGCCACGTTTCCGACCGGGCCCGCGACCACCGCCGACGAGTCGGTCACGTGGGCCCGCGTCACCCTCCCGCGCTCGGGCGGCAACGTCCTCCCGCGGGCGATCGTCGCGCTCGCCGACGCGTCGCGCACGTTCCAGCCCGACGGCCGGGGCCTCCTCCGTGTCTCCCTCCCCGTCGACCTCCGCCGCCATCACGACGGCCTGCGCGCCGCCGCGAACCTCACCGGCTTCGTGCGGGTCGAGCTCCCGACGGACGCGCCCGGCTCGCCGGAGGCCGTCGGTGCCGCCATCGCCGCGGCCCTCGAACGGCGCGACGAGATCGACGTCATCCGTGCCACGCATCCGTTGAGGTTCGTGCCCCTCGCGGCGATGGTGGCCGCCGGCGGCGCCGACGCGCGCGCCGCGCTCCGGAGAGGCCGCGCGAGCAACTCCGCGGCGATCTCCAACCTCGGTCGGCTCGATCCCAACGTCCTCGACCACAAGGGGTTCCGCGGGCACGGCCTCTTCTGGATCCCCCCCGGCAACCTCGGCAACCCGCTGTTCGTCACGCTCACCGGCCACCCCGGCGGCATCGAGCTCTGTGGCGCCATGCCCGACGCGCTCGCCGACGACGGTCGCCTCGCGCGCCTGCTCACCACGATGTCCGCGGGGATGGCAGCAAAGTGAGCCGGGCGGCCTTTCCGCCGACGCCTTCGCGCTTACCAAAGCCACCTCCCCGGTGAATCGTGAACAGCTTCTCCGCCCGCGCCTCCCTCCCCGTCGGCGGCCGGTCGTACGGCCTCTACCGCCTCGACGCGTTGAGCGGCCTCGCCGACGTCGCCCGGCTCCCCTTCGCGATTCGTGTGCTCCTGGAGAACCTCCTCCGCAACGAGGATGGCATCACCGTCACGCGGGAGGACATCGAGGCCCTCGCCCGCTGGACGCCGACGGGCGTGCCCGACCGCGAGATCGCCTTCCGGCCCGCGCGGGTGCTCCTCCAGGACTTCACCGGCGTGCCCGCCATCGTCGATCTCGCCGCCATGCGCGATGCCGTGGCGCGGCTCGGCGGCGATCCCTCCGTGGTGAATCCGCGCGTGCCGGTGGAGCTCGTCATCGACCACTCCGTCCAGGTCGACGCCTTCGGAACGCCCGACGCCGCGCGGATCAACGTCGATCACGACTATGCGCGCAACCAGGAGCGCTACCGCTTCTTGCGGTGGGGCCAGCAGGCGTTCCGCAACCTCACCGTCGTGCCCCCGAACGCCGGCATCTGCCACCAGGTGAACCTCGAGTCGCTCGCCCGCGTGGTCTTCTCCTCCGACGAGCTCAACGCCGAAGACGTGTGCGCCTACCCCGACACCGTCGTCGGCACCGACTCGCACACGCCCATGGTCAACGGGCTCGGCGTGGTCGGGTGGGGCGTGGGCGGCATCGAGGCCGAGGCGGCCATGCTCGGCCAGCCGATTTCGTTGCTCGTGCCGCAGGTCGTCGGCGTGCGCCTCGACGGGCGGCTCCGCGAGGGCGCCACCGCCACCGATCTCGTGCTCACGGTCACCGAGCGGCTGCGCCGGCACGGCGTCGTCGGCAAGTTCGTGGAATTCTTCGGGCCCGGCGTCTCCAGCCTCTCCCTCGCCGACCGCGCCACGATCTCCAACATGTCCCCCGAGTACGGCGCCACGTGCGCGATGTGGCCCATCGACGTCCGCACGCTCGACTACCTCCGCCTCACCGGCCGCAACCCCGCCCGGGTGGCCCTCGTCGAGGCCTACGCGCGCACGCAGGGCCTGTTCCACGATCCCAACGCGCCCGAGCCCGCCTACAGCGAGGTCCTCGCCCTCGATCTCGGCGGCGTCGTGCCCTCGATCGCGGGGCCCCGGCGCCCCCAGGACCGCGTGCCGCTCGGCCGGGCCGCCGACAGCTTCCGGGATGCGCTGCCCTCGCTCTTGCCCGCGGGCGGGAGCATCGACAGCGGGAGCCAGCCGGTCGGCGGGGCGACCATCGAGCACGGCTCCGTCGTCATCGCCGCCATCACGAGCTGCACGAACACCTCGAACCCGAGCGTGATGGTCGCCGCGGGCCTGCTCGCCCAGAAGGCCGTGGCGCGCGGGCTCCGGACACAGCCGTGGGTCAAGACCTCCCTCGCGCCCGGGAGCCGCGTCGTGACCGACTACTACGCACGCTCGGGCCTGCTCCCCAGCCTCGAGGCGCTCGGCTTCTCCCTCGTCGGCTACGGCTGCACCACCTGCATCGGCAACTCCGGCCCCCTCCCCCACGCCGTCTCCGCCGCGATCCACGACGGCAAGCTCGTGGTCGCGTCCGTGCTCTCCGGCAACCGCAATTTCGAGGGCCGCATCCAGCCGGAGGTGCGCGCCAACTACCTGATGTCGCCGCCCCTCGTCGTCGCCTTCGCCCTCGTCGGGCGCATCGACGTCGACCTGGAGACCGAGCCGCTCGGCATCGGGAGTGACGGTGCGCCCGTCCACCTCCGCGACATCTGGCCGTCCCAGGACGAGGTGCGCAAGGTCGTTGAGGGCAACATCGTACCGGAGCTGTTCGCCGCGGCGTACGCCGACCTGCTCACGGGGGACGACCGTTGGCGCGCCCTCGACGTGCCGTCGGGCGCCCGCTACGCCTGGGAGGACACGTCCACCTACGTCCGGAACCCCCCGTACTTCGAGGGCATGCTCCGCGACGCCCCGGAGACCGTGTCCGAGATCCAGGGCGCCCGGTGCCTCGCCGTACTCGGCGACAGCGTCACCACCGATCACATCTCGCCCGCCGGGAACATCGGCGCATCGTCACCGGCGGGTACGTTCCTCGTGGACCACGGCGTGCCCCCGTCGGACTTCAACAGCTACGGCGCGCGCCGCGGAAATCACGACGTCATGGTGCGCGGCACCTTCGCCAACGTGCGGATCCGCAACCAGATGGTCCCCGGCGTGGAGGGCGGCTACACGCGCTATCTCCCCACGGGAGAGGTGCTGCCCGTCTACGACGCCGCGATGCGCTACCAGGCCGACGGGACCGTGCTCGTCGTGCTCGCGGGCGCCGAGTACGGCTCCGGTTCGAGCCGCGACTGGGCGGCGAAGGGACCGATGCTCCAGGGCGTGCGCGCCGTGATCGCGGAGAGCTACGAGCGGATCCACCGCAGCAACCTCGTCGGCATGGGGATCGTGCCCCTCCAGTTCCTCCCGGGCGAGAGCGTCGAGTCCCACCACCTCGCCGGGGACGAGACCTTCGACGTCGTCGGGCTCGCCGAGGCCGTGCGGACCGGGTTCAAGGCGGGGCGCGAGGTCACCGTGCGGGTGACCGGTGCCGACGGCGCGCGGGACATTCGCGTCCTCGTGCGCATCGACACGCCGCAGGAGGTGCTGTACTTCCGCCACGGCGGCATCCTGCCGTTCATGGTGCGCCAGCTCCTCTCCGGTCGCGACGATCGGGCGCGGGGCGGCTTGTCCGGGGCGCCGCAGACCGCGCCCGGGCGCAGGCCCGGCGCGAGCGTGGACGAGAGCTCGCAGGAGTCGTTCCCGGGGAGCGACCCGCCGGCCTACGGGTCGACGAAGCCGAAGGAGCCGGTGTAGCCGAGGGGAGCAGCCCGGTCGGGCGACCGACGCAGGGCGCGGTCCCCGGCGCCCCGAGCGGCGCCGACCGCGCCCGATGGGCGGTGATCGTGGCAGGTGCGTCGGTCACGCCATCGGTCGTTCAACCGATGTCTCGGCGTAGGACGCCCGGCTAACGGAGGAGGCAACCCTGCCGCCCGGGTGCTGTCACCCGGGAAAGGAGCCTCCCCATGGCGCCCGCCGCCGTCGACACCCTCTTTCCCCTCCTGCTGCGGGAGTGGAAGGACAGCTGGGTCCAGGCCACGAACGCCCCGGGCGAGCTCAAGTGCAAGGTCGAGCAGGCCTGGGGTGACGGCTACGCGACCGCCGAGGAGCTGATCGCCGCCATGGACGCGGCGGGGGTGCAGACGGTGCTCGCCACCGACCTGTTGGCCTGGTCCTACACGCGGCAGGAGCGCTTCGCGCTGGACATGACCGACCGCATCGCGGAGCTGTCCCGGCGCTTCCCCGGTCGGATCTACGGCCTCGCCGACTACGATCCGCTCCACATCCGGGCCAGCCTGGACAAGGTGGCGCGGGACGTGCGGGAGCACGGCTACAAGGGCGTCTACCTCCACATCTACGGCTACGACATCGGGCTCGACCACCGGAAGCTCTACCCGCTCTACGCCATGTGCGAGGGTCTGGGCATCCCGGTCACGATGCAGATCGGACACGTGCTGGAGGCCATGCCGAGCGAGCACGGCCGACCGATGCAGCTCGACCGCATCGCCTGCGACTTCCCCGACCTGGTGCTCGTCGGCACGCACACCGGCTTCCCGTGGGTCGACGAGGCGATCGCCGTCGCCACGAAGTGGCCCAACGTCTACATCTCCACGAGCGCCTGGATGCCGCGGTACCTCTCGCCGTCCCTGGTCTCGTTCATGAAGTCCCGGACGGGCTGCCAGAAGGTGATGTTCGGGACGAACGGCCTCGACTGGGCCCGCTACCTCGAGGACTTCGCGCGCCTCGGCATCCCGCCGGAGCGCGCCGAGCTCCTCCTCTCCGGCAACGCCAGCCGGGTGTTCGGGCTGGGCGCGTGACCGGGGGGCTGCGCGGGTACGAGCTGGTGGAGGCCGGCGCCCCGCTGCGCCCCGCCGCGCGCGAGGTGGGCCCGCTCGCGGACGACGAGGTGCTGGTCGAGGTGGCGGGCTGCGGCCTCTGTCACACCGATCTGGGCTTCCTCTACGACGACGTGCGCACGCGGCACGCGTTGCCCTTGATCCTCGGGCACGAGATCTCGGGGGTGGTCCGCCGCGCCGGCGCCGCCGCGACCCACCTCCTCGGGGCCGGGGTGGTCGTGCCCGCCGTCATCCCCTGCGGCACCTGCGAGGACTGTCGCGCGGGGCAACCGATGATCTGCCGACGGCAGATCATGCCCGGAAACGACCAGGACGGCGGGTTCGCCACCCATGTCCGCGTGCCCGCGCGTGGGCTGTGCGTCGTGCCGGGCTTCACGGGCGATCCCGACGCGCCGCTCGGCGCCGCGGGGATCTCGCTCCGCCACCTCGCGGTCGTCGCCGACGCGGTGTCCACGCCGTTCCAGGCCATCCGACGCGCCGGGCTCTCCACCGGGGGCGTCGCGGTGGTGATCGGGCTCGGCGGCGTCGGCGGATACGCGGCCCAGATCGCCCGGGCCCTCGGGGCGTGGGTCGTCGGTATCGACGTCGCCCCGACGCGCCTCGCCGAGGCCGCCGCCCTCGGCGTCTCGCTGACCGTGGACGCGACCGACCGCGCCTCGCGCGACGTGCGGAAGCAGATCCTGGAGGCGTGCCGGGCCGCCGGCGTCCCCACCACGCGCTGGACGATCCTCGAGTGTTCGGGCTCCTCGACGGGCCAGGCCCTCGCCTTCGACCTCCTGGTCCACGGCGCGACCCTCTGCGTGGTCGGCTTCACCCTCGCCCGCGTCGAGGTGCGCCTGTCGAGCCTCATGGCGTTCGACGCCCGGGCCCTCGGCAACTGGGGGTGCGACCCCGCGTACTACCCGGAGGTGGTGCAGATGGCGCTGGACGGGCGGATCGACGTCGCCGGGCGCGTGGAGCTCCGGCCCCTCTCGGAGATCGGCACGGCCTTCGCGGACGTGCACGCGCACCGGGCCACCCGGCGCATCGTGCTCGTCCCGGACGTGTCGGCGTGAGCGCCCTCCCGAAGGGGTCGCCGGTCGAGGTCCGCACCTCCCACGACGGCGGGCTGGTGCGTGTCGTCCTCGCGCGCCCCCCGGCCAACCTGCTGGACACGGAGGCCGTGCTCGCCCTGCGGGAGGTCGTGGGGCGCCTCGCGGCCGACAAGAGTGTGCGGCTCCTGGTGTTCCTCGGGCAGGGCGCGCACTTCTGCTACGGGGCCTCCGTCGAGGAGCACCTCCCCGGGCGGGTGGGCGCGATGCTCCCCACCTTCCACGACCTCTTCCTCGAGCTCGAGGAGGCCGGACTCCCGACATCTGCCGCGGTGCGCGGGCGCTGCCTGGGCGGCGGCGCGGAGCTGGCGCTCTGGTGCGGCACCGTGCATGTGACCCCTGAGGCCACCCTCGGGGTGCCCGAGGTGAAGCTCGGCGTGTTCCCGCCGCTCGCCGCGCTGGGGCTGCGCTGGCGGGTCGGCGGCGCGCGGGCCACGCGGATGGTGACCACCGGCGAGTCCGTACGCGGCGCCGACGCCGTGGCGCTCGGCCTCGCCGAGGCCTGCACGGAGGATCCCGAGGCCTCCATCGTCGACTGGTACGAGCGCGACCTCGCGCCGTTGTCACCCCATGCGCTGCGGATGGCGTGGCGCGCGGCGCGGCGGCCCCTGCTCCAAGGGCTCCGCGAGGACCTCCCGGCCCTCGAGCACCTCTACCTCTCGGACCTGATGGACCACCCGGATCCGGAGGAGGGCCTGCGCGCCTTCCTGGAGCGGCGCAAACCAACCTGGAGGACCGCATGACCCCCGAGCCCCCCTCCCGCGAAGGGCCCGTGAAAACCGCGCGGGCCGACATCGTCGCCTGGGCGCGCGCGCTCTACGAGGATCTCGACCTCGGCGCCGTGCGGGCGTGGCTGGACGCGGAGCCCGGCCGCCTCGCGTGCGGGTACCTGCCGGTCTACGTGCCCCGCGAGCTCATCCACGCCGCGGGGATGCTGCCGGTGGGCGTCCACGGCGGCGGAAACCTGGAGATCATCCGGGGCGACGCCTACTACCAGAGCTACATCTGCCACCTCCCCCGCTCGGTGGTCGAGCTCGGGCTCTCCGGGCGCCTGAAGTGCCTCTCGGCGATGCTGTTCCCGAGCACCTGCGACGTGATCCGCAACCTGTCGGGGATGTGGCAGCTGCTCGAGCCCGGCACGTACGTGCACTACGTCGACCTGCCCCAGGTGAACCGGCCCGAGCGGGCGATGCCGTTCTGGGTGGCGGAGCTCCAGACCATCCTCTCGGACCTCTCCCGGATCACCGGGCGCGTGGTGACCGACGCGCACCTCGAGGCCTCCATCGCGTTGTACGACGAGATGCGTGCCGTCGTCGAGGCGCTCTACGCCCTGCGGCGCGCGGCCCCCTGGAAGATCCCCACCGAGGAGCTCTACCTCCTGCTCCGCGCCGGCGAGGTGTGCCCCGTCGAGGACTGGCTGCCCCGGGCCCGCGCCTACCTGCGGGTCGCCGAGGGCGATCCGGTGCATCCCCGCGACAACGCCCGCGTGATCCTGGTCGGGGCGTTCTGCGAGCAGCCGCCCCTGGGCCTCATCCGCACCATCGAACGCGCCGGCTGCTACATCGTGGACGACGATCTCCTCGTCGGGAACCGGCTCGTGCTCGGGCCCATCGGCGTCGGGACCGAGGGCGGCCCGCTGGAACGGCTCGCCCACGCCACGCTGAACCGCCACCGCAAGACGAGCGTGCTCTACGAGCCCGAGGCCGGCGGGAAGCGCCGCCTCATCCCCGAGCAGGTGGCCGCCGCGGGCGCCGACGGTGTCATCTTCGCCGCGCCCTCCTTCTGCGATCCGGCACTCCTCGACCGCCCCATGCTCCGCGCCGGCGCCGAGGCGGCGAAGCTCCCGTGCATCGCCTTCGAGTACTCCGAGAACACCGGCCAGTTCCAGCAGTTCCGCGAGCAGGCAGGGACGTTCTCCGACTCCATCAAGCTCTGGATCGGGACCCGGGACGAGACCACACACGCCGCCGCCGGAGGTGCCAAGTGAGCAAGGACCGCTCCATGCTCCTGCAGAAGGAGATGATCGGCGAGCACTTCCGGCGGCTCGAAGCCGCCCCGGTGACCGGCGAGAAGGTCGTCTACACCTTCGTCCCCGGCAACCTCACCGAGCTCATCCGGAGCTTCGGCGCCCTGCCCGTGCTCCCGGAGATCAACGCGCTCCAGTCCGGGATGCGCGGCCGCTCGCGCGGCTTCATCGCCGAGGCGGAGAAGGCCGGCCACAGCGCGGATGTGTGCACGTACGTCAAGGCGGACATCGGGATGATGCTCCAGGGCAACATCGGCCCCACCGGCACCCGCCTGCCCCCGCCCGACCTGCTGCTCCTTTCCTACACGGGCTGCTACACGTTCATGAAGTGGTTCGAGCTGTTGCGCGAACACTACGACTGCCCGACGGTCTTCCTCCAGGTGCCCTACCAGGGGGACGGTCACGTCACCCCCGAGCAGCGGGCGTACATGATCCGCCAGCTCCGGGAGGACGTCATCCCGGCCCTCGAGAAGGTGACCGGGCGCGCCTACGACGAGGAGCGGCTGCGCGAGATGTTGCGTCGCTCGGCACGCGCGGAGGAGGACCTCGTGCACGTGCTGCACGCGGCGAAGCGCACCCCGAGCCCGATCGACAGCTACTTCGGCGGCGTCTACTACATCGGCCCGATGTTCAGCGCGTTCCGCGGCACCCAGGAGGGCGAGGACTACTACGCCGCGCTCCGGGAGGAGGTCGACGAGCGCATCGCGGCCGGCCAGGGCCCCGAGACCCCGAGCGGGCGCCTCGACGATCAGCGGTTCCGCCTCGTGGTCGAGGGGCCCCCGAATTGGACCAGCTTCAACCAATTCTGGCAGATGTTCAGCGACGAGGGCGCGGTGGTGGTGGCGAGCACCTACACCAAGGTGGGTGGAACCTACGACTTCGGGTTCCGGCACGACGCGGAGGATCCGCTCGGCACGCTCTGCGACTACTGCAGCGGCTGCTACACCAACCACAGCCTGCCCGATCGCATCGACATGCTCGTTCGTTACATCCAGGAGTACGCCGCGGACGGCTTCGTCATCAACTCGGTGAAGAGCTGCAACAGCTTCTCCGCGGGGCAGCTGCTGATCCTGCGGGAGGTGGAGAAGCGCACGGGCATCCCCGGCGCGTTCATCGAGAGCGATCTCGTGGATCCCCGCTACTTCTCCGCGGCCAACATCAAGAACCGGCTGGAGAGCTACTTCCAGATGCTGCTGGAGCGGCGGCGCTCGGCGGCCCGCGTACCCAACCCGGCGATCGCGGCGGAGCCCGGGAGCATTCCATGAACTGCTACGTCGGCATCGATCTCGGGTCGACCACCACCAAGGCCGTCGTGCTCGGGGAGGACGGGCGCGTGCTCGGGCAGGGGATCACCAACTCCCGCGCCAACTACGATCTCGCCGCCAACGTGGCCCGCACCGAGGCGTTCGTCTCCGCCCGGTTCGGGTTGTTGCGCGAGCGCGTCGCGAACCAGGCGGGCGATCCCGCGCTGGAGCGGCTGTTGCGGGCGTTCCGCGTCGAGCAGACGCTCGCCCAGCTCGTCCGGCTCGGCGAGGGCATCCACGCGGAGATCGACCTTGCGGTCGTCCCCGGCCTGCGGGCCGGCGCCCACGCGGCGGTGGACGAGATCGTCGCCGGCGTCCGCGACGAGGAGGAGCAGTACTTCCGGGCCGAGCACCCCGCCGTGCGCTCCGACTTCTTCCGGGACGTCGCCGGCTCGGCCTTCTCCCGCCTCGCCGAGGAGATCGCGCGACGCGACGCCACGAGCTTCGACCTGCTTTTGGGCCTGTTCGACAAGTGCATCATCCAGGTCGAGAACACGCCCGTGGAGCTCGGCTTCCAGGACCACATCGGCGCCGCCCTCGACCGCGTCGGCAACCCGCCGGACGTGCGCATGGCCGTGCAGGCGGCCGTCGACACCGACCTGGACGCCCGCGTCACCTGTGGCACCGGCTACGGGCGGGCCCGCCTCCCCTTCCCCAAGGAGTGGATCCGCTCGGAGATCCTCTGCCACGGCCTCGGCGCCCACGCGATGTTCCCGGGCACGCGGACGGTGCTGGACATCGGCGGCCAGGACACCAAGGCGATCCAGGTCGACGCCGACGGGATCGTCACCAGCTTCCAGATGAACGATCGCTGCGCCGCCGGGTGCGGGCGGTACCTCGGCTACATCGCCGACGAGATGAACATCGGCCTGCACGAGCTGGGCCCCCTCGCCGAGCAGAGCACGCGGCGCGTCCGCATCAACTCCACGTGCACCGTGTTCGCCGGCGCCGAGCTGCGCGAGCGCCTCTCCGTCGGCGAGCGGCGCGAGGACATCCTCGCCGGCCTGCACCGCGCGGTGATCCTGCGCGCGATGAGCCTGCTCGCCCGCTCGGGCGGCGTGGCCGACGAGTTCACGTTCACGGGCGGGGTGGCCAACAACCCCGCCGCGGTGCGGGCCCTCCGAGAGCTCGTCTCCGAGAACTACGGCGAACGGACGGTGAACATCTCGGCGTCCAGCATCTACACCGGCGCCCTCGGCGCCGCGATCTTCGCGCTCCGGGTGGAGCATCCGGGCGCCGAGCCGGCGCCTCTCCAGCGTGTGGCAAGAGGTGCGGCATGACGATCACCGCGGGAATCGACGTGGGCTCCGGCGTGGTCAAGGCCGTCGTGGTCGACTGCACCGACGCGCCCCGGGTGCTCGCCTCCGCCACCGCCCGAATCCGGCGGCGCGACGTCGCCTCGGTCGTGGACGAGGTGGTGCAGCGCACCTGGCACGAGTCGGGCGTCGACGAGGTGCACTACATCGCCAGCACCGGCGAGGGCGAGGAGATCCCGTTCACCACCGGGCACTTCTACGGCATGACCACCCACGCCCGCGGCGCCTTGTTCCTCGATCCCCGCGCCCGGACCGTGCTCGACATGGGTGCGTTGCACACCCGGGCCGTCGCCATGGACGCCTCCGGGCGGGTCCTCGACTACAAGATGACCAGCCAATGCGCCTCGGGGACAGGGCAGTTCCTCGAGAACATCGCGCGCTACCTCGGGGTCTCGCTCAGCGAGGTGGGGTCCCTGTCGTTGAGCGCCCGCCAGCCGGAGTCGGTGTCGTCGATCTGCGCGGTGCTGGCGGAGACGGACGTGATCAACATGGTCTCGCGTGGCATCGACACGCCCAACATCCTCCGCGGCATCCACGACAGCATGGCGGGGCGCTTCGCGCGGCTCCTGCGCTCGCTGAAGGTGCAGGGTGTCGTGTTCCTCTCCGGCGGCCTCGCGGGGGACGCCGGCCTGGAGGCCGCCCTGCGCGACGCCCTCGCCGCGGACCCGAAGTCCACCGCCAACGGCATCGAGCTCGCCACCGACCCCCTCTCCATCCACGCGGGGGCGCTGGGGGCGGCGATCTGGGGTGCGTACCGGTACCGGCGGCTCGGAGGGGGCGCGCCGGCCTGGGACACCGCGCGGCCCGTGCCGGCCTGCGTCGCGACTGCCTGATTGGGCGATTGGATCAGCGCTCGAAGCGGTAGCCCACGCCCTGCACGGTCAGCACGTGCCGCGGGCGCGCCGGGTCCGACTCGATCTTCGCGCGCAGGCGCAGGATCGTGTTGTCGACCGAGCGGGTCACGACGCCGCCGCGGTAGCCCCACACGTCGCGCAGCAGGTCCTCGCGGTCGACGTTGCGGCCGGCGCGCTCGGCGAGGTAGCCGAGGCAGCGGGCCTCCTGCGTCGTCAGGGAGATCTCCTCGGCGCCGAGGTGGACCAGCTCGCGGGCGAGGTCGACCTCGCGGTCCGCGAGCCGCAGCCGCGCGCCCCCTTCCGTCCGGTCCCGGAGCTGCACGGCCACGCGCGCGAGGAGCTCCTCCGTGGCGAACGGCTTCACGACGTAGTCGTTCGCGCCCGCGGCGAGCCCCGCCACGCGGTCGGGCACGGCGTCCCGCGCCGTGAGCAGGATCACCGGGAACCGGAGGCCGGCGCCGCGCCACCCGCGCAGCACGTCGATGCCCTGCTCGCCGGGGAGCATCCAGTCGAGGACGACGACCGCGGGCACGGCGTTGTCCACCTCGGTGCGGGCCTCCTCGGCCGACCCCACCGCGACCACGTCGTAGCCGGCGGAGCGGAGCGAGGCGGACACGGCGACGCGGAGCGCGAAGGTGTCCTCGACGAGCAGGATGCGCGGCTTCACGGGGCCCCCAGGACGAGTACGAACCGACTCCGGCCCTCTACCACGAGGCGCCCGCGATGCGCCCGGGCCACCTCCGTCACCGCCCAGAGCCCGAGCCCGTGACCGCCCGGATCGTTCACGCGGCCCTCCCGACGTTCGAACTTCTGGACGAGGCGCGCGCGGTCCTTGGGAGGGATCCCCTCCCCGTCGTCCTCCACGGCGATCCGGCCCGGCGCCACGGTGAGCGTCACGTTGGGGCCGCCGTACTTCGTCGCGTTGTCGAGCAGCGCGTCCACCGCCTCGTCGAGCCGCTCCGGGTCGGCCACCGCCGGCGAGGGGCGCGTGGCCTCGACGACGAGGGTCGGGAGCCGGGTGGCCCACCGGGCCCGCACGGCGTCGGCCCACGCCGCGAGGTCGAGGGGCACCGGATCGATGGACACCCGGGTCTCGCCACGCGCCGCCTGGAGGAGGCGGTCGATGCCGGTCGCGAGGCGCTCGGCCTCGCTCCGCGCGAGCTCGCGGAACTGCGCGCGCTCTGCCTCGGAGACGTCGGGAAGCGCGAGGGCGTCGACGAGCGAGCGCACCGACGCGGCGGGCGTGCGGAGCTCGTGGGAGATGCGCTGGAGGATCGCGTCCCGCGTCGTCTGGCGGTCCTGTTCGATCCCCGCGTCTCGTCGCCAGGCCCACCCCTCCCTCGCGAGCAGCGCGCCGAGCAGCAGCATCCAGATGATCGTGCCGCCGTCGAGCAGATCGATGGCCGCCTCCGTCTCCGGCGTCGGGAGGCTCCAGACGGGCACGCCGGTGAGCCGGTGCGCGGGGAGGATGGCCCGCGCCAGCGGGGGGGCGCCGCCGACCTGGAGCGGGATGCCCGTGCGGGCCTCGATCTCCGCCTGCAGGGGCGGCCACCACGCGACGGTGGCCGCGGAGGCCGCCGCCGTGGGCACGGGCGTCTCGGGGTCGGCCCGAAGGAGGTAGGCCGTCTGCTCTGGGCCCAGGATGCCGAGCGCCCCGAGGGTCTCGATGACGAGGCGCTTGTTCGCGTCGAGCGGTACCGGAACGGCCACGTCTACGCTCTCGCCGCCGACCACGACGGTGACGCGCCCGCTCGCGACGCCGACGGTGACATCTTCGATCGCCTCGATCGCCTCGATCGCCTCGATCTCCTCGATCTCCTCGATCTCCTCGACCGCCCCGATCGCGCTCGGCACGACCAGGAACGGATCACCGTCGACCTCCACGACGGACGCGCCGCGCCCGTGCGCCACCCGCCGCGCGGCCTCGCACGCACGCTGCCCGCGCACGGCCTCGACGGCGTCGGCGTAGGTCGGCTGGACCGCCACCGCCGGCGCGCACGTCGTCTCCGCCGCCACGCGCCACACCCCGGGCGCCTCCCCCTCCCCGACCACGCGCAGATCGCCGATCCGCGCGAGCAGCGCTCCCCCCGCCGAGGCGGCGCCCCGCTCTGCGGCGAGCTCTGCCACCGCATCCCGCTGGGCCTGCACCCAGTCGGGAACCCCCGCCACCGCCCACCCGAACAACGCGAGGATGACGACGACTCGAACCGTCCGGCTCACCACGGTCCCACCGGTACGTCGATCACCACCATGGCGTGCGCCGCGTCCCGGAGCACGGTGGTGCCGAGCGAGCGGTCGCGCATCCACCGCCTGTTCTCCCGAACCTTCTCCGACACGCACTCGTTCGGCGGCACGATCACCTGCATCTTCAGGCCGCCGTCCGAGAACCCGAGCGCCACCCGGACGAGCCCGAGCGCTGCCGCCGGGCACGTGAATTGGCGCGCCCATGTCTCGGCGTCGTCCAGCGGCCCCTCGTCGAAGCGGGTGGCACGCGGCGGCGGGAGGAGCAGCCCCCCGCCCGACGCGATTTCGAAGTCCCGGTTCCAGAGCGGCTCCCCGTCCAGCGACACCCGCCAATACGGCGGCGCCTGGGACCAGAGGCCGCGCGGATGCGCCTCCGCCCCCCCGTCGGCACCCCTGGACCAGGCGACAGGCTCGGTCACCTCGTCGGGGCGCCACCGCACGAGCACGAGATCGCGCTCGCCGCGGCGCGAGGGCTCCTCGAACGGAAAGGCCGCGAGGCGCTCCGAGACGCAGGTCGGGAGGGCGTCGCCGCGCACCTCCCAGGGCGACTTCCCGGGCTCCAGGGCGATCTCGGCGTCGGCGGCCAGCTCGGCGGGCTGCCCGCACGGCGCCAACCACGCGGCCAGGTCGGCTCCCTGCCAACGGGTGCCCACGACCCCGATCACCGTGGGGGTGTCCACGCTCGCCTGCACGATCGCCGTTCCGCGCGGATGCGCGTCGAGGAAGTCCTCGGCGCGCGCGCGGGCCTCGCCGAAGGCGTCCGTGTCGTCACAGCCGATCAGGAGCACGAGGTACACGGAGCCTCCGCGGGGACGTCGTACACCACGAGCGTGTGGACGCGTTCGTCGAGCCCGTGTCCATCGAGCAGGAGCGCCGACCAGTCCATCGCTTGCGCTGCCGCCTCCACGCACGAGGAGACCGGCACCGTCACCACCTCCACGAGGGCCCCCTCCTCGAAGGCGAGCGTGGCGCGCGTGGCCTCGCCGCAGGCCAGGAGCTCGGCGCCCGCGACGGGACCGGACACGAGCCCCGCGCCGAGGGTGCGGAACACCACGTCCGCGCCGACGAACCGGATCGACGCCCAGTCGATGGCGCCGCCGCCGTCGGCGGTGTCCGCGTAGAACCAGTCCCCGGGGGCGGGCGAGGAGGATTGGGTGGCACAGGCGACGAGGAGCAGGAAGGTGAGCATGGGAGGCTTCCGGTTGGCCCTCCCAACATGCTTCGTCCGGTGTCGCGGCTCGGGCGCGCCCTGTCGCAGGATGTCGCCGCGCAGGATGTCGCCGCGCAGGATGTCGCCGCCCCGCCGGTCACCTCGGGAACGGCCCTACCAGCCGACCCCGCCGTACACCAGGAACGCCGCGCCCGCGGTCGCCGCCGCCTCGTCGTCGCTCCGGCTGCCGACGAGCACGTCGTCGAAGCCGTCCCCATCCACGTCCGTGCCGCCCGCGAGGCTCACGCCCAGCTCGTCGGCGCGCGTCCGGCCCCACCACGCGATCTCGGCGTCGGCGAGGCTGTAGGAGCCCGCGACGACGGGGCCCGACCACACGTACACGCCACCGGCGTCCGTGTCGCCTTCGTCCGCGCCGCTCGACCCGATCAGGAGCTCGCGGTCTCCGTCGCCGTCGATGTCGCCCGCGCCCGCGAGGCCCGACGCGGCGCTGTCGCCGCTCCGCTCGCCCAGCACGACCACGTCGGCGTCGTCCGCGCTGACGCTGCCCGAGGGGATCGTCGTGAACACGTACGTGACGCCGTTGCGGCCGGCGGAGCCGGAGCCCACCGCGATGTCCGCGGTGCCGTCACCGTCCAGGTCCCCCGGGCCGGCCCCGAGCGCGAGGTGGTCGCTGGCCCGCGCGCCCGTGAGCTTGGCGTCCGCCGCGGACAGTTCGAGGCTCCCGCTGACCGGCAGGTAGACGAGGTAGACCGCGCCCGCGTCGGCGGCCGCGTCGTCGTCGTCGGCGGCGCCGACGAGCAGGTCGGTGACGCCGTCCCCGTCCACGTCGCCAGCGGAGGCGACGACGGCGCCCGCATCGTCGTCGCGATCCTCGCCCACGAGCGTGTCGGTCGCCGTCGAGAGGTCGATGGAGCCCGAACCGCCGCCGCGCACGAGGTAGACCACGCCCGCGTTCACGCCGCCCGCGTCCCCGTACTGCGCGCCGACGGCCACGTCCGCGAGGCCGTCGCCGTCGATGTCACCGAGGGCCACGCCCTCCGCGCCCGCCATGTCGCGGGCGTTCTCGCCGATGAGCTTGGCCGTGGCCGTCGAGAGCGACACCACGCCGCGCGAGAGGCCGGACACGACGTAGGCCGCGCCCGCGTTGGCTCCGCCGTCGTCGTCCTGGTGCGCGCCCACGAGCAGGTCGGGGGTCCCGTCGCCGTCGTAATCCCCGATCCCGTCCACCTCGGCGCCCGCGTAGTCGTCCTCGGCCTCGCCGGTGAGGATGAGGTCCGCGTCCGCGAGCGAGAGGTCGCCTCCGACGGGCCCCAGGACGAGGTACGCAGCCCCGGCGTCGCGGGCGCCCCGGTCGCTGGCGTAGGCGCCCACGACGATGTCCCCGATGCCGTCGCCGTCGACATCCCCGGCGAAGTCCACCCCGAGGCCCGCCTCGTCGTTCGCGGCCTCGCCGAGGAGCGCGTAGCTCGTGTCGGGGAGGTCGACGCGGCCGCCGGGCCCGCAGCCGTTCGAGTTGCCATCACAATTGTCGTCCCGGCCGTTCGCGCAGATCTCCGCGACGTCCGGATTCACGTCCACGCGCGCGTCGTCGCAGTCCGCGTCGGACGCGACCTGGTCGACCGGCGGGTCGCACCACTCGGCGCTCACGTCGGGGTCGCCGTAGCCGTCGCCGTCGGTGTCGGCGTAGCGCGTGGACGTCACCGTCGGTGCGTCGTCCGCATCGTCGGCGGCGCCGTCACAGTCCTCGTCCACGTCAGCCGCGTCGCACACCTCGGCCGCGCCGGGGTTGGCGGTCGCGTCGGCGTCGTCGCAGTCGGTGCCGGCCCAACGGTCGCCGTCGTAGCCGTCCCGGTCCGCGTCGTAGTCGCTCCACCCGTCGCAGTCCGTGTCGACGCCGTCGTACCAGGTGTCCTCGTTGCCGGGCCCCACCGCGGGGTCCGCGTCGTCGCAGTCCCCGCCGTCGAGCGAAAAGCCGTCTCCGTCGTGATCGAAGGTCGTGCACGACTCGTTGGTGGCGCCCGGCGAGCCCGCGTCGCTGCCGTCGCGGCCCCACGGGACCGTCGCGGCGCACCACCGGTCGAGCGCGTCGTTCTCGCCGGCGTCGTCGAACCAGGGGTCGAGCGAGAGCGAGGCGCCGGCAACGTCGGGCAGGGTGACGCCGTCGTCCCACGCGAGGGCGTCGAGCAGCACGGTGCCCGCGTAGATCTCGACCGAGCCGGTCTCGTTGGAGAGCGACACGCCCTCCCAAACCACGTCGATCCAGTCCTGCTCGGAGCCACCGAGGACGAGGCGCTCGCCCGGCCCGAGGCTGCCCGCGTCGGTGAGGACGGCCTCGCCGGCGACGCTCCAGACGGAGAGCCCGTCGAGTTGGAGCGTGCGATCGGTGGTGTTGACGACCTCGATCCACTCGCCGTCGGGATCGGCCATGTCCTGGGGGTTGGCCATCACCTCGAGCAGCGCGAGGTCGCCCGGGGCCCAGGTGTCGTCGTCCGCGAGGCCGTCGCAGTCGTGATCGCGCCCGTCGTCGGGCTCGGCCGCGCCGGGGTACACGGTGGCGTCGGCGTCGTCGCAGTCCGCGCAGCTGGCGAAGCCGTCCCCGTCGGCGTCGAAGCCCTCGTCCACCACGCCGTCGCCGGTGTTGTCCACGCCGTCGCACAGCTCGACGGAGAGGCAGTCGGGCACGCCGTCCCCGTCCGCGTCGGGGGCGTCCTCGTCCACGAGCGCGTCCCCGTCGTTGTCGAGGCCGTCACACTCCTCGAGGTCCAGGCAGTCGGCGGTCCCGTCCACGTCGCTGTCGCCATGGCCCTCGTCGATGCGCTCGTCGCAGTTGTCGTCGTCCCCGTCGCAGTCCTCGAGGCGCTCGGGGTACCGCTCCGGGTCCGCGTCGTCACAATCGCCGTCGGCCTCGGTCCACCCGTCGCCATCGGCGTCGACAGGCTGCGGCCAGGTGTCGGGGGCCGTGTCCGCGGTGTCCACGGGCTCGGAGGTGTCGATGGGCTTGGGGGAGCCGGTACACGCCAGGAGGAGCAGGAGCATGGTGGCCGCACATTAGAGCGGGGGGGCCCGGGCGTCGACGATGATCACGCGAACCTGCCACGGTCCGGCCTCGCGATCAGCGTCGCGGCAGCTCCCCATGCATCTCGAGCGCGCGCGCGGACGGGAACGCCAGGACGTGCGCCACGAGCCCGCACCCGGCGCAAGCGAGCTGTACGACGTGCTCGCCCGAGACGACGTACGCGACGAGGCCCAGCACACCGGCCGCCTCGGCGAGGGCGAAGCGCGCGAGGAACCACGCCTTCACCTGCGGCAGGAGGCGGGCGAGCACGGAGCCCTCGGCCGCGAGGCCCGCCGCGATCACCGCGGGCAGGGCGAGCGCGGCCACCCACCCGGCGTCGGGCACGGGTGTCACCGGCACGACCAGGGAGATCCCGAGGAACAGGACGTTGGACATCAGGAACACGCCCCACAGGATTGGCAGCGGGACGGGGGTCGGGGTCGTCGACATCGATACACCAGCGCTATCGGGGCATCCTACCTCAATCGGCGGCGCGCGCGCACCTCGGGGATACCGCTCCCCCTCACGGATACCACTCGCCCATGTACGCCGCCCGCTCGCCCACCCACGCCCGCAGATACGCCACCTCCTCGTCGTGCGAGGTCCAGTCGGTGCGCCAGTACCACCCGCCGTAGCCGCGGTAGCTCGCCTCCCACTTCGCCCAGTCGCGCTCCGCCGAAGGCGCGGCGCGGTCGAGCCACGCGTCGATGCGCGTGTCGATGGCGCTCGCGGCGAGGGGCCCGGCCAGGTGGGCCCGCAAACGAGCCTCGACCCGCGGCCCGAGGACGGGATCCGCGACGAGCCGCCGGAAGAGGTTGTTGACCGAGAAGAAGTCCTCGTTCGTGGACGACGCCTGGCGCTCGGTCTGCCACGTCTGGCCGAACGCGTGGTTGAAGTCCCATGGGGCGTGGTGGAACAGGCCCGTCTCCGGGTCCACGTAGAGGTAGGCGTTCTTCCCGGCCGAGTCGTCCGCCTCGGTGAACCGTACCAGGGTCCACCAGTCGGCGATCTCCTCGACGTCGACGTACTGCTCGATGCCCGCCCCGAACTCGGCGTCCGACGCGGTCGCGACGAATTGCACCAGCGCGTCGAGGTCGCCCCACTCGCCGTCCACCCCTTCCTGCTTCTCGTACCCGGCGTGCCAGCTCCACTTGGGCGTGCCGTTGTAGTTGTCGTAGAAGTTCCCCTCGTGGGAGACCGACTTGTAGAGGCTCCCGTGCTCGTTGTACCCGTGGTCCTCCCAATACTCGCCGTCGATGTGGTCGCTCACGAGGAACAGGCCTTCGTATTCGCCATTGACGTACAGGACGGCGAGGAAGGTCTGGATGTCGTGCCGCGTGTCGTCCATCGCGGCCCAGAGCTCGTAGCACAACAGCTGGCGCAGGTAGCTGTTGTCGTCGAACAGCGTGGTCAGGACGATCTTGTGGCGGTCCTCGAAGCCCTCCTCGGCGTCCCCGAACTCGTCGCCCGACGGAAACGACACGGTGTAGCTGCGCTTCGGGTAGTAGGACGACGCCGCGCCGCGGTACTTGAGCTCGATCGCCCAGGGTTTTCCCCGGTAGATGAGGGTGCTCGCCACGTCGTCGTCGTCGTTGGTCCCGTCGGGGCGCTCGAGGTGCACCACGGGGAGCCCGTACTCCTCCTCGTAGGCGCGCGGATTCACTCGCTCGTTTCCTTGCGCGGCCCAGCCGTCCGCCACCCAGACGTCCACCACCCCGACACCGCTGCCCTCGCCCGAGGACGTGACGGTGATGGGGTAGTGCCCCGCGTCCCCGGGGCCGGGCGTCCACGTGACCGTCGCAGCACGCGCGTCGTACAGGGCGCCGTCGGGCAGGGCGTGCGCCGAGAACACCTCCGCCCGGCCGCTCCCGGTGCACCCGATCGTGAACGCGATCGGCTCCCCCTCGACACCGAACACGGGCGCGGCGCCGGGCGCGCACCCATCCTCCCCGATCACCTCGGGGAGCTCGGCCGTATCGTCGGGGTCGACCGTGCCGGCGGTGTCCCCACCGATGTCGATCGGTTCGGGACCGGAGGTGCAAGCGAGGAGCACGAGGAGCATCCGCCGACTATGGCACGGCCGGCCCCCGCCCGCGCGTCACCCGGTGGCGACCCACACCGTCTTGACTTGCGTGACCTCGTCGAGCACCGCCCGCCCGTTCTCCCGGCCGAAGCCGGACTGCTTCGTGCCGCCGTAGGGGCTCGCGGCGTCGAAGCGGTTGTAGGTGTTGATCCACACCGTGCCCGCCTGGATCCGCGCCGCAAGCGCATGCGCGCGCGTGATGTCGCGGGTCCAGATCCCGGCGGCGAGCCCGTACTCGCTCGCGTTGGCGATGCGGGCGGCGTCCTCCAGGTCCTCGAACGGGATCACCGAGAGCACCGGCCCGAAGATCTCCTCGCGCGCGATGGTCATCTCCGACCTGACACCCGAGTACACGGTCGGCGCGACGAACCACCCGCGGTCGCCATGGCGGCCGCCCACCTCCCGGCGTGCCCCCTCCCGATCGCCGGTGTCGAGGTACCCGAGCACGCGGCGGTGGTGCGCCTCGGACACCAGCGGCCCCATCTGCGTGGCGGGATCGAGCGGATCGCCGGGCACGAGCGCGCGCGCGCCGCTCACCACGATATCGAGCACCTCGTCGTGCACGGAGCGCTGGACGAGCAGCCGCGTGCCGGCCGTGCAGAGCTCGCCCTGGTTGTAGAAGGCGGCGCCCACGGCGTTCTTCGCGGCGCTCTTCACGTCGGCGTCGGCGAACACGATGTTGGGGCTCTTTCCGCCGAGCTCGAGGGAGATCCGCTTGAGCGTCGCCGCGGCGTCGCGCATGATGATCCGCCCGGTGTCGGTGCCGCCGGTGAAGCTGATCTTCGCCACGTCGGGGTGCGCCACGAGCGCGGCGCCGGCCTCCTCGCCGAGCCCGGTCACGACGTTGAGCACGCCGGGCGGCAGGCCGGCCTCGGCCAGGATCCGCGCCAGCTCCAGGCAGGAGAGCGAGGCCTCCTCAGGCGGCTTGAGCACCACGGTGTTGCCCGCGGCGAGCGCCGGCGCGATCTTCCGCGCCGCGAGGAGCAACGGGAAGTTCCACGGGATGATCGCGCCGATCACCCCGAGCGGCTCGCGCACGGTGTAGTTCAGGAACGGGCCGCGCACCGGGATGGTCTCCCCGTGGAGCTTTGTCGCCCACCCTGCGAAGTAGAAGAACGTGTCGGCCGTGCGGGGCACGTCGATCGCCCGGGCGTTGGCGATGGGTTTTCCGGTGTCGAGCGTCTCCAGCCGCGCGAGCGCCTCGAGGTTGGCGAGGATCCCCTCCCCGCACTTCCACAGGATCCGCTGCCGCTCGTTCGGATCGGTGCGTGCCCACCCGGGGAACGCGCGCCGCGCGGACGCCACGGCGAGGTCGACGTCCACGCGATCGCCGCGGGCGAGCTCGGCGAGCGTCTCTCCCGTGGCCGGGTTGGGCGTGGCGAACGTCGCGCCGGAGGCCGCGGCGCGGGGGGCGTTGTCGATCCAGAGGTCGGGCATCCCCCGAATCTAGCCCGCGACTCCAGGTCGTGGGAATCGACATCCAGTTAGAGGGCCGCCCCTTCGGAGCTCTCGTGTCCGTCCGCACCCGCGTCGCCCCCTCCCCCACCGGCGATCCCCACGTCGGCACCGCCTACATGGCGCTGTTCAACTACTGCTTCGCCAAGAAGCACGGCGGCGAGTTCCTCCTCCGCATCGAGGACACCGACCAGGCGCGCAGCACCGCCTCCGCCGAGGCCGCGATCCTGAAGGCGCTGAACTGGACGGGCCTGCGGTGGGACGAGGGCCCGGACGTCGGCGGCCCGCACGGCCCCTACCGCCAGAGCGAGCGCTCCGAGATCTACCGGGCGCACGCCGATCAGCTCCTCGAGACCGGCCACGCCTTCCGCTGCTTCTGCACCGCGGAGACCCTCGACGCGTTGCGCCTCTCGCAAAAGGGCCAGTCGTACCTCGGCTACGACGGGCGGTGTCTGCACCTCTCGCCCGTCGAGATCCGCAAGCACCTCGACGCCGGCGTGCCCCACGTCGTGCGGATGAAGGTGCCGCGCGAGGGCACCTGCACCGTCCAGGACATGCTCCGCGGGCCGATCGCCCTCGATTGGACCCAGGTGGACTACCAGGTGCTCCTGAAGTCCGACGGGCTCCCCACCTACCACCTCGCAAACGTGGTCGACGATCACCTCATGGAGATCACCCACGTCATGCGCGGCGAGGAGTGGCTGACCTCCGCGCCCAAGCACCTGCTCCTCTACGAGTACTTCGGTTGGACCGCACCCCAGCTCTGTCACATGCCGCTCTTGCGCAACCCCGACAAGAGCAAGCTCTCCAAGCGCAAGAACCCCACGAGCATCCTCTTCTACCAGCGCATGGGCGTGCTCCCCGAGGCGCTGCTCAACTACCTCGGGCAGATGGCGTGGACCATGCCGGACGGCCGCGAGCGCTTCCGCGTCGAGGAGATGGTCGAGGCCTTCGATCTGTCCCGCATCTCCCTCGGCGGCCCGGTGTTCGACATCACCAAGCTGTATTGGCTCAACGGCACGTGGATCCGCGAGGAGCTCTCCGACACCCAATTCGCCGACCGTGTCAGCGAGTGGGCGCTCAACCGCGACTTCCTGATGCCGCTCGTCCCGCTCGTGAAGGGCCGCGTGCAGGTGTTCACCGAATTGGCACCCATGGCCAGCTACGTGCTCGCGGGCGTGCCCGACATCGACGCGTCGCTGCTCCCGAGCAAGAAGGTCGAGGCGCCGGTGGTGCGCAAGGCCTTCTGGGCGGCGCTCCAGCGCATCGACAAGCTCCGCGACTACTCGAAGGAGGAGGTCGAGGCCACCTTCCGCGACCTCTCCGTCAAGTTCGACATCAAGCTCCGTGACTTCCTGCGCCCGTTCTACGTGGCGTCGAGCGGCCGCGAGGCGGCGCTCCCGCTCTTCGACGTGGCGATGATCCTCGGCAAGGACATCTTCCGCACCCGCATCCGGTACGCGCTCGAGAAGCTCGGCGCCCCCACCGAGGCGGAGCAGAGGGAGTGGAAGGCCTGGCT
>JAKFCH010000415.1:0-5604 GCA_036676765.1 Deltaproteobacteria bacterium
GACCCCGATGGCGGCGAGCGCCTGCCGCGCCGACCGGGCGTCGCGGAAGCCGACCCGCGGCGCGTCCACGCCGAGCCCCCGCAGCCAGAGGCGCGCGCGATCCACCCCCGCCGCCTCCAGGGCCGCGGCCGGCGCGAGCGCGACGACGATGGCGCCGATGGCCTCGATGTCGGAGGCCCGGCGTGACCCCGGCGGCGGCGGGGCGTGGAGCACCGGGCGCACCCGGAACCACCCCTCCGCGTCGAACCCCCACCCTTCGAGCGCGAGGCCGCCGTGCGCGCCGCCGAGGGCGTGCACCTGCTCGAGATCGGCCAGGACGCGGGCGACGAGCCCGAGCATCGCGAGGGGGCCCGGCGCCGTCTCGACGAGGCGGCGCGCGAGCGGAGGGCCCAACAGGAGGCGGCCGTCCTCGATCGTGGACGGGGCGAACACCCCGCCCGTCGGCACCTGCGCGGCGCGCCCCGGCGGGAGCTCGAGGAGCTCGACGAGGCGGGCGTTCCCGTCGCGCACGAGCAGGCGGCGCACGCCGGGCACCGACGAGGGCAGCGTCTGGACGAGGGGGGCCGGCGGCATGCGGGCTCATGTAACGGAAACCGGGGCGACGCCCCGCCGGTTCACGTTTCGCACACGCCCGTGCCGCGCGGGATCCGCTATCATTCCCGCGCCCGAGGTCCTCCATGCTCCTGCTCGCCCTCCTCTCCTGCAAGCCCGAGCCCGAGGTGAAGCCGGACCCCGAGCCCGAGGCCTGCGATCCCGTCGCCCTCCAGGCCGACGCCCCCGCCCTCGTCCCCGGCGCACCCCTCGCCGGCGCGGCCGAGGCCGCCCTCCTCCTCCCCGTCGGCACGCCGCTCTCCGGCTACACCAGCCGCTGCGACTGCTTCGGCGGCGCGGGGGACGCCGATCGGCGCGACTCCGCCTACACCTCCGAGTTCGCGGCCTCGGCCGGCGTGCAGACCTCGATCCCGGTCAAGGCCTTCTGGATCGCCAACGGAGACCAGGACCTCGTCATCGTCAAGATCGACCTCATCTACTCGTTCGACGGGCTCGTCGAGGAGATGGAGCGTCGCCTCGGCGCGGCCACCGGCAAGGATCTCGACGGCAAGGTCGTGGTCACGACGAACCACTCCCATTCGAGCCACGGCGACTTCAGCGACCAGATCACGTTCTACCTGGGAAGCGACAAGTTCAACTACGAGATCTTCACCCGCATGGCGGAGGCCGCGGAGGACGTGGCGATGGAGGCCTACACCGGCCTCCAGCCCGCGAAGATCGGCGTCGGCTACGCGAAGGACTGGGACCCCGGCGACCGCGTCTACCGCGACCGTCGCGACCACAACGACGACGTCCAGTTCTTCCCCGACATCCCCGCCGGCCGCTACAAGGACCCCAACCTGACGATGATGCGCATCGACACGTTGGCGGACGAGCCGATCGGCGTGCTGTTCAACTTCGGCATCCACGGCACGATCCTGGGTGACGAGAACCCGATGATCAGCATCGACGCGCCCGGGCACGTCGAGAAGGTCTTCCAGGAGCGCTTCGACACGCCGGTCGTCGTGGCGCTGCTCCAAGGCGCCGCGGGGGATGCGAGCCCGGCCGGCAGCGACGACGGCTACGCCCGCCTCGAGAGCGTCGGCGAGTACGCCGCGGACGCGCTCGAAGCGCTGTGGACCTCGATCCCCACCGCGTCCGACCCCATCCGGCTCGAGACCACCTCGCGCTCCGTGGACCAGACGCACGACGCGATGCACGTCACCCGCGGCGGCACGGTCGACCTCCGGTACACCCCCTTCGTGGACGACGAGGACTTCCAGCCCGACAACGTCGTCTACAACACCGACGGCTCCATCGCCTCGCCCATCGACGAGTACAACCTCGCCTACGGGGCGGCGTTCTGCGGCGAGGACCCCGCCTACCTCCCCGGCTTCGCGCCCGCGGACGTGTTCCCCTACGTCAACTGCGTCGACGTCTCGAAGATGGTGGCGGTCATCAAGGGCTTCTTCGATCTGAACGACATCGAGGCGGCGCTCCCCATCCCCGAGAGCCGCGTGGCCGCGTTCACCGCGTCCCGCATCGGGCCGCTCGCCATCCGCGAGGCCGACGGCACCGAGACGACCGACGACTTCTTCATGGGCTTCTTCCCCGGCGAGGCCACCGCCACCTACACCGAGCAGTTCCGCCGTCGCGCCGCCACGGAGCTCGGCTATGACCACGCCATGGCCGTCGGCTATTCCCAGGATCACGAGGGCTACCTGCTCATCCCCGAGGATTGGCTGCAGGGCGGCTACGAGATCGACATCAACATCTGGGGGCCGCTGCAGGGCGAGCACATCATGGAGCAGCTCCTCGTCGCGAGCGCGGAGGTGCTCTCCACCGACGTGATCGAGCACGCCGACCCCTGCGCGCTCTACCAGCCCACCGACTACGACGCGCTCGGCGCATGGGCGCTCCCGACGCTGGCCCCCGAGGCCACCCCCGAAGCGGGCACCCTCCTCGACACGCCCCCGGACTACCTCTGGTCGCCGCTGTACAGCGACGACGAACGCGATGCCGGCGTCTCCCCCGACCTCGCCATCCCCGCCGAGGTGCCGCGCGTGCAGGGCCTCGTCGAGATGGCCTGGATCGGCGGCGATCCCGGCGTCGACTATCCCGACGTGACGCTCGAGCGGCAGGCCGAGGGCGGCGCCTGGGAGACCGTCCTCACCCGCTCCGGCCGCCCGATCTCGCGCGGACCGGACATCCTCCTCACCCACACACCCGATCCGCTCCTGCCCTTCGACGTGGCGCAGACCCACACCTGGTATGCGTCGTGGCAGGCCGTCGGCCACGTGGACGACCGCGCCGGGCTCCCCGCCGGCACCTACCGCCTCCACGTCGTCGGCCACACCTACACAGGGTCGAGCACGACCTACCCGTGGGACTCCACCGAGTACGTCGTGGACAGCGTGCCCTTCGAGGTCGTCCCCGGCGTCGTCACCGTGTCGGTGGAGGGCGGGGAGCTCGTCACGACGCTCGCCGGGCCCGCGCGCGGCTGGCGGCTCGTCGGCCTCGACGGCGCCTACCGCGGCGGAAACCCGCTCCCGGAGGACCGCGCCACGGTCCGCCTCTTCCACGCGGACGCCTCGGAGGAGGTCGTGGAGGTCACCGGCGTACGGAGCGGCGGCGCCACCCGGTTCTCCGGTCTGCTCGTCGAGGGCGTGACCCGCATCGAGGTGACCGACGTGTACGGGAACACCGGCGCGGTCGACCTCGCGGTGGACTTGTGAGCGCGGCCCGCTCGTGAAGAAGTTCATCGCCGTCGCCGGCAACATGGGCGTTGGCAAGACCTCGCTCGTCGAGTTCCTGCACGCCCAATATGGCTTCGAGCCCGTCTACGAGCCGTTCGCCAACAACCCCTACCTCGACGAATTCTACGCCGAGATGGGCAAGTGGGCGTTCCACAGCCAGATCTGGTTCCTGACACACAAATTCCGGCTGCACCTCGGGCTCAACGAGAACAACGACACCATCGTCCAGGACCGCACGATCTACGAGGACGCCGAGATCTTCGCGACCAACCTCGCGCGCGGCGGCCAGATGTCGGAGCGCGACTTCCGCACCTACATGGAGCTCTACGAGGGAATGCGGCGCGCGTTGCAGCCGCCCGACCTGATGATCTACCTTCGGTGCTCCGTCCCGGCGATCCGCAAGCGCATCCGCCGCCGCGGCCGTCCGAGCGAGCAGGCCATCCCGCTGCCCTACCTCAAGCGGTTGAACGCGCTCTACGACGAATGGATGGCCGGCTACACCCTCTCCCCGGTGATGATCTGGGAGAGCGACGACGCCGACTACCTCACCCACATCGTCGACCGCATCGAGTTCAAGCGGTCGATCGAGCGGTTCTTGTAGGGTTGGGCGTGACCCCCCGCCGGGCACCTCACGCGGGTGTTGTTTGGTCGGTGAGGGGGTGGGGCGCGGGGCGCCGCTACGCCTCCGCCGCCTGACCCGCCGACGGGTCGCGTACGGACGGCGCGTCGCGCGCGAACGGCGCGTCGCGCGCGAACGGCACGTCGGGCAGCGCGCGCTCGCGGCGCAGAGCCAGCTGCAGGCGCACGGCGCGCACGTGGGCGTCCGGTGGGGCGCGCTCGACGAGGGCGCGCTGGACGCACCGGGCGGTCACCTCCAGCGCGCTCGCGATGCGCGACGGGCTGTCGGCGGCCGCGTGGATCGCGGCCTCGCGCGCGGCGCTCACCTCGGCCGCTCGCCCGGAGAGCGCGTCGAGCCCGAAGGCGGCGCACGCGGCCTCGGCGAGGTGGACCACGCCGGTCGCGGGCTCGAGCGTTGGCACGCCGAGGTGGAGCAGCAAGTCGGCGCGCGTCACGCGTGGCAGGTGTTCACGTACACGGAGCGCGATCGCGGCACCGGACACCCGCATGCCCAGGATGTCGAGCACCGCGCTCCCCTCCTGGAGGGGGTCCGACCCCATGCCATGGTGCGCGTCCTGCGCGAGGATGTACCGGAACGCCTCCGCGAGGTGCCATTGGTTGCGCACCGGGATCCGCCGGGCGAGCAGCAGCGGTACGCCGGGGTGACGCCGCGCCAACACCATACGCAGCCGACGGACCAGCGCGTCCACGCCCAGCTCGTCGAGGAGCACCAGCACGTGCAGGTGGGTGTCCACCACCCGCCAGGCCAACACCGGCAGCTCGCGCGCGTAGCCTGCCAACACCTGCGCCAGCTGACGACGCGCCGCCACGGATGGGGCGAACACCCGATCGTCCTGCAGCCGCAAGACGAGGTGGAAACCGAGGGATGGCGGCTGGGACATGGTCGCGCATGGGTACGCACGGCTCGTCGTCCGTCAATGGTGCGGGCTGACATCCTGCATGGGCGACAGCGGGCCCGGCCGTGATGCGGCACCGCGAACCAACTCACCGAAGTGTCGACACTACCCCCCGGTTCGTTCGCAACCAACTGATGAACAGGCCCGTTTCCGCGAACCAACTCGCCCAAGTGTCGACACATCCCCCAGTTGGTTCGCCTCAAGCGCCGAAACAGCCCGCCGACCGCGAACCAACTCGCCCAAGTGTCGACACTTCCCCGAGATCGTTCGCTCCGCCTCGACCTTCGGATAATCTACGGCGTGCTCGATGCCGACGCCCCGCGAGCGTCGTCACGCGGTGCTGCCGACCTCGTGGGCGGCACCCGCGACCGCGTGTTCGTCTACTGGGGGTCGGTCGGGACGGCCCCGCCCGGCCCGTAGGCTTCGACCGCGGCGCGGAGGCGTTCGAGGGTCACCGGCTTCGTGAGGTAGTCGTCCATGCCGGCGGCGCGCGCGCGGGCGCCATCCGCGGGGGTCGCCGCGCCGGAGAGGCCGAGGAGGCGCGGACCGGGGCCGTAGCGGGCGCGGAGCGCGGCGGCGAGCGTGAAGCCGTCCATGCCGGGCATGTGCACGTCCATGATCACGAGCGGAAACATGGTGGTCTCCATGTGGGCGAGGGCGTCGAGGCCGCGCGGCGCCCGGGTGACGGCGCAGCCGAGGTGCAGCAACATCGCGTCGAGGATCTCGGCGACGAGGTCGTCGTCCTCCACGAGCAGGACGGGGACGAGGGGCGGGGCCGTGGA
>JAKFCH010000416.1:0-5603 GCA_036676765.1 Deltaproteobacteria bacterium
CCCGCTGCGGGCGGGCCGACCGCGGCGGGCGGTGCGCTTCGGGCGTGGCGGCCACGATCTGGGGAGCCCGCCGCGCCCGCCGGCCCCCCTGGCGCGCGCGAAGTCGGAAGGTGGAGCCGTCGGGGGGCACTCGGACGATCGACGTCCGGAAGGGCGGGATGGCCGCGTACCCTCGCCTTCCGGACGGCCCTGACGTCCGGAAGAGCAGGATGGCCGCCTACCCTCGCCTTCCGGACGTCCCTGACGTCTGGAAGAGCGGGATGGTCGCGTACCCTCGCCTTCCGGACGTCCCTGACGTCCGGAAGAGCGGGGTGGTCGCGTACCCTCGCCTTCCGGACGTCGGCGTGCGCGAGACTCGCAGCGCCCGGCCCGGCAAGGGCCGGAGCCGACGCAGCCCGCCCCCGGAGGTCGGCGGCACGCCGACCGTGAGGGGGGCCCCCTTGGGGGGGACCGGCCGGGGGCCCCGGACGCGGTTCTCGGCGCACCGGCCCGAGTCCGCCGGAACAGCAAGTCCCAGGCCCACTACCCCCCGACCAACACCCCCCGCAGCCGCTCGAGCCCCGCCCGCGCCACCTCGGCGTCCGCGTGCTCGACCATGAGCCGCACCACGGGCTCGGTGCCGCTCGCGCGCACGACGACCCGGGCGCCCTCCGAGCGGAGCGTGGTCGCGACGTCCGCCGTGCGCGCGATCCGTACCGGATCGACCTTCACCGCGAGGTTCAGCTGCGCGAAACGCGGCAGCTCGGCGACACGCGCCCCCACCGTCGAGGGGTCGGGGTGGAGCGCGCGGAGCGTGGCCACGAGGCCGTCCGCGGTGGGGAGGCCGTCGGCGAACAGGACGTGGCCGGAGGGCTCGCCGCCCACGGTCGCGCCGTGCTCGCGCATGGCGGCGGCCACGAAGGCATCCCCCACGGGGGTGCGCACGAGCTGGATGCCGCGCGCGCGAAGGCCCGCCTCGAGGCCGCCGTTGCTCATGACGGTGCCGACGGCCACGGTGCCGGTGGCGCAGAGCCAGATCAGCGCGTCGCCGTCGAGCACGTCCCCCTGCCCCGTGACGAGGACGCCGCGGTCGCCGTCGCCGTCGAGGGCGATGCCGGCGGTGGCGCCGGAGGCGCGTACCGCCTCGACCAGCGCCTCGGGGTGCATGGCGCCGCAGCGGTGGTTGATGGCGGCGCCGTCGCCATCCCCGAGGGTGACGACCCGGGCGCCGAGGGCGCCGAGCACCCGCCCGGCGAGGCCCGTGGCGGCGCCGTTCGCGGTGTCCAGCGCGATGGTGTGGCCGGCCAGCCAACGGCCGCGCGGCACGGCGTCGAGCACGGCGGCGACGTAGCGTTCACCGGCATCTCCGAGGTGGCGCACGCCCCCGGGCACGTCGGCGTGCACGAGCGGCTCGCCCAACCGGGCCTCCACCCGGACGCGGGTGGGCTCGTCGAGCTTGCCGCCGGTCGCGTCCACCGCCTTGAGCCCGTTGTCGGCCGCGGCGTTGTGCGAGGCGGTCACCATCACGCCGCCCGCGAGCCCGAGGCGCGCCACGAGCGCGGAGAGCCCCGCGGTGGGGAGCACGCCGAGATCGACGGCCTCGCCGCCCGCGGTGGTGATGCCCGCGATGGTGGCGGCGACGAGCATCGGGCCGCTCGGGCGGGTGTCGCGGGCCACGGCCACGCGGACCACGCCGCCGCCCGAGGCCACGCCGCCCGAGGCCACGTCGGTAGTCCCGCCGTCCGCCAGCCCCCGAGGGCCCCCAGCCGACCCGAGCACGACGACCAGGGCGTTGCCGAGCGCCATGGCGAGCTCGGGCACGATGTCGACGTTGGCGCGGCCGCGCAGGCCGTCGGTACCGAAGAATCTCATCGCCGCTCCACGGGAATGCGCTCGGGCACGACCTGAACCACCGACACCTCCTCGCCGCCCGGCTGGACCACCTCGTACCGGAGGCCCTCGCCCCGACCCCGCCGCGCGGTGCCCGAGGGGGAGTTCCACCCGTCGGGGACGTGCACCACCACGCTCACCTCGTCGGGGTCGATCGCGCTCAACCGCTCGACGGGGCCGGCGAGGGTCACCTGCACGAGCGGGGCGCTGGTGCCGAAGTTCTCGGCGTCGCGGAGGAGCACCGGCACGGCGTCGAACGCCCGCTCCTTCACGATGGGCTCGATCTTGACCTCGACGGCGAACCGCGCCGGCTGTGTCGGGACGAGCTGCCCCTTCTTGACGGCGAGGCCGACCTGGAACTCGGCGTCCTCCCGCAGGCCGGTCACGTCGACGGCGTCGGTGGTCACCTCGGTGAGGTCGCGCAGGACGGACGACGGCCCGGCGAGCTCGACGCGGTCGGGCTGGACGAGCACCTTGGCGAGGCGGAAGCCCTCGGCGGGCTCGCCCCGCGTGGCCGGCACGACGTTGACGCGGCGCTTGAGCACCCGATCGAGCTGCACCTTCAACGCGTTCGGCGAGACGGAGACGACGCGCACCTGGCTCGGCATCCCGGCGACGGGGCGGTCGGAGAGGTCGAGTGACACCTCGCCCTCCTTGGCGCGGGAGAGGTCGACGAGGATCGAGAGGTCCTTCTGGCGCACGGTCCGGACGAAGGCCTGGACGCCCTCGACGGTGACGGTGGCGGTCTCCAGGGGGGGCTCGACGAGCATGAGGCCGTCGGGCAGCTTCCATTCGAGGCGGACGCGCGCGCGATCCTCCACGACCTGCTCGGACTGGACCCACACCCACATCATCAGCGCGAACGCCAGCGCGAGCGCCTTGTAGGCGAGGTTGGCGGTGAAGAGGTCGCGGACGTCGACGAGGGCGTCGCGGAGGCGGCTCACGGCGACCTCACGGGCCGGGCGCGGCCCTTCGGCTGGAAGCACTCCAGGAGCCGCTCGCGCATCTCGTTCTGATCGGCGACCGGCTGCACCTCGCCCGCGATGACGAGGCTCACCGTGCCGCGCTCCTCGGAGACGATGACGACGACGGCGTCGGTCTCCTCGGTGAGCCCGATCGCGGCGCGGTGGCGCGTGCCGTAGAACCGGCTCACGTCCTTCGACAAGGAGAGCGGGAGGAACACCTTGGCCGCGAGCACCCTGTCCTTGCGGACGACCGCAGCGCCGTCGTGCAGCGGGCTGGTGGGGTGGAAGATCGCGAGGAAAAGCTCGCTGGACGCCCGCGCGTCGAGGCGGTTGCCGCCCTCGGCGTACTCCTCGAGGGAGGCCTCGCGCTCGAGCGCCAGCAGCGCCCCGATGCGACGCGACGCCATCACGAAGCTCGCGCGGACGATCTCCTCCATGGCGCCCTGCGCGGGCTGCGCCGAGAAGCTCGGGAACAGCCGCCCGCCGGCCCCGGCGAGGCCCCGCTTGATGTCGCTCTGGAAGAGGATGATGACGGCGAGGACGATGTAGACGAAGAACTTCTCGAGCATCCAGTGGACGGCGTAGAGCTCGAACCGACCGGACAGGGCGAACAGGAGCAGCGCGAGCAGGAGGCCGAGGAGGCTCTGGAACGCGCGGGTGCCGCGAACGAGCATCAACGCGCGGTAGACGACGTACCAGAGGAGCGCGATGTCGACGACGTCGGTCCACCGGATGTTGGTGAAGTAGGTCGCGAACAGGCTCAACGGATCGCTCCCCACACGCGGAGCGCGCGGACGGTCGCGGCGACGTCGTGGACGCGGACGATGGCGGCGCCCGCATCCTGGGCGTGCAGCGCCACGGCGAGCGAGCCCTCGAGCCGATCGGCGGCGCGGGGCTGCCCGGTGAGCGCCCCGAGGAACGACTTGCGGGAGGCGCCGATGAGCACGGCGCGGCCGGGGGTGCGGCGCGGGAGATCCCGGAGCAGGGCGAGGTTGTGGACGCCGGTCTTGGCGAAGCCGAGGCCGGGATCGACCACGATGCGTTCTGCGGCGATGCCGGCGGCCTCCGCGGCGGCCACGCGCGCGTCCAGCGCGGCCCACACCTCGGCGCAGACGTCGTCGTAGACCGCGAGATCCTGCATGGTGTCGGGCTCCCCCCGCATGTGCATCAGCACGATGCCACAGCCGGCGTGCGCGACGAACGGGAGCATGTCCGGATCGGCGCCTCCGGTCACGTCGTTGATCAGCGTCGCGCCGGCCTCGAACGCGGCGCGCGCGACGGACGCGCGGCGGGTGTCGACGCTCACGACCCCGAACGGCGCGAGGGCGCGGATCACCGGCTCCACGCGCGCGCGCTCCTCCTCGGCGTCGACGGGGGCAGCGCCGGGGCGCGTGGACTCCCCGCCGACGTCGACGAGGTCGGCGCCCTCGTCGAAGAGGGCGCGCCCGTGCGCGATGGCCGCCTCGGGGTCGAAGTGGCGCCCGCCGTCCGAGAAGGAGTCGGGGGTGACGTTGACGATGCCCATCACCTTCACGGGGCACCGGCGGGCGGCGGACCCGGGGGCACGGTGCTCGGCGGCGGACCCGCGGGCATTCCGACGACCGCGGGCGGCTGCGGCGTGCCGGGGGGCGGCGGGCCGGGCGACCCGGGCGGCGGCGGCGGGCCGGCGGGGCGCCCTTCGTGGACACCGGCGGAGCCCGCCTGCATGCCCATCGGCGCGCCGGTGGGACCGGCGGAGGACCTCACCGCCATCTCCCACAGGGCGAAGTCGGCGCCCTCGTAGGTCGGCGCGCCCAGCGCCTGCCACGCCGCGACACGGAGGGCGGGCGCGGCGCCGGTGACGAGCAGCCACCGGAACGTGCCCTGCTGCACGAGGGGGCTCAGATCGACGCGCGATCCGACGCCGGCGATGCGGTCCGTCGCGGCGAGCGTGGGATCCCAGGTGGAGGCGGAGTCGTAGGCGGCGCGCACGCCGGGGGCCGACCCGCCGGGGAGGCCGTACACGCGCTGGCGATGGAACGGGACGAGCCCGACGAGCCCCGCCGCGGCGTCGGCGAACGGGAGCTGCAGGAGGCGCCCCGCGTACGGGGCTTCTCCGAGCGCGACGAGCGCCTCGGGCACCGGCCAGCGCTCCCCCGCCCACAACGCCACCGGCTGCCCGAAGGCGGCCTGGGCCCGCGGCTCGAGGAGGAGCGCCCCGACCGCGAGGAGCTCCCCGATCCGCCCGAGACGCGCCCGCGCCGCCCAGCCGAGCACGCCGAACATGCCCACCAGCAGGGCCGCGGAGAGGAGCTCGTTCCCGTGCGCCGCGAGGACGTGGAGATCCGGCCCGATCGGGAGGGTGAACGCGCCGAGCCGGACGGGATCGCCGGCGGCGTCGCGCGCCACCGGTCCGACGGCGACGAGCGCCGCGACGAGCGCGACCAGGGCCCACGCCCGCCCGGGGAGCGCGCCGCGTCGGGAATGCCCCCAGAGCGCGCCCAGCCCGAGCACGAACGCGAGGGGCAAGCCCACCGCGGCGCCGGAGGCCAGCCAGACGAGCACGTTCGGCGGCGCGGACACGGCATCCCCCGCGGTCGCCGCCGGCGCGACGAGCCCCACGACGAGCCCGAGCACGGCCCCGCCGACGGCGAGGCTCCGGGGCGCGGCCCGCCGCGGATCGCCAGGGACGAGGCCGGCGGCCGCGAGTGCCACCGCGGTCACGAGCGGAGCGCCGACGACGCCGAGGAGCGCGGCCGGGACGAACCAGCCGCGCCGCCCCGCGCGGAG
>JAKFCH010000417.1:0-9286 GCA_036676765.1 Deltaproteobacteria bacterium
CGGGCGCGGCTCGCTCCGCGGGGGTCGACGGCGCGGTCCGCTCGCCGCGGGGCGCCCGCTCGGGGGTGCGGCCGGCCGGCGGCTGATGGCCGGCGCGGGCGAGCTCCTCCTCCAGGGCGCGGTCACGCGCGGCGCGACCGGGGTCGCTCGGGTCGGTCAGCGACTTTAGGCCGCCCTTCACCAGGTTGGCGGCGCGCCCGAAGAACGACATCGCATCTCCACACGATCGGCTAACGCGCGGCGCTCCGCCGCTGCTCCCGATCACCCCGGTTCACTCCGCCCCGACCACCGTCAAGAAGCTCGGCGCCGGCGTCGCGCAGAGGACGCAGCGCAGCGAGAGGAGCCAGGTGCCGGCAGAATCACCGAAGCCGGGGAACGCGGCGCCGTCGGCGTCGAGGGCGTCGGTCAGGGCGGCGTGGTCCTCGCCGTAGACGTTGAGGGACCAGGTCTCGGCGGCCAACGACTCGAGCTCGAAGAAGCGCGCCGCGAGGTCGGCGGGCGGCAGGTCGTACCGCGCGATCCAGAGCTCCTGGAGGAGGAGGGGGTCGATGGGAGCGCCCCGGCCGTCCGTCGTGAGGGACCCCCAGCTCACGTCGGTGGCGGCGCCGGGCGTGATCGGGGCGAGCGTCGCGAGGTCGGCGGTGAAGTCGAGCACGGCGCTGTCGTTGCCGACGTACACGTCCTGCGCGCCCTCGCCGGGGAGGAGGAACAGGAGCATGGCGCTGGCGTTGGTCGTGGTCGCGACGCGAAGGAGCCAGGTGCCGCCGGGCTCGAGGAAGTATTGCTCGGGATCGAACGCCGTGCCGTACACGTCGAACGCGTCGAACCTCAGCGAGGTGGCGCCGGCCTCGGGCTCGCCGCGTGCGACCAGCCCGACCGAGGACTGGACGAGGGTGCCGGACACGATGGCGGCCTCGACGTCGGCGCTGGTGAGGTCCCGCAGCCACACGATGGTGATCTCGGTGATGTCCGCGGTGGGATCGACGGTGAACCCCTGGAGGTCCCGATCGAGGGTCGACCAGTCGATGAGCCCTTCGTTCGTCGGGATGAACGGCGCCCCGCGGATCGCGATGTCCAGCGTGTAGGCGTAGTTGCTCTCGTCGGTGAGCGCGATGGGCGCGGCAGGGGCGGTGTCGTCGGCGCCGTCGGCGGGGCCGTCGGTGGCGACGCACGCGAGGAGGAGCATCATCGGGGGAGCTCGCCCAGGGTGGGGAGGGGGTGGGAGAAGCCGAGCGGGAAGCCGATGGCGAAGTCGAGCCGCCACGTCACCCGGCCGCCGGGATCGACGAGATCGAGGCGCCCGCCGCTGCCCCAGCCGACGAGCGTGCGGCCGTCGGGCATCCGCTCGGCCGAGCCCATGAAGGCGGTGAAAATCTGCCGGCCGCCGTCGTAGATCCACGTGGTCTCGTAGGATCCGGCGGTCTCGTCGAGGCGCACCTCGACGGCGCGCGAGTACAGGCCCTCCGACTGGGGCTCGCGGTTGTCGAAGAACAGCACGCCCTCGGGGGTGAACTCGGGGGAGTGCTGCAGCGCGAAGGTCTCGCCGCCGGCGTGTTGGAAGTCGCTCTGGTCGCCCCCCAGCTGCCAGCGCAGCGCACCGTCGCCGCCGAGGCGGACGATGGTGTTGACGTTGTGGAGCGACACGAGCCAGTCGCCCGTGGCCCCGTCGAACGCGAGGCCGTTGGCGTGCGTCCACTCCAGGCCGACGGCGCTCTGGGGGTACCCCGCGGTGTCACCGGGGACGAGGTCGTCCCACGTGGACCAGAGGGGGGTGCCGACGCCGGACTCGGGGTCGAGAAGGACGAGCGCGTCACCCGCGACGTGGACGCCACCCCAGTCGCGATCGTCGTAGGCGATGTACCCGATCCGCCCGTCGGCGAGCTCGATGAAGTCGTGGTGGGCGAGGGGGGCGCGCAGGTCGGAGAGGGTCTCTCCGGTCAGCGCGACGCGACGGATGGCGCCGATGTCGGTGTCCATCTGGGCATCGACGATCATGAGGAGGACGCTCTGGCCGTCCGCCGCCATCCGCGCCTGGCACGGGAGCTCGTCCTCCGCGCCGCGCCACCACCACACGTAGCGGCCGTGGTGGTCGAGGATCGCGACGCTCGACTCGGTGCTGAGGACGGTGGTGAGCACGAAGCCGTCGGAGGAGGGGGTCTCGCTCGGCACGCTCACGGTGACCGCTGGCAACCAGAGCGGCTGGGCCTCGGTGGAGAAGGTGGCGGGCTCGCTCGCGAGCTCCTCGCCGCCCTCCAGCGTCGCGACCGCGCGCCAGGCGTAGTCCAACCCCGCCGCGAGGCCCACCAGCACCGCCTCGTGGGTCGTGCCGTCGGCCGTCCGGGTGGGGAAGCGCCGCACGGCGCCGTCGGCCTCGGTCACCTCGACGAGGCCGGTGCCGGCGCTCGGGGTGGTGAACCGGACCGTGGCGACGGTGCCCACGAGCTCGCTCGGGGTGAGCGTGGCCGAGAACGTCGGCGCCACGTCCTGCGGCGCCGGCTCGTCGGCCGCGCAGCCGAGCCCCAGGGCGACGAGGAGGAGGCGCACGTGCATACGGACCCTTGCCGCCGGGGGGACGCGCGTGCCAGAGCCTCGGCCGCCTCGCCGCTCGCGTGCGGTGTCAACGAATAACATGGGGGCGAGGGGGGAGAGCCGCAGGGGTGTCGTGTGGTCAGGGGGGATCGACCAGATGACGACGGCAGAGCTCGAAGCCACGCTCCGGCTGTCCGGCCCGGAGCGGTACGCGCACTTCCTCGCGGAGGTGGCCGGCACGCGCCGGGTGTGGGGCCTCTACGACGACGGCTGGGCCCTCGCGGAGGAGACCTCGGGCCAGCGGGTGCTCCCGCTCTGGCCGGGCGAGGCGTACGCCGAACGGTGCGCGGTCGGCGTCTGGAAGGGCTACCGGCCCCGCGCCATCCCGCTGGACGAGCTCTTCGACCACCTCATCCCCCACCTCGCGAGCACGGACACCGAGCTCGGCGTCTTCTACACGCCGGCCGGCCGCGGGATCGTGCCCGGGCGCGAGCGGTTGGAGCAGGACCTGCGGGCGGAGCGGGAGAGCATTGCGTAGGGGGGGCGTCGGATCGTCTTCTCCGGGCGGCGGCGGCCGCCTTGCCGGCGGCCCCGCGGCCGGGAAGGACCGATCATCCGGGATGACCCAGCCTTCCTGGCCGTCCCGCGGCCGGGGAGGGCCGATCATCCGGGATGACTCCGCCTACCTGACCGTCCCGCGGCCGGGAAGGGCCGATCATCCGGGATGATCCAGCCTTCCTGACCGCGCCGCGCTCACCGGGTCGGCGCTGGCCCCTTCGCCCCCCCCCGACCCACCCACTCAACGCCCCCCCGCCCCCCCCACTCAACGCTCCCCCACCAACCCAATCGCCCGCGCCAGGAGCGTCTCCGGGGCCACCGACCACGCCACCGCCGCGCATCGGGGCGCGGAGAGGTCGACGCGCGTGCGTGCCTCGGCGCGCAGGGGGTCCACCACGTCGAGGCCGCGCAGGGTGGCGCCCTCCCAGCGCCACGTGGCGGTGCGCATGAGCCTCCCGGAGGGGGCGTAGAACCGCGCCGACCGCAGGACGCCCTTCGTATCGAGGTCGAGCTCCGCGCCCGCCCAGGCCGCCCCCGCGCCGGGACGGGCGGTGGCGGTCACCGTGGCGCCGGTCGCGGTGCGGGCCAGGGCGACGGGCTCCCAGGTGGCGGCGAGCCGGGGCGCGAGGAGATCGCCCACGTTGAGCTGCCCCGTGAGCCGTTGGGCCGCGCCCACGCGCATCGGGCCACGCATGGCCTCGGTCTGGAACCAGGTCTCCGTGCCGCGCTGGAGCACCGCCTGCCGGCGCCCCTCCGCGAGCGTCGTCGAGACGACGAGGGCATCCGCGCCGGACAAGGCCACCCGCCACCCGGTGACGCCCCCGTCGTCGTGCACGGAGAGGTCGTGCACGGAGAGGTCGACCACGCACCGCTGACCCGCGGGGAGCGCCCCCGCACGGTCGGCGCGCGCGAGGAGCTCCGACGCGTCCGCGAGCGCCTGGGCTTCGGGGTCGACCGGCGCGGGGATGGCCCCCGCCGCGGTGCCGTGCGTCGCGTCCGGCGTGGCCGCCGGCGCCGCCTGAGCGACCGCCACGGCCCCGACCGCGAGCGCCGCCCCGAACGCGAGGCCCGCCAACACCCCGAGCGGCTCGCAGAGCCGACGGAACCAGGGGCGAGGGGCGGCGGGGGAGGGGAACATGGGGGCGAGCGAGTATAGGGTGGCCCCGAGGGGCCGGCAACGCCCGCGAACTGGCGACCGGGGCGTTACGAGGCGGCCGCCATGACCAGTGCTCCACGCGTGCTCCTCCTCGGCTGTGGCGGGATCGGCGGCACCCTCGCCGCCCACCTCACCGCCGGCGGCGCCGACGTCTGCGCGGTGACCCGCAGCGTCGCCGTCGCCGAGGCCGTCAACCGCAACGGCTTCCGCCTCACCGGCGTGGGGGTCGAGGCCGGCGGGCGGGTCGTCCCCGGCCGCGTCGAGGTCGGCATCCCCGCGGGGGCCGGCCCCTTCGATCTCGCGTTGCTCGCCACCCAGCCCTCCGACCTCGACGTCGCCGCCCGGCAGGCCCTCGCCCACCTCGCCCCCGACGGCCGCCTCGTGACCTTCCCCAACGGCCTCCCCGAGGAGCGCGTGGCCCGCGTCGTCGGCGATCCCGGCCGGGTCCTCGGCGCCATCGTCGGCTTCGGCGCCTCCCACCTCACGCCCGGCGTGTTCGAGCGCACCAGCGCCGGCGGCTTCGTCCTCGGGCGGCTCGACGGAGAGCCCGATCCCGCGCTCGACACCCTCGCCACGCTCCTGACCCCCATCGCGCCGGTCACCCTCTCCGACAACCTCCGCGGCGCCCGCTGGAGCAAGCTCGCCATCAACGCGGCCATCTCCTCGCTCGGCACCCTGGGCGGCGACCGCCTCGGCGTGCTCCTCCGCCAGCGCCACATCCGCCGCCTCGCGCTGGAGGTGATGTCGGAGGTCGTCGAGGTCGCCCGCCGCGAGGGGGTGCGGCTCAAGCCCATCGCCGGCACGCTCGACCTCGAGTGGCTCGCGCTCACGCCGGCGGAGCGGAGCGCCGGGGGCCTCTCGTTGCTCGCCAAGCACGCGGTGCTCCTCGTGGTGGGCTTCCGCTACCGTCGCCTCCGCTCCAGCATGCTCGCGGCGCTCGAGCGCGGCCAGGTGCCGCCCGTCGACTTCCTCAACGGCGAGGTCACCACCCGGGCCGACGCCCACGGCCTCGCGACGCCCATCAACCGCGCGCTCGTGGAACGCATCCATTCGCTCGCGTCGACCGCGCGGCGGCCCGCCCACGCGGAGCTCGCGGCCCTGTACGCGGAGACCCGGGCGTAGACCCCGGCGCGTTAAGGGCGCGCGCCACGCCGGGATCGCCATGGGCCGTATCTTCGAGACACGAAAAGCAACGATGTTCAAGCGCTGGGACAAGATGTCCAAGGCGTTCACCCGCGTCGGCCGGGAGATCGCCATGGCGGTTCGCGCCGGCGGCACGAGCCTCGAGGCCAACCCCGCGCTCCGCCGCGCCGTCCAGAACGCCCGCGCCGTGAACATGCCGAAGGACAAGGTCGACTCCGCCATCAAGAAGGCGTCCGGCCAGGGGGATGTCGCCTACGAGGAGATCGTCTACGAGGGCTACGGGCCCGGCGGCGTGGCGATCATCGTGTCCGCCGCGACCGACAACCCCGTCCGGACCGTCGCGAACGTGCGCATGTACTTCAGCCGCGGCGGCGGCAACCTCGGCGCCAACGGCAGCGTCTCCTTCCTGTTCAAGCGCATGGGTGTGTTTCGTCTCTCTCCCGACGCCCTCGCGGCCGCGGGTATCGACGCCGAGGCCCTCGAGCTCGACCTGATGGACCACGGGCTCGAGGAGATGGGCGAGGGCACCGGCGAGAAGGGCGAGCCCCTCCTCGTCGTCCGGTGCGCCTTCAACGACTTCGGCGTGCTCCAGCGCGCCATCGAGGAGCGCAAGCTCACGCCGGTCTCGACCGCCGACGAGTACGTGCCCTCCTCGGTCATCGAGCTCGGGGACGAGCAGGCGCACGAGGTCCTCGAGCTCATCGACCGGATCGAGCAGGACGACGACGTTCAGTTCGTCTTCCACAACCTCGCGTAGGGGATCCGAGCCGGGGCAGCCGGCCCGCGCAGAGCGCGGCCGCTGCGTCGACGGGGCTGCCGAAGACGAGGGCGGCGGCTCGTCAGCGAGACGGCCCGAACTGCCAGCGCAGCGTCACCCGCAGCTGTCCGGCGTCGGGCGAGCGCGCGATCGACACGGTGGAGTTGCTGTCGACCCGCACGGTGAAGCTCACCTCCATCTCGCTCGGCGGGGTCGTCGCGTCGACGAGGCCGGCCTCGCCGACGTTCTCGGCGACCGCGCGGATGGCCGCCATGGCGGCGGACATCACCTTGTCGGGGTTGCTGTTGATGCTGGTGGAGCTCTTGTCGATGCCGCCGACGGCCTCGGCGTCGATGACCAGGGTGGCGCGATCGTTGATGCGCGTCTCGAGCAGCATGTGAACCTCCGCCCGGCGCCTATCCGGTCGTCGGGCAGCGCGTAGGGATCGCGGCCCGGGCCGCGGTGTTTGTGATAGGACCAGGGCCCATGAGCAAAGCAGTCGAGGCCCCGTGGTGGGCGGTGCGGTACGAGGCGATGGCCGGCATCGATCCGGTGTTCGCGGGCGTCGTCGACAGCGCGGCGGAGGCCCAGGTCGACCTCGTCCAGCGGCTGCTCGGCCTCGTCGAGGGCGAGCGCATCGTGGACATCGGCTGCGGCGGCGGTCGGCACACGATCCTGCTCCAGGAGCGCGGCTTCGACGTGACGGGCGTGGACCTGTCGCCGCGCCTCCTGCGCCTCGCCCGGGAGAACTGGGAGGCGCGCAACCACGATCGCAAGGGCCCGACCTGGATGCCCGGCGACATGCGCTGGCTGCCCGCGAGCGGGCCGTTCGACGCCGCGCTGCTGCTCGACCACGCGTTCGGCGTGTTCGAGGACGACGGCGACCACCTCCGCACCCTCACCGCCGTCATCGACCAGCTCCGCTCGGACGGTCGGGTGGTGTGCGAGGTCCTCAACCCCTACTACTGGGCGCACCACAACGTCACCCGCCACCACCCGCCCGGGTCGCTCGCGGAGGACATGGACGTGGTGCGGACCTACCGCTTCGACGCCCAGCGCGGCCGGGTGGAGGATCGGGTCGCCGTCCTCGGGATGGGCGAGCGCCACGAGCTGCCCGTGCAGTCGCTCCGGTGCTGGACCCCGATCGAGCTCGTGTCGCTCTTCAAGGCCGCGGGGTTCCGGCAGGTGTCGGTGTACGGCTCGGAGGGGTGGGAGGTCCCCGAGGAGCCGCTGCCCGTGCATCCGGAGGAGTCCGTGTTCCTCTGGGTGGTCGCCGAGCTCTAGGCCGTCGGTCGGCCCCCGGGGGCGCCGTTCTAGCTGTCGCCGCCGCCGCCGGGGCGGTTGAGCTTCGCGCGCGTGACCTTGATGTCGGCCCCCACCACGGGCGCGGACACCTCGTCGGGACGGGGCGTGCGGATCTCGCCTTCGGCGGACGAGTACTCGCCCGAGAACTTGTTGATCACCTTGCTCACGGTCGACTTCAGGCGGCTTCGAAGGCTCATGCCGCCGAAGGTAGCGGGCGGCCGGCCGTCCATCAACTCGTGGTATGAAGAGGCATCAACGAGAGCGACATGCCAGCGTCGTCCATCACCCTCGAGCAGATCATCAACTTCCTGCTGGAAGCCCCCATGTTCGGCGATCTGGACGCCATGCAGCTCTCCCAGATCGTGCACATCATGCAGGTCCAACGGCTGAGGGACGGCCAGATCATCTTCCGCGAGGGCGACCCCGGGGATGCCTGGTTCGTCATCTACGACGGCGTCGCCGACGTCTACAAGTCGGACGACTTCCTGCCCTCCCGCCGCATCGCGAGCCTCGGCAACCGCGCGTGTTTCGGCGAGATGGCGATCCTCGACCACTCGCCGCGCTCGGCCTCGGTGGTGGCCCGCGGTGACGCGACGGTGTTCCGCTTCCCCCGCAAGGACTTCGAGAACCTCCTGCGCGAGGACAACCTCGCCGCCTACAAGCTCATCTACGAGATGGCGAAGGTGTTGTGCGTCCGCGCCCGCAACACGGCGCAGCAGCTCACCGAGGCCCTCGCCGACCAGAACGAGCCCGATCGCCTCGCCCGCACCTCGATGGACCTGGTGCTCGGGCAGTCGGTCTCCGAGTAGTCGGTGCTGCTGCTCGTCCTCGCCGCCCTGGTCCCCCTGGCGGCGGCCGCGCCTCGCGTCGATCCCGGGGTCGAGCCCGAGGGGGTGGAGGCCGCCTACCGCGGCTACGCCGAGGCCCAGGGCCGCCCCGAGGCGGCGCGGGAGCTCGTCTGCCGGAAGTTCGCGGAGCGGGCGCGGCTCTGCTTCACGCGTGCCGAGGCCGGCGGCCGTCCGTACTACACCCGGGCCGACGGGCAGTCCGTCGAGGCCCTGGAGGCCGCGGCCAAAGGCGCGGCGTCCGACGCCGTCAAGCGGCTCGAGCCCGTGAAGGTCGAGGGCTTCGAGACCCCCTACTGGGTCGCCATGACGGGGGACGGCCGCGATCACGCCGCGCTCCTCCACCCCGACGCCCTCCGCAAGCGCCTCGGGGGTGACTTCGTGGTCGCGGTCCCCGCGCGCGGTGTGCTCGTCGCGTGGATCCCCGGGGATGTCGTGTTCGACAAGATCGTCGCGGTGGGCGTGCGCCGCATGTACGACACCTTGCCGTCGCCCGTATCGCCGGTCCTGTACCGGTGGAACGGCGAGGCCTGGATCACCTGGGGCGAGGCACGCGAGGTGTCGGGGGCCCAGGGCCCGTCGCCGGTGAGCGCGCCCGCGGAGTTTCCCGGTGGCCTCCGTTAGACCGCACGCGGCGCCGCTCGCGCCGGAGCGTTAGGCGCGGGAGCGTCAGGCGCGGCGGCGTACCCCCGTCTCTCGAGCCGCAGCCGACCTGAGGAGCAAGCATGGGAATGATCCGGGACCTCGCGCGCCGCGCCGTGAAGCGTATCGGGAGCCTCGTCGCGCGGGACGACCTGTTCGAGAAGCCCGGCGAGCGGCCGTCCACGCCCCCGTTCCCGGTGAAGGAGGCGCCGGCTGCTGGTTCGAAGGCTGCCGTCGCGAAGCCCGTGGCTGCCGCGCCGGCGCCGAGGGCCGACGTGAAGCCCGCGGCCGCTGCGGCCCCCGCGCCGAAGGTGGACGTGAATCCCGCGGCCGCCGCGGCCCCGCAGAAGG
>JAKFCH010000418.1:0-20102 GCA_036676765.1 Deltaproteobacteria bacterium
GCCGCGGTCACGGGTGGGGCGCCGTGGCCCCGCGGCTCGGGGAGCGCGGTCGGGGAGATCCCGGTCGCCCGGGGCGCGCGCTCGGGCGCCTCGGTCGGCGCCGCCGGCGGCGCACCGGAGGAGCGGGTGAGGTTGCCGGGCTCCGGCAGGTCGGCCCCGGACACCATGCGCGCCTCGGGCGCGTCGAACGAGGAGCTCGCCGCCTGGGGCGCGCGCGCCGCGCTCGGGCGTGCGTCCGGAACGCGCGGCTGCGCCTTCGGTTCGTACGCGACGAGCGGCACGCCGTCGTTGAAGCAGAACTCGATCCAGTCCTCGTACGTGCTCTGGCAGTTCGGGCAGGCCTTCATCACTTTCCTGGATGGCGGAGGAGGGCGGCTCGGCCGATCGACACCGGGCGCGGCCGCAACGATATCCGAAATGCCACCCCCCTGCGCGGCCGTGTGCCCTCGAACGGGCACCAAAGCCGCCCCACCGGGCGATCTCCCGGCGTGCGGGCACCAAAGGCCGCGGGACGAGGATCGACCGGCATCCGGCGCGCCCCGGGCTCCCCCTCCCCGCCTACCCCCCGTGCGTGCGACGCAGGTGGCGCGCGATCACGACGCGCTGGACCTGGTTGGTCCCCTCCACGATCTGCATCACCTTGGCGTCGCGCATGAGCCGCTCCACCGGGTACTCGCGCGTGTAGCCGTACCCGCCGAGCACCTGGACGGCGTCGGTCGTCACCGCCATGGCGGCGTCGGTGCTGACGCACTTCGCCATCGCGGCGATGTGCGAGAACACGTGCCCGTGGTCCTTGAGCCACGCCGCCTTGTGGACGAGGAGCCGCGAGGTCTCGACCTTGCAGGCCATGTCCGCGAGCATGAAGCCGACGCCCTGGAAGTCGATGATCGGCGTGTCGAACTGCTTGCGCGTGCACGCGTACGACGCCGCCACGTCCAGCGCCGCCTGCGCGATGCCGACCGACGTGGCGCCGATGGTGATGCGTCCGGAGTCGAGCGCGCTCATCGCCACTCGGAACCCCACGCCTTCGCGCTCGAGGAGGTTCTCCGCGGGCACCCGCGCGCCTTCGAGGATCATCTCCACGGTCGGCGAGGCCCGGAGCCCCATCTTCTCCTCCTTCTTCCCGAAGGAGAGCCCCGGCGTGTCGGCCGGCACCAGGAACGCGCTCACGCCGCCCGCGCCGGGGCCGCCGGTGCGCGCCATCACCACGTAGATGTCCGCGTAGCCGCCGTGGGTGATCCAGAACTTCGTGCCGTCGAGCACGTAGTGCTCCCCCTCGCGGCGCGCGGTCGTCCGCAGCGACGCCGCGTCGGAGCCGCTCCCCGGCTCGGAGAGCGCGAAGGCGCCGAGCAGCTCGCCCGCCGCCAGCCCCGGCATCCAGCGCGCGCGCTGGGCGTCGTTGCCGTACAGCGCCAGGATGATCTGCGGCAGCCCGCTCACCGCGACGCTCACGGCGTAGGCCGGCGCCACCTTCGCGATCTCCTCGAGCACCAGGGTGTACTCGACGTAGCCGAGCCCCAGGCCGCCGTACGCCTCGGCGGTCTGCACGCCGCAGAGCCCGGCGGCGCCGAGCTTGTGGAACAAATCCTTGCGGTAGTGCTCCTTCTCGTCGTCCTCCTTCACGGTGGCGGCGAGGATGTCCTGGGCCGCGGTGCGGGCGGCCTCCACCAGCGACTGCTGCTCTTCGGTGAGGACGAACATGGCGGGCTCCGGTCGGTGGGGGATGCGGGAGGCGGGGCTTAACCGGGCGTGTGGACGCGCACCGGCGTGACCCGGGCCATCGGTCTCCTGGGGCGGGGCCCAGAGCGTGACCGTCCTTCCCGGACCGAGCCCGCGAAGCGGCTGCTGAGGCGTGGCCGCGTGGCTGACGAGGGAGCAGGTCGAGACCTGTGACCGAGGAAGACGCGCGGCCACGGCCAGCAGACGCGAGCGGGCGACGGGAGGGAAGGACGGTCACGCTCTCCACCCCGCAACGCCCCGCCGGGGGCGCGCCCCCGGACCCCGCGTTCACCCTTCGTCGGACCCCGACCCCGGCTTCGCCGCCACGGCCCGGAACGCCTCCGTCCAGATCCAGAGGTCCGTGAGCGTTCCGCCCATCCGCTCCTTCAGGCCGGCCTCGATCGCGGCGTCGAAGGGCATGCCGTCGAAGGTGAGCTGGCCTCCGAGCGCGGCGTGGAGCCGCTTCGCGAGGTCGAGCGCGAGCGGGCCGAACGCGGACAGGCCCACCTCCCACCATGCCCAGATCTGCACGACGCCGTCGGGGCGCGCGAGGACCTTCACCTGCGGGTCGACGTGCGGGGCGCCCCCGAACAGCCGCTTCCAGAACCCCGGGGCGTCGTGCGGCGCGAGCACGGAGAGCGCGCCGCCGCCTTCGGACTGCAGGCGATGGGCGCCGAGCGCGGGCGCGAGCACGGCGCGGATGGCGCGCTCCGATGCGTCCGGCGCGCCCCGGATGTGGAACATGAAGTATTCGCCCACCATGTCGATCGGGCCCACCGGGAAGTCGAGCGGGGCCCGCCCCTCCCGGTTGATCCCGGCCCACACGCCGTCGCTCGTCCGGCACATGTGGCGGAACAGCGTCCCCGTGCGCGCGAAGGTGGCGTCGACGTTCGCGGGCGTGAGCACGCCGCCGGCGACCTCCTCCACGACCGCCGCGCCGAGCGCGGCGCCGATGCGCGCCGCCTCGGCGCCGAAGCGCGGCAGCAGCTCGAGGAAGCCGGGGTGCGTGTAGCTCGCCGAGAGGGTGAGCACGCCGTCGTTCCCGAGGTGGGCGACGAACCACGGCTCGTCGTCCGCCCAGACGCGCCACTCGGTCGAGGCCCCGTCGGTAGCTCGAACGCCGCGCAACACCGCCACGGCCTCGTCGCCTCGGATCGGCGTCGGGTCCTCACGATCGCCGCGGAAGATCGCGATGTCGTACGGCATCGGCGCTCCCTACTTCGCCGCCGCGTCCGCGCCCGTCGTGTCCGCGGTCCAGCTCGCGCTCGGGCTCACCAGCTTGCCGTCGACCTCGATGTACACGTCGCGCCGCAACACGCGGGTGGCGGCGGGAAGGCCGAGCAGGGTGATGAAGTCCTTCGCCTTGCCGGGCCGCCCGTCGATCGAGCGCACGCCGAGATCGATGGCGCCGTCGTCGCGGAGGGTGAGGTGCCGCAACGTCGGGCGTGCGTCCATCGTGACGGGGCCCTTCCGCCCGTCGCGCTTCGCGTCGCGGACGAACGGCAGGGTCTCGGCGGTCAGGACGCGCGCGATCGCGGCCTCGAGCTCCGCGCGCGGCATCGGCGCGAACAGCGTGTAGTCGGCGCCGACGATGTCGCCCATGAGGCCGGGCGCGCGGACATCGACCTCGCCGACGCCGAGGACGAGCAGGCCCGCCGGCACGGTGGCCCGGAGCGCCTCGAAGAGCGCGCGCGGATCGACCCGCTCGGTGAGCACGACGTCGACGTACTCGCCCGTGCTCTCCTCCCCGACGGGCAGCGCCGAGGAGAAGTTGACGCGGGCGTGCGCGTGGAACCCGCGGCTGTAGGACATCGGCGCCTTCGCGCGACGCAACGCGCGGATCCACACGTCGGCGAATTCGAGGTGGGAGAGGAGGCGCGCATCCCCGGTGCGGCCGATGCGGAAGCGGAGGCGCATCGTGGGGTCGAGCTCGACCGGCGCGGGCACCGGCGTGCGCTCCCACGTCTTCTCGGCCTTCGCGCCGGCGATGTTGTCGCGGAGCATCGACGCGCAGAGCTCGCGCTCCACGTCGATGACGCCGCACTTGTGGCACTTCTTGTGGCGGCAGTCCTCGGCGTGCTGGAGCAGCGTGGCGCGGGTCCAGTCCTCCTTGAACCACTTCTTCGGGATGTTGATGTCGATGTGGTCCCAGGGGAGCCGCTCGTCGAGGTGGCGCTCGCGGAGCGCGAACGGCACGTCGAAGCCGACCTCGGCCACGGCCTCCATCCAGAGGTCGTAGCGGAGGTGCTCGCTCCACGCGTCGAACCGGCACCCCTTCCGGAAGGCGGCCTCGATGAGATCGGCGACGCGGCGGTCCGAGCGGCTGATGAGGCCCTCGATGAACGTCTCCTCCGCGTGGTGGCGCCCGAACTTGATCGCCTTGTTGCGCCCGAAGCGCTGGAACAGGATCTTCTGACGACGGTTCGTCTCCTCGACGTCGAGCTGCGGCGCCCATTGGAACGGCGTGAGCGGCTTCGGCACGAACGTGCTCACGCCGGTGTGCACCATCGCGTTGCGGTTGATCTTCTTGCCCGCGGCGACGGTGCGCTCGCACAGGTCGGCGATGGCGAGAACGTCGTCATCCCGCTCGGTTGGGAGCCCGATCATGAAGTAGAGCTTCACGTGCGTCCACCCGCGCTCGTAGGCCTGGGCGCTCATGTTGAGCAGGTCCTCGTCGGGGATCCACTTGTTGATCACCGCGCGCAGGCGCGGGCTCGCGGCCTCGGGCGCGAAGGTCAGGCCGGTGCGGCGGGTCTCCGCGACCATGTCCGAGAGCTCGACCGAGAAGCTGTCGAGGCGGAGCGACGGGAGGCTCACGGTGACGTGCTGCTTCTTGGCGCGCGCGGCGAGGGTCTCGACCATGCCGCGCACCTTCGAGTAGTCGCAGGTGGAGAGCGACACGAGCGACACCTCCTCGTAGCCGGTGGCGTCGAGGGTGCGTTGCATGAGCGAGTCGAGGTTGTCGATGGTGCGCTCGCGCACGGGGCGCGTCGTCATGCCGGCCTGGCAGAAGCGGCACCCCTGCGTGCAGCCGCGCAGCACCTCCAGCGAGATGCGGTCGTGCACCTGCTCGGTGAACGGGACGATGTAGTTCACCGGGAAGGTCGCCCCGTCCAGGCTCTTCAGGGTGCGCTTCCGGATGGGCGGCGCGCCGAGGGAGGGCACGATCTGCCCGTCGGGGAGCGTGTCGAAGGGGTAGAACGCCGGCACGTACACGCCCTCGATGGCCGCGAGGGCGCGGAGCCGCGCGTCGCGACCCTTGTGCGCGCGCATGGCCGCCGCGATCTCGAGGACGATGTCCTCGCCGTCCCCGATGACGAAGAAGTCCATGAACGGCGAGAGCGGCTCGGGGTTGAACACCGCGGGGCCGCCGGCGAACGTGAGCGGATCGGACTCGCGACGGTCCTTCGTCCGGAGCGGGATCCCGGCGAGGTCGAGGATGTTCAGGATGTTCGTGAAGGTCAGCTCGGTCTGGAGCGTGAACCCGATGCCGTCGAAGGCGTCGAGCGAGTCCTTCGACTCGATGGCGAACATCGGCAGCCCGCGCTCGCGCAGGGCGGCCTCGAGGTCCTTGGCGGGCGCGTAGACGCGCTCGGCCCACACCCCGTCGACGCCGTTGAGCACCGCGTAGAGGATGTGCAGCCCGAGGTTTCCGAGCCCGATGTCGTAGAGGTCGGGAAAGCACAGGGCGAGGCGAAGATCGACCGTCGCGAGGTCCTTGTGGACGGCGTTGACCTCCGACCCCAGGTATCGGCTCGGCTTCTCCACCCGGGGGAGGATCTCGTCGGAGAGGATCTGGGCTACGTTCATGCGCGCGGTCTAACGCGGGCGTGGGGTGGGGTGGGGCCTCCCTCTTCCGACGGGAGCATCAACAGGCGCGCCATCTCGACGCGAAGCGAGTTCCATGCCCGAAGTTGGCACCCAAGCGGGCCCCCGGCGGGGCGCGCGACGTGCCAACAGGCGCCGAAGCACCAATGCATCCTTGCCCGCCGGGGCCCCGCGCATCGTCGCGATGCGTGGGGTTAAGCGGGCAAGTGCCACCTATCGGCGAGACGATCGCGCGCCGGCGCGTGTTCTGGTTCCTCATCGTGCTCGTGCTCGTGCCCACGCTCGCGCTGGCCGTCTTCGGCCTGTCGGGCCTGAAGGACCAGCGCGACGCGACCGAGTCGCGGCTGCGCGAGCGGTACCTGCTCCAGGCGCGCGTGCTCGAGGGCGGCATCATCGCGCAGCTCGCCGAGGAGGACGCCCAGCTCCGGCAGGCCCTGGCGAGCCGGACGCGTGACGACGTTCCCGACGTCCTCGCGTCGAAGATCGAGGCGAGCGGGGTCATCACCGACGCCTGGATCGTGGGGGACGAGGGCGTGCCGCGTGCCATCGAGGCCGCCGCGTCCGGGCTCTCGGCCACGGAGCCCGTCACCTTCGTGTCCATCGAGGAGGGCGGCCGGCTCTCCACCGTGGCGGTGTCGCGCGTGCGCGAGGGGCTCACCGTCGCCTACCGCATCGATCCCCACGCGATCGACGCGCTCATCATCCCCGCGCTCGTCGGGCGCCAGTTCCCGTCGGAGCGCGCCCGCTACGGCCTCCGCGCCGTCACCCGCGACCAGGCCGGCGAGCCCATGTCGTTCGAGAGCTTGCGCCGCAACCTCGCGCAGAACCTCGCGGAGTCCGAGCCCACGATCGATCGCCCGATGGCGCCCCCCTTCGAGCAGTGGCGCATCACGGTGATCCCCCCCGAGGAGGCCGGCGCCGCCGGGTCGGGCGCCGCGGTGATCTGGGTCGTGCTCCTGCTCGCCGGCACCACGGTCACCGGTGTGGTGCTCATGGGGCGCGCGGTCGTCCAGCAGGTGCGCCTCTCGCGGCTCCAGACCGACTTCGTGTCGAACATCAGCCACGAGCTCCGCACCCCGCTCACGAGCATCCGCCTGTTCATCGAGACCCTCCAGAGCGGCCGCGTGAAGGATCCCGAGAAGGTGCGCGAGTGCCTGGAGGTGATCGCCACGGAGAGCGATCGACTCACCCGGAAGATCGAGCGGGTGCTCACGTGGGCGCGCATGGAGGCCGGGCGCCGGACCTACGAGCTCGAGCCGGTGCGCCCCGTCGATCTCGTGCGGATGTCGCTCGAGGCGTTCCGCGCGCAGCAGCTGCACGGCGAGGTCAAGGTGAGCGTGCAGGTGCCCGACGATCTCCCGCTCGTCCGCGTGGACACCGACGCGATGGCGGACGCGCTGTTGAACCTCCTCTCCAACGCGCGCAAGTACGGCGGCGAGGACGTGCACATCAAGGTCCTCGGCGCGGCGGAGCGCCGCTGGGTCGTGCTCACCGTCGCCGACGACGGGCCGGGCATCCCGCGGGACGAGCGGAAGCGCATCTTCGAGAAGTTCTACCGCCCGGACGTGCTGGTCTCCCGGCGCACGGAGGGCAGCGGCCTCGGCCTCGCAATCGTGCACGCGGCGGTGGTGGCGCACAAGGGGCGGGTGGACGTGGAGAGCGAGGAGGGCCGGGGCGCGCGGTTCACGATCCGGCTGCGGCGGATGTGACCCGTCGGGGGCAAGCCCAAAACGAGAAGGAGGGCCCCCACGCGAGGGCCCTCCCGGTCGGACCGCTCGACTACTCGGGCGCGGTGACGCTGATGGTGACCTCGTCCGAGTACACGGTCTCGGGGAGGGTGGTCGTGTCGTTCTGCAGGAGCTCGACGTAGAAGGTGTACTCGCCCTCCTCGAGGCCCGTCACGAGCACGGAGTCGAGGCCGCTGGAGCCGTGGTACTCGCCGTTGACGAACACCCGGTAGTGGCCCTCGCCGTCCACGTTCTCGTTGCCGATCTCGCCGGGGCTGAGGATGAAGTTCTCGACCTCGACCTCGACGCCCAGGTAGGAGTCGGCGACCACGTCGTCCGCGGTGGGCCAGGTGATGCGGATGTCGGGGCGGGACTCCGCCACGGTGAACCGCGCGTAGTCGACCGGGCCGAGCTCGGTGTGGGCGTTGTCGGCGAGGCGGACCTCGACGACGTGGCTGCCCCCGGAGAGGTGGGTGACCGAGGCCGTGGTGTCGGCGTCGAAGTCCTGGTACACGCCGTCGACGTACACGTGGTAGTGCCCCTCGCCGGACACGTCCGCGCCGCCGACGGAGTCGGGGGCGAGCGTGAAGTTCGTGACCGACACGGGGAACGCGATGGACGCCGTGTTGAGCTCGGAGGCGAACACGCTGTCGTCGATCGAGATGCCGGCGGCGCCCGCGGCCACGTCGACCGACACGGTGGAGGAGACCACGGGGTCGAGCGCCGTGTGGTCGGAGTGGACCAGCTCGACGGTGAGGGCGTGGACCCCTTCGGTCAGGTCGGGGACGACGACGCGGGAGGCGTCCGTGCCGTAGTCGACGTACGCGCCGTCGACGAGCAGGTGGTAGTGGCCCTCGCCGAACACGGCGGTGCCGCCCACGTCGGTCGACATGGCGAAGTCGTTGATGGTGAGGGTGAGCGCGGTCGACGTGCCGTCGAGGATCGCGCCGTCGGCGGGCGAGGTGATGAACACCTCCGGCGCGACGACGTTCACCGTGAGCTCGTCCATGTACGTGCTCTGCGTGTGGTCGTTGCCCGCGAGCACCACGCCGAGGGTGTGGATGCCGGTGGCGAGGCCGGTCACGGTGTAGGTCGTGTCGGCGGTCGCGTCGAGGTAGGCGCCATCGACGAGGATGTGCACGTGCCCCTCGCCTTCGACCGGCGTGAGATCGCCCGTGGAGAGCGCCTCGGCGTCGAGGACGAAGTCGGCCACGTCGAAGGTCAGGGTGACCGACGAGTAGCTGCTGGCGCCCTCGGCGGGCGCGGTCAGGGCGATCGACGGGGTGCCGATGTCCGTGTCGGTGTCCGTGTCCGTGTCGGTGTCCGTGTCGGTATCCGTGTCGGTGTCGGTGTCGGTGTCCGTGTCGGCGTCCGCGACCTCGCGGTCGATCGTCGGGTCGGTGGGCTGGGAGTACGTCGGGTCCTCCGCGACGCCGGTGCAGGCCGCGAGGACGAGAAGGGGAAGGGCGAATCGCATGTCGTCTCCTGTGAGCGCCGCAGTTTGCCCCAGTCGGGGGGGCCCTGGCAAGCAGTTCAGGTCGCGATTCCCCTCCCCCCGGCTCCCCTACCCGCGGCTCCGCGCGGCGCCGACGACCTCGAGCAAGGCGCCGAGGCGCGCGTCGGCGTCTCCCGCCTCGAGCGCGAGCTCGCGCACCCGCCCCTCGATCTCCGCAACGTCCACCTCGATCTCGGCGGCGACGCGCTCGACGGGGTTCGCCGGACCGCCCGCATCGGTGAGCTGACTCACGCGTTCGGAGAGCGCGCGACGCTCGGCGATGGCGCGGAGCCGCTCCAGCTGGGCCTCGAGCTCGTGCAGCCGCGCGGCGAGCAAGGCCTGCACCGACCGGACCCGCTCCCGGGCCTGCTCCTGGTCGGCGATGGCGCGCCCGAGCCGCTCGGTCTCCACGTCCTCCGCGGCGCGGCCCATGCGCGTGTTCGCGTCGTGGATGCGCCTCCGGATGGTGGACATCTCCGCGAGCTTGCCGTCCGCGGCCCGGAGCGCGCGATCGATCTCGGCGAGGCGGAGCTCGAGGTAGGCGCGGTGGGGCGTGTTCTCGACGATCTTGCCGCCGGCGACCTCGACGAAGGTGTGGGCGAGGAAGCGGCGCAGGGCGCGGGTGGCATGGTCGGCGTAGGCGGCCGCGGCCGGCCCCGGCCCCGGCGTGGCCGCGGCCGCGGACCAGAGGGCCCCGGTGAGCACGACGCCGACGAGGAGGACGAGGAGCCCGACGAGGAGCGTCGAGGCGGAGGCGACCTCCGCCGCGAACAGGAACGCGGCGAGGAAGAGCACGACCGGCGCCCAGCCCCAGTACGCGCCGAGGTGGCCGGGGCCGGTCGGCGCCGCGGCCTCGGGCCACTCGCGGACCGACGCCCGGAGCTGCGCGAGGTCCTTCCCCTCGGCGCCTTCGAGCGCGTCGAGGTCCCAGAGGCCGGTGCGCTTGAGCGTCCGCACCCACTCCGCGCGCGGCGACGCGGGGCCCAGCCGGGAGAGGAGCTCGTGATCCACGACGACCCAGGGGGACGCATCGCGCTCGGTCGCCATGGGGCCTCCTCTACCACGACGATCCCCCGCCTCGTGGGCGGGACGTTCCGCGCGGGCCTTGTTCGGAGATCGTCGTCGCCATAGGCGGCGAGGATGCACATCCTGGGCGTGTCCTGCTTCTACCACGACGCCGCCGCGTGCCTCCTCACCGAGGGCCGCGTCGTCGCCGCCGCCTCCGAGGAGGCGTTCACGCGGAAGAAACACGACTCCCGGCTGCCGGTCGACGCGATCCGATACGCGCTCTCCGAGGGCGGGATCCAGGCCTCCGACCTCTCGGCAATCGTCTACTACGACAAGCCGATCCGGAAGCTCGATCGCTCGCTGCGCACGTTCATCGACACGTTCCCGAGCGGGTTCGGCGCGTTCATCCGGAAGATGCCCCACCTCGCCGGGGTCCAGCTCCGCCTCCCGGGCGAGCTGAAGAAGGAGCTGGGCTATGCGGGGCCGGTGCTCTACTCGGAGCATCACCTCTCCCACGCGGCGAGCGCCTTCTACTGCTCGGGCTGGGAGGAGGCCGCGATCCTCACCGTCGACGGCGTCGGCGAGTGGGCCACCTCCTCCTGGGGCGTCGGCCGCGGCGGCCAGATCACCCTGACGGGCGAGACCCGCTTCCCCCACTCCCTCGGCCTCCTCTACAGCGCGGTCACGCTCTACCTCGGCTTCAAGGTCAACTCCGCCGAGTACAAGGTCATGGGCCTCGCGCCGTACGGCGAGCCCCTCTACGTCGACAAGATCCGGCAGCTCATCCATGTGGCGCCCGACGGGACCTTCCGCCTGGACATGCGGTACTTCGCGTTCGACCGCGGCGAGCGGATGTTCAACGCGGCGTTCGAGCAGCTCTTCGGCCGACCCGGGCGCCCCATCGAGGAGGGCGAGCTCGAGCAGTTCCACAAGGACGTGGCGCGATCGCTCCAGGTCGTCGTGGACGACGTGATGGTCCGCCTCGCGACCACCGTCGTGAAGGAGACCGGCGTGAAGAAGCTCTGCCTCGCCGGCGGGGTCGCGCTCAACTGCGTCGCGAACGGCGAGATCCTCCGCCGCGCGCCGGTGGACGACCTCTACATCCAGCCCTCCGCTGGGGATGCCGGCGGCGCGATGGGCGCCGCGTTCGTGGCGTGGAACGGCCTCCTGAAGAAGCCCCGCGGGCCCCGCCTCTCCTCGGTCTACCTCGGCCCCGGCTACGACGAGGACACCGTGCGCGCCGCCCTCGACGCCGCCGGCGCGGTGTACCGCCGCTTCGATCGCGACGCGCTCCTCGGGGAGGCCGTGGATCTGCTGACCGCCGGAAAGGTGGTGGGCTGGTTCCAGGGCCGCATGGAGTGGGGCCCGCGGGCCCTCGGCCACCGCAGCATCCTCGGAGATCCGCGCCACCCCGAGATGCGCGACATCATCAACCGGAAGATCAAGATGCGCGAGGGCTTCCGGCCGTTCGCGCCCGCCGTGCTGGAGGACGCGTGCGCGGAGTGGTTCGAGCTCGATCGCCCCTCCCCGTACATGCTGCTCGTGGCGCCGGTGCGCAAGGACAAGCCCGCGCTGCCCTCGATCACCCACGTGGACGGCTCCGCGCGCATCCAGACGATCAACCGCGAGCAGGACGACCTCTACTACGACCTCATCGCGGCCTTCGGCGCCCGGACCGGCGTGCCGGTGCTCATCAACACGAGCATGAACGTGCGCGGCGAGCCGATGGTGTGCTCGCCGGAGGACGCCTGGCGCTGCTTCATGCGCACGGAGATGGACGTGCTCGTGGCGGGCCCGTTCGTGCTGCGGAAGGAGGACCAGCCGCAGATCGAGCTGAAGAGCGCCGCCGAGGAATTCGGGCTGGACTGACGGAGCTCCGACTAGCCAGCCAGCCGCCGCTTCGCCTCGGTCACGTGCGCCGCGCGCTTCGACGCCTTGGCGAGGAACTTCTCGAGGTTGGGGCGCGCCTCGTCGTCCCGACCGAGCCGATGGAGGGTGTCGGCGAGGTACCACCAGGTGTCGGCCGGCACCTTCTTCATGTCGACGGCGGCGGTGAGGTACTCGAGCGCGCCCGCGTAGTCACCGGTCCGGAGCTTCGCGGCGCCGCGGAGCCGCGCGGACCCGGCACTGGCCGGGAGGAGCGGGTCGACGAGGGCGAACAGGTCGAACGCCTCGGCCGCGACGAGGCGGTCCCCGAAGGTGACGATCTCGTCCGCGTCGGCGGCCCAGTACGTGACCCGGTCGATCTGGAGCGCCCAGGTGGCCTCCGTGGCGCCGGGGCGCTTCATCCAGAGCCGGCGCGGCGCCACGGTGAGCGGGCGCTTGTCGACCTTCTCGTCGGTCGCGCGCACCATCACGTCCGAGCCCGTCAGCGCGATGATGGCCCCGGGCGTGGCCGCGGCGTCGACCGCGCCGGCGTCGAGACCGAGGTCGGCCCACACGCCGGCGAGCCCGCCGGGCCATTCGAGGCGCTGCTGGGCCTCGGCCGCGACCGACGCGACGACCCGAAGGCCGTTCTCGGCGAGGCTGCGCACCCGGTCGAGCGCCGTGCCGTAGCCCACCACCGAGCAGACGCGCGCGATCTCGGCCTGGGTGTCCGAGCGAACGCGGGAATCGTCGAAGAGCGCGACCACGCGGGCCTCGAGCGCGGCGTCCCCGTTGACGGCGGCGCTCGCGCAGAGCCGCCACAACCCCACGCAGGCGCCGAGGCGCACGTCCGCGCGGGGATCCCGCATTGCACCGAAGATGCGGCTGGTCGCGTCGGGCACGCCGAGGGAGCCGCACACCTGGAAGATCCCGGGGTTCACCCCCGGCTCGGTCGCCTTGATCGACGCCCAGAGCGCGGTGCGCGTCTCGTCGGGGATCTCGGCGGCGCGGGCCCCGACCCGAAAGCGGGAGAGGATGTCCGCGGCGGCGGCGGCCGTGCCGAGGCGCACGCCGGGAGAAGGATCGGACACGGCCCGCTGGAGCAGCAGCGGGAGGTGTTCGGGCGTGCCCGTCGCGGAGAGATCCCGGGCGGCGGCGGCGCGCGTGGCGAGATCCTTGGCGGACAGGGCGGCGATGGGGTCTGGGGTCTCCGACATGCGTGCGACCGTAGCACCGGGCGGCCCGGCGCGCCCGCGGCGCCGCGAAGCGTTCGGGCGACGAGGACACTTTCCGAACGCGCCTACGGGGTGTGCTCGGTCAGCCGCGTGTCCCAGTCGTTGACGATGCCGATCCCCTCCTCCCAGCGGTACTCCTCGGTCACCGTCGGCTCGGTGTCCGGGTAGGTCGGCGGGCTGCCGCACTGGTAGTGGTCGGGCAGGAACGGGGAGTACCCGGCCTGGTCGGTCTGCACGATCCAGCACATGACGGAGACGTCGAAGGGATGGGAGGTCCCGCCGCTGTCGACCTTGGTTCCGACGGTGCGCTTCGTCCACATGGTCGGGCTGGGCGGGTCGAGCGTGTGGTTGGCCTGCACCCGCTCCGGCTCGGTGTACGTGTAGGTGTCGGCGACGACGGTGGGGGTTCCGATGCCCAGGTCGAGCGTGCTGTCGACGGTCTGGGACACGACGTAGAGGTGGTCGGCATCGCAGACGTAGTCGACGACGCGGGTCTCGGAGAAGGTGGCGCCGGCGTCGTACCACGCGCTGTTGATCGTGCGCGTGGCGGTGTTCCTGGCGTTGTCGTACGCCGTGACCGTGGCGCTGCGAGCGCCGGTGCGGCTCGAGTTCTTCCACGTGTAGTTCCAGCGTGACGTCGACCCGAAGATGCCGTGGTTGTCGAGGCAGTCGTGCGGCGTGACCGGCTCCTCGTCGGTGTCCTCCGTCGTGTCGGTGTCGTCGGTGTCGTCGGTGTCGTCGGTGTCGTCGGTATCGTCGGTGTCCTCCGTCGGGCCGGTGTCCGTGTCGTCGGCGGAGGTGTCGTCGGTGTCCTCCGCCGCGGAGGTGTCGTCGGTGGAGGGGGCGCCGGAGCAGGCGGCCAGGAGCATCAACGTAGCGATTCGCATGTCTCGTCCGGAGGAGCGCCCACCCTATTGGGCCCGGGTGTCGTCTCATCCTCTCAGCGACCTCGCATCCGCCCCTTGCGCGACGCCCGCGGCTGGCCGAGCCCGCGGACTTTCGGGCGCACGGCGGCGACGATAGGAGTCCGGATGCTCCTGCTCGCCCTGTTCGCCTGCACGCCCGACATCCGGGGCCTCTACGAGGAGGAGCGCACCTCCGCGCTCGAGGTCGCGACGGAGCGGCCGCGCGACTGGAAGCCCGACGTCTCGCTCCAGATCGCGGGGCCGGACTTCGAGGAGGCCGTCGGCACCGCGCTCGAGTCGGCCCTGACCCGCGCGCGGGACCCCCTGGTGGTGCCCATCGGCCTCGGCCTCGAGGCGCGGCTCCGCCCCGAGTTCACCGTCCAGGAGGCGACCGTCGCGGGGAGCACGGCCTGCCCCGCGTGCCTCTCCTTCGACGCCGAGCTCACCGGGAGGGCCACGTGGTCGCTCGGCCCGGCGTCGGGCACGATTCCCCTCGACGTGAGCGCCCAGGGGGTGTTCGCGCTCGAAGTGGCGGACGGGAACGTCGTCCAGGCCACGCCGCGCTCCGTCAGCTCGGTGCGGGTGAAGGTGAAGGACGTCGGCGGGTTGAAGGTGAACCCCTCGAAGCAGATTCAAGCGTGGATGACGGACCAGCTCTCCACCCGCATCCCGAAGATCCGGATCGTCGAGCTGGACACCTCGCTCCTGCCTCTCCGGGATCTCCGCCTCCGGAGCGAGGACGGCGCGGTGCGCATCGAGGCGCTGAGCGACGTGCCGGGATCCCGCCCGCTGGGCGCGGTCGAGGCGCCCGCCGCCGGGGTGCGCCTCGCCATCTCGGAGACGGCGCTCGTCGGCCTCGCGCGCCGCGCCGCCTTCCAGAAGGGCGAGCTCACGATGGACGTGTACGCGGATCCGTTGGAGATGAACGTCGAGGGCTCCGCCTTCACCCTCGATCTCCGCATCTGGCGTCTCGTCGGGCGCGGGTGGTGGCGCGACTACCGGATCTTCGGCGAGCTCTCCGCGAAGGGCGGCGCCATCCACCTCGCGCCCACCCGCGTGGAGGAGCTCGGGAAGTCCGCGGGCGCCGGCCTCGTCGACCCGCTCGCGGCGCTGTTCGAGGGCAAGATCCTGGAGGCCATCACGCAGTCCGTGGCGCAGACCCTCCCGGCCACGCGAGCGCAGGACCTCGGGGTGGTCCAGCTCCGGGCGGAGACCACCGGCGTGTCGGGCGCGGACGGCACGCTCGTCGTCGACGGGAAGCTCCTCGTGCGCGCGCCGAAGCCGTGAAGGCACGGGCAGACGTGGCCGCCCGACGGCCCTCGGGATCCCCGCGCGGAGGCGGCCGCGTCCTCCGTCGGGTCGGCCTCGGGCTCGCGCTGGCCGGGGTCGCGCTCCTCGGGGGGGAGCTCCTCGCGCGCGCCGCCGTCGTTCCCGACGCCACCGCGCCGCTCGGCGAGGCCGTGGAGGGCTCCGTCCTCCTCACCGGCGATCCCTGGCTGCTCTGGGGCCTCCGCCCCGGCGACCACGAGGAGCTGGGGGTCCCCGTCCACGTCAACGCCCTCGGCATGCGCGACGGCGACCGCGGTCCGAAGGCCGGCCCCCGCGCCCTCGCGCTCGGCGATTCGAGCGTCTACGGCTTCGGCGTGCGCGATCCCGAGGTGTTCACCGCGCTCCTGGAGGAGGCGACGGGTGCCGAGTTCGTGAACGCCGCGGTCCCCGGGTACTCCACCTTCCAGGCGCTCAACCTGCTCGACATGCGCGGGTGGAGCCTCTCCCCCGACCTCCTCGTCGTCGGCACGCTCTGGTCCGACAACAACTTCGACAGCTTCACCGACCGGGATCTGCTCGCCAGCTACGCCGGCTGGCAGGCCTCCCCCGGTCGCGCGGCGCGCCTCGCCCTCGAGCGCTCGTCGCTCTTCCGGTGGCTCGACTGGACCGTCCGGGTGGCGCCGCAGGGTGCGCGGGCGCGCAAGGTCGGCTGGCAGGTGGGCGGCGACGATCCGCGCACCGGCCGCCGCCGCGTCGACATCGCGAGCTACGCCGCAAACCTCGAAGCGCTGTGCGCGCGGATGTACGCCCGCGGCGGCGGCGTGGTGTTCCTCGTCCTCCCCAACCGCGAGGACGTCGAGCCGCTCTCGCACGATCCCGCCTGGGCCCCCTACCGGCAGGCCATGCGGGAGGCCGCGGCGCGATGGGGCGCCGCGATCGCCGAGGCGCCGCCGGCCTTCCGGGCGAGCGGCCGGAGCGCGGACGCCTTGTTCCTCGACCAGATGCACCCGACGCCGCTGGGGCACCGGATCCTCGCGGACGTGGTGGGAGATGCCCTTGCCGCGCGGGGGTGGCCGGCGCAGCCGCTGACGCTCACGGAGCCCGATGCCCCGCTGCGCGTTCCCCCCGATCCGTTCGAGGGCAAGGGGCTCGACGAGCCCGCCGGCGACAACCCGACCGGGCCGCGCCGGGGCGGGTGATCAGGTCTGCTCGAGGCCGTCGCGCAGCGTGAGCAGGGCGCGCTTCCAGGTGGAGTCCACCGCGGTGCGGAGCGCCTCGTCCTCCAACGGCGAGCCGATGTGCTGGACGTTGAGGATGGTCTCCTTGCCGTCCCGCGCGACCTGGAACTGGGTCAGCGTGTTCTTCCACGGGCCGGCGGAGTACTTGTCCCAGTTGATCTCGAGCTTGGCGGTGGGCCGGTACACGTGGAGCATGCCGGCCTCCTCCACCGTGTCACCGTCGGCGCGCACCTTCATCACGATCCGGCCGCCCTGGCGGGCGTCGACCCGCGCCTCGGTGCCGAGCCAGGCGGACAGTCCGTCGGGTGTGGTGAGGGCGTTCCAGACGGCGCGGGGGGTGGCCGCGATGCTGATCTGACGGCGGATCGTCGACATGGGTCCTCGCGAGGGGCGACGCTTAGCGGCTTTGTCGGGTCCGCGCACGGACACGTTAGGGGGAACGGGATGGGAATGCTCACGCTCCTCGTCGCGTGCAATGGCCAGCCCAGGCCCAACGATCACGATCACGACGGCGCGATCGACGCCTGGGACTGCGACGACGCCGACGCCCACGTCTTTCCCGGGGCGCCCGAGATCGTGGAGGACGGCGTCGATCAAGATTGTGACGGCGTGGACCCGATCGCCGAGCGGACCTACACCGGGGCTCAGGGGGACGAGGGGTACGGCACCCGCGTGCTCGTCACCGCCTCGGGGGTCCTCGTCGGGGCGCCCTTCGGAGGGGAGCCCGGCGGCGCGGCGGACGGGCGGGTCTACACGGGGGATGCCCCTGTCGCCGAGGGTGCCGGCGGCGAGCGCCTGGGCGCCGCCCTCGCCGCGCTCGCGGACGGCACCGTGCTCGTGGGGCTCCCGGGCACCGGCGGCGTCCGCACCCTCGGCGGGGAGGTCCTCCTCGACCTGGAGGGCGCCGGCGGCGTGCTCGCCGCGCGGGGCGCCGCGTGGGTCACCAGCACGGCCACCGGCCTCGTGGGGAACCAGAGCGGCCGCCTCGACTGGGACCGCCGCCCCGACGCCCTCGCCCTCGGCCCCAACGGCGGCGTGTGGGCGGGATTCGCGCGGGGGGAGCCCGCGCTCCGCACCACGGGGCAGACCCTCACCCGGGCCGCGCCCACCGACGAGGCCGGCTTCGCGCTGCTGCTCGCCGACGTGGGCGCCGACGGTGTGGAGGACCTCGTGGTCGGCGCCCCCGGGGCCGGCGTCGTCTACGTGCTCGATCCCGCCGCGCTCCCCGCGTCCCTCGCCGACGCCACGCCCATCGGCCCCGGCGCCGGGCGCTTCGGCGCCGCGCTCGCGGTCGACGCGCGCGGGGTGCTCTACGTCGGCGCGCCGATGGCAGGCAGCGCCGTCGAGGGTGCGGTCTACGCGGTCGAGGGCCGCGAGGCGATCGAGCGCTGGACCGGCGCCGCCCCCGGCGATCAGCTCGGCTTCGCGCTCGCGGCCGGGCGGGGCTCCCTCGCGATGGGCGCCCCGGGAGAGGCCGCCGGGCCCGGCTCCGTGTGGATCGTGAGCCCTTGAGCGAGCCGACCCTCGTCCTCCTCCCCGGCATCCGTGGGGACCCCGCCGAGTTCGCCCGGCTCGTGCCCCGCCTCGGGCGATGGCGCGTACACCTGGTGACACTTCCAAACGCGGGGCCGCGCCTGTCCGAAATTGCCGCGGCGGTGGCTCGCGATCTGCCGGACGGGCCCTGGCACGTGGTCGGCGCCAGCTTCGGCGGGCTCGTCGGCTGGGCGCTTCCGCCCGGACGGGTGCTGAGCCTCACCACGATCGGGACCCTCCCCCACCCCACCGCCCGCGCCCGTCGCATGCGGTGGGTCGCGGAGGTGCTGCGGCGCGCCCCCGAACGCCTCTACCGCGAGTACTACGGGCCCCGCGCGCGCGCCTCCCTCCAGGACGATGGTGCGGACGGCGCTCTCCTCGATTCCGTTCCCATCCCCGCTCGCGACGTTTTCGCGGATCGCCTCGCCGCGATCGCCGCGTGGGGGCTCCCCCCCGCGCCCCCGGGCCGCCGGCCGACGTGGATGTGGGGCGCGACCGACCGCTTCGTCACCTGGTCGCCGGCGGACGTGCGCGGCGCGGGCTTGGAGCCCATCGTCGTCCCCGGCGGGCACCGGCCCCACCTCTCCCACCCCTCCGAGGTGGCGCGGTGGCTCCCCCCCGCGGGTTGAGCTACGACAACCCCAGCACGGTCGGGCCGGCGGTCCAGACGCGGCGGGGTTCCTGCTTCGAGGCGGTAAATCTGCCAAGGATGCGTCAGGGGCGGCACGATCGGCTCCGGTAGCGGCTACCATCCCCCGCCCCCCCGAGTCCCGCATGCTCGTCACGCTCCTCTCCCTCGCCTGGGCCGGCTCCCCGCCGGTCCTCCCCGGCCTGAGGGCACCCCGGCCGCCGTGCGGCACCCCGGCCATCGCGCCGTACCTCGAAGCCCGCACGCGCTTCCACGTCGCCCCGCCCCACCCGGACGGCGATCCCGAGAAGGAGGACCGCGACGCGTACGAGGAGCTCCCCAACGCGATCGAGGGCGACAACTTCGTCGTCAAGTGGGGCGATTCCGGCCGCGTGGACGAGGCGGCCGTCGAGGGCCTGATCGACGCCTTCGAGAACGCCTGGGCGGTCGAGATCGGGGAGATGGGGCACCCGGCGCCGGGCGGCACCGAGGCGTACCTGTTCAACGTCTACATCGGCGACACGGGTGACGGCGCGCCCGACGGCTACGGCACCTCCGGGTACTACAACCGCGACGAGGACGGCTACCCGATGATCGTCGTCAGCGCGGCCACGCTCGCGGACGCCGAGTGGGCGCGTGGGACCGCCACGCACGAGTTCTTCCACGCCATCCAGGACGGCACCGGGCGCTACGACTACACCGGGGACAGCGCCTGGTACTGGGAGGCCACGGCGATGTGGGTCGAGGGCGAGGTGCTCCCCGATCAGGACGACTACATCGCGTTCCTCTTCGGCTACGCGCTCCTGCCGCACCTGCCGGTCTACTTCTTCGACTACCCCGACACCGGGGCGCTCCAGGAGTACCACCAGTACGGGGCGATGATCTTCCCGCGCTACCTCTCGGAGATCGCCGCCGACGCCGACCTCGTCCGCGACACCTGGACCGAGGATCTCGGCGCCGCCTCCCCCCAGGAGGCCATCGCCATGCTCCTCGACGAGCGCGGCGTCGACTTCGCGGACGCCTTCGGCGACTTCGCGGCGCGCAACGCCACGTGGGACTACGCCGACGGCGACCTCTACGCGCAGTGGATGGACTGGTACGGGGACTACTACCGGGCCGACGATCACCGGGTGGTCGCCGAGGTGGAGCGGAGCGGCACGAAGGGCGTCGTCCCGGCGCCCCTGGCCACCCTCCCCGGCCGGTATGCCTACAACGTCGTGACCCTGGCCCGCCCCGGTGACGAGGCGCTCCGCGTCCGCTTCGAGGGCGCGGCCCAGGGCACCAACGGCAGCGGCGCCGACTGGCGCGTCACCGTCGTGCACGAGCGTGCCGCGGGCGGCCCCGAGTACCTCCCGCTCGTGCTCGAAGACGGCGTGGGCGAGGTGCTCGTGGAGAACCCCGGCGAGGGCTCCGTCCACCTCGTCGTCGCCGCGGTCCCGACGAGCGCGCGCACGAACGAGACCTTCGCGTGGTCCTACGAGATGATGCCCGACGGGTCCGCGGTGGTGCGCCCCGAGGATGTCGGCCCCCAGAGCCCCGACGAGCTCGAGCCGGTCGAGCTCTCGACCTGCGGGTGCGCGTCCGGCGGCGCGCCGGGCGGCGCGGGCGGCGGCTTCGCGGGCGTGCTCGCCCTGACCGCGCTGGCGGCGGG
>JAKFCH010000419.1:0-3213 GCA_036676765.1 Deltaproteobacteria bacterium
CCCGCCGTCGGGCCGCCGCCGTCGCGCCCTCCGCGCACCTCGCGCCCTCCGGGCACCTCGCGCCCCCGCCGTCGGGCCGTCGCCGTCGCGCGGGCGGTCGCCGGGGGTCTAGCCGTGCCGAACTGGAACGCCTCGGACCCAAGCGGCACCGAACTGGACGCCCACGAGGGTCGCTCGCCACTTCCGGCACGGCCCGCCCCCACGACCACCGAATAACCGGCGTTCCATCGTCAACCCGACGAGCGGGCGCCCCCCAGCCCAGCGCCGCAGTCTCGCTCGGTGCCGCTTGCCTCGACGCCTCTCTCGTTCAGCCCGGCTTGGGTGCCCCCGGCGCCCACGCGCCACCGCCCCAGGCGCCCTGAACCCCGCCTGCCCGGCTATCCTTCCGCCATGCACCTCCTGCTCCTCGTCGCATGCGCCGGCCCGCACGACGCCGCGCCCGACGATCCCGCCCGCGACACCGCCGACACGGCCGCCGACACCGCCGACACCGCCGACACCGCCGCGCCCGACGACACCGACACCGCCACGGAAACCGACACCGCGGACACCGACACCGCGGAAACCGACACCCCCGACCCCGACGGCCCCCACACCTGGGACGCCTCCTTCTTCGGCGGCGCCGACCTCACCATCGCCGCGTGCGGCACCGCGGACGACGGCGTCTACGTCCTCGCCCCCGGCCCCGACCTCGACGGCGACGGCCTCCCCGAGCTCGCCGTCGGCGCGCCCTACGCCGAGTCCGCCGTCCGCGACCAGGGCGTCGTCTACCTCCTCCGCGGCGCGGACCTCGCCGGCGGCACCGCGAGCGTGTTCGACGCCTGGGCGCGCGCCTCCGGCCCCCGGGGAGCGAGGTCCGAGGGCTTCGGTCAGGCCCTCCAGTGGGTCGGCGATCGCGACGGCGACGGCGTCGACGACCTCCTCGTGGGCGCCGCCCGCGGCAGCTTCCGCGAGGACGTCTCCTGGGTGGTGAGCGGCGCCGCGCTCGCCGCGGGCGGGGAGCTCACCGCGGCCGGCGCCGAGATCGAGGAGGAGCTGGGCGTGACCGTGCGGTGGGACGACCTCGACGGCGACGGCACCGACGACTGGATCTTCGGCTCCCCCTACCGCGGCATGGGCACCGGCTACGGCTACCGCGGCGCCCTCGGCGCGGTGTACGACGACGCCTTCGACCTCTCCGGCGCGCCCGTGCGGGCACGCGAGGTCTACGGCCAGGACGCCGAGGCGCACGCCGGCCGCGTCGTCGCCGTGCTCGACGCCGACTACGACGGCGACGGCGTCCGTGAGGTCGCCACCAGCCTCGGCGCCGACACCGTCGTCGTGAACTCCGGCGCGCTCCTCGCCTGGGCAACCTACGTCGACGAGCTCGTGCGCTGGCGCTTCACCGGCATGGAGGCCACGGAGGCGAGCGCGCTCCTGGCCCTCGGCGATGTCGACGGTGGCGGCCGCGACGACCTGTTGTTCCTCTACCCGGGCGGCTCGATGTGCATCGGCCGCGGCGAGGACGCCGACGCGACCGGCGGCGCCACCACCTGCTTCGAGGACCCCGACCTCGACGTGCCGGTCAGCGTCGCCCGCGGCGGCGACCTCGACGGCGACGGCATAGCCGACGTGTGGGGCCGCACCGCCGACGCCCTCGTGGCGTGGGATGTCGCCGCGCTGGTCGACGGGCGCGTGGTCGAGCGCGCGCGCATCGCGGTCGCGGGCAGCAGCGCGTCGAACGTCGTCGCGGCGGACGGCGCGCTCTGGACCGACCTGCCGGTGTTCGGTCGCCATGAGGTCGCGACCGCGTGGAGCTTCCCCGAGGCGGACGGCCTCACGACCGCCGACGCGTCGGTCACGATCACCGGCGGCGGCTGGGGCGGCAGCCCTGAGGAGGACCCCGCGTGGATCGACCTCACCGGGGACGGCGTCGACGACCTCGTGCTCTTCGACCACGGCACCCTCGATCTGTTCGACGGCACCGGGCTCGCCGCGGGCGGCGCGCGCACGTACTGCGACGCCGACCTCCACGTCGAGTGGTCCGGCATCGAGGCCGTGACGTGGCTCGACGACCTCGACGGGGACAGCGCCGTCGACGCCCTGCTCACCGTCACCGACGCCACCACCGTCGGTGTCGACCACCGCGTCGTCTCCGGCCGCGTCCTCGCCGGGCTCGCCACCGGCGCGGATCTCGCCGCCTGGAGCGGCGACCGGCTCTTCCACGTCCCGGGCTGCGACCTCACCGACGACGGCCGCGACGAGGTCTTCATCAACGTCGACGACCGCGAGGACACCGTCCGCGCCTACGACGGCGCCGCCGTCCTCGCCGGCGCGCTCGCCGAGGACCCCGACGGCGCCCTCCTCGGGTCCATCCGGCGCGACGACTCCCACGTGTGGTGCGTCCCCGACGTCGACGGCGACGGCGGCGACGAGCTCGTCGTCAACGGCGACGGTGACCACCAGCTCTTCCTCTCCACCCAGCTCGACCCCGCGACGACGCTCGATCCCGACGCCGCCTGGGTCACGTTCCCCGAGGCGCCGGGCGACACCTGGGACTTCCCCTTCCCCCTCGGCGACCTCGACGGCGACGGCGCCGACGACCACGCCTGGTACATCGAGAAGGAGGGGTCGACCTGGCTGTACGAGATGTGTGTCCTCGACCCCGCGGCGCTCGTGCTCGGCGGGGAGCTCGCGGTCGCCGACGCCCCGCTCCGCTGCGTCGCGCCGTTCGCCACGTACCAGGCCGTCGCGGTCGACCACGCCGTCGGCGGCCCCGAGGCGGATCTGCTCGTCCTCGCCGCCGACACGGAGTGGACGTGGTCCTTCGTTGCATACGACGGCGCCACGCTCGCCGGCCCCACGGTCCTCGCGCGGCTGTTCTCCTCCGAGGAGGACGACGACTACACCGGCTGGTCCGGCGGCCTCGGCCCGGACGTGCTCGGCACCGGCGCGCGGTCGCTCTGGACACGGTGGCAGCGCCGCGACGTCGGCTATTGGACCGTCGAGGTCCTGTACGCGCGCACGCCGTAGGTCCCGGTCGCCTGGGCGCGCCCCCACCGCCCGCCTCGCCGGCGGGCGGTAGGGTCGGTCCCCTACGGGGTCGCCCTTTGGGCTCCGTTGGCGGGCGCCGGCGCACCGGCTCCCCGCCGAACCGCGCGGCCGCAGGCCGCGCGCCCTCCGGGCACCTCGCGCCCTCCGGGCACCTCGCGCCCCCGCCGTCGGGCCGCCCTC
>JAKFCH010000420.1:0-31328 GCA_036676765.1 Deltaproteobacteria bacterium
GCTCGGCGAGTCGCGGGATCGGCGCGCGCTGGAGCCGCTCCTCGAGGCCGCGCGCGCGCCCGAGCCGGCCCTCGCGCAGGCGGGCATCGCCGCCCTCGGTCGCCTTGGGGACGGCCGGGCGGTGCCGGTGCTCGTGCCCCTGCTCGAGTCGACCAGCGGGCGCACCCGCCACACCGTGCTCGCCGCGCTCGCGGCGCTCCGGGACGAGTCCTCCGTCGACGCTGTCGCCGGCGTGCTGGCCGATCCCGACCCATCCGCGCGACAGCTCGCGGCGCGGGCGCTCGGCTGGATCGCTCCGGACGATCTCTTCACACGTCTGGAGCCCGCGCAGATCGACCCCGTCGAGGACGTGCGCGCGGAGGTGCTCGCCGTCGTGTCGCAGAGCAACGCGCCGACCCGCGTGGCGGCGCTCCGCCGGGCGCTCGGCGATCACTCCCCGTTCCTCCGTGCGGAGGCCGTGCGGCTCTGTGCGGAGGCAGGGGTGACCGACCGGATCCCGTCGCTCCTCGGGGATCCGGACATGCTCGTCCGCCTCGCCGCCGCGGACGCCCTCGATCTCCTCCGTCCGCCGGGGGCCGCGGCCGCCGTGCGCGTGGCCGCGACCCGTGCCACGGACCCCGAGGAGCGAGCCCACCTGGACGCCGTAGCGGCCCGCCTCGACGCATCCGGGTTGCCGATGGCGCCCAAGGACCGGTAAGATGGCGACCCGCCCCAGGTCGTCCATGCCCTTGTTGGCCCGTTCGCTGCTGACCCTGTCGCTGCTCGCCGGCTGCAACAGCTACGAGATCTTCCGTGTCACCGGCTTCGAGCAGGCCAGCTTCAGCAACGACGCGGACATCCTCTTCATCATCGACAATTCGAGCTCGATGCAACAAGAGGCGACGAGCCTCGCCACCAACTTCGACCGGTTCATCGGCAAGTTGACGAACACCGAGACCGGCTCCGACGTCCCCACCGCGACGTTGTCGGACGCCGTCTCCAACTACCTCCGGGAGACCACCGGCGGATCGCTGTTCATCGACTTCCAGCTCGCGATCACGACCAGCTCCGTCTACTACGCCGACGGGCCCACCGACGGGATCGACCCGGGCGAGGCCGGCACGCTGGCCTACGACGCGTCGACCGACATCCCGGGGGTCGTCAACCGCCATGTCGAGGACGCGGGGCTCGCCTTCCAGACGAACCTGCTCTGCTCGGCGACGTGCTGGGAGTCCAGCATGCCGAGCGACGAGGGCTACAGCTGTGGCGATCCGCTGGAGGGAGATGTCTCCCAGCAGTACCTCGACTGCCTCTGCGGCGCGGGCAACTGGCAGGGCAACTGCGGCGCGGGCCAGGAGCAGGGCCTCGAGGCCGGCTTCATGGCGCTCTGCCGCGCGGTCGAGAACCCGCCGGAGGACTGCTACATCTTCTCCGAGAACGCCGCGCTGGCCTTCGAGGAGGGGGACGAGCTCTCGAACGGCGGCCTCCTGCGCGAGGGCGCCAGCACGCTCATCGTCATCGTGACGGACGAGGGGGATGGCTCCCTTCGCACCGACACCGACGAGGCCGCCTTCGCCGGGGATGTCGACAACGTCGTCGACGGCTACGCGGATCTCTTCGCGGAGTTCGAGAACCCCGTGCGCTTCGCCGTCATCGGCCCCGCGTGGGACGGCTCGGACGGCTCCTGCCTGGGCTCCGCGGTGGGGTCGTCGTGGGGCGTCGAGCGCTACCAGGGGATCGTGGAGGCGACCAACGGCCTCTACATCCCCCTCACCGGGATGGATCCGGCCTGCACCCCGACCGACTTCGGCACGAGCCTCGAGCAGCTCGGGGATCTGCTGTCGAACCTGATGACGATCTTCCCCCTCCAGTCGGTGCCGGACGTGGCCTCGATCGAGGTGTTCGTCGACGGCGACACGATGGAGCGCGCCCCGATCGAGTCGGGCTCCGAAGAGGCCGGCAACGCCGAGTACGGCCCCGGCTGGACCTACGACGCCTCGGAGAACGCCGTGCGGTTCCACAGCACGGCCGTGCCCGACTACAACCAGGACGTCCGCATCTACTATCGCCCCCTCGGCGGCACCCCGCGCGAGCTCCCCTTCTAAGCCCCGGTCCCGCCGTCACGGCCTGCCCCCACCGGGCCGGGCCTCCGTGCGACCTCCGCCCCCTTCCCCGGATCGTCGATGCTCTCCATGCTGCTGGCCTCCCTCGCCTTCGCGACCTTCGCCCTCGCGGCTCCAGACTCCACGGAGGGCGCCGCCACGGGTCCGGTCGACGTCGGCGTGCTCAAGAACTCCGACATCCGGGTCGTCCAGAAGGTGCTCTACACGAAGGAGGACCGCCTCGAGCTCGGCCTGCGCCTCGGCGTGATGCCGTTCGACGGCTACACCGTGGCGCCGCAGGTCCTCGGCTCGGCCACGATGCACCTCTCCGAGAAGGTGGGCGTCGAGCTGCAGGTCGGCGGCGGGTACGGCCTGAAGAACGGCGTCTACACCGAGCTCGAGAGCGCCACCTACGGGGTCGCGGTCGAGGCCTACCGGTACCTCGCCGGCGTCGAGGCGGACCTCCAGTGGACCCCCATCTACGCCAAGATGAACCTGGGGAACGGCACGATCCTCCACCACGACGTGTACTTCCTCCTCGGGGTCGGGGCCACGCTCGAGCAGTCGCTGTTCCCCGCCGGGAACGTCACCGTCGCGCCCACCCTACCGATCGGCGTCGGCGCCCGCGTGTTCATCGGGCCCAACACGGCGCTCCGCGTCGAGCTCCGCGACGGCTTGATGGCCGAGTACCGCGCCCAGTCGCTGACCTGGGGCTTCAAGCAGAACGTCGCCGTCTCGGCCGGGCTCTCCTTCTTCGGGAAGGCGAAGAACTGATGCGCCGCATCCTGCTCCTCGCGCTGCTCGTCGCGCCGCTCGCGGCGCAGGCTGCCCCCGCCTCGAAGTCGAAGGGCGAGGCCGTCTCGGCCACCCCGGCGCCCGCCGCTCCCACGGCCAAGGACCTCGCGAAGCTCGAGAAGGACCGCGCCGAGGCCTTCTCCGAGTACGAGACCCAGCTCGCCACCGGTCAGAAGTCCCGCGCGGCCGACGCGCTCGTGGCCCTCGTCGAGGATCCCGCGAAGGCCGCGTACCACGCGGAGGCCTACGGAAAGCTGGGCGAGCTCTTCCTCGGGCTCGACCTCCCCTACGCCGCCGTGACCGCCTGGTCCCGCGCGTTCGCTGCGGCCGACGACACGAACACCCCCGAGATCGGGCTCTACGTCCCGAAGGCGATCGAGACCGCCAAGAAGGTCGGCGACACCGCGATCCTCGAGGCGCCCTTCTCCAAGAACCTCGCGCTCGCCCGCACGGAGGACGTGCGCGGCCAGATGGCGTTCCTCGCCGCGCGCGAGGCCTTCCACGACGACAGCTTCGGGCTCGGGCTCGGCATGCTGAAGATGGTCAAGGAGGGCGATCCCGTCTACCCGGACGCCAAGGCGCTCGAGGGCGTCATCCTGAACCAGCAGGGGCGCCCCCAGGACGCGCTCACGCCGTTCGAGGCCGCGCAGAAGGCCGGTCGCGACAAGGACATGCGCTTCAAGGACAGCGTCTCGCTGAACCTGGCGCGCAGCTACTACGCGGCGGGGAACTACCCGCGCGCCATCCAGGGCTACGCCGCGGTCTCGCGCGGCAGCGAGTTCTGGCCCCAGGCGCAGTTCGAGCGCGCGTGGTCGCACTTCCGCATCGACGATCTCAACGGCACGCTCGCGGTGCTGTTCACGCTCGACACGCCGTTCTTCACGAGCTGGTACTTCCCCGAAGCCGACCTGCTGCGCGTCTACGCGATGTTCCTCATGTGCAAGTTCCCCGAGGCGAACAACGAGATCGACGCGTTCCGGTCGGGCTACAAGCCGATCTACGAGTCGCTCCGGGGCTGGTCCGGCAAGACGGACGCGGAGTCGTTCGTGCTCGCGCGGCGCTACGCCGAGACCGGGGCCTCCGATCCGCTCCCCGAGTCGATCCTGCGCCCCTACGCCTCCGAGGAGCGCCTGCTCGGCAGCATCGCCGCGGTGAAGAGCGCGGACGACGAGCTCGATCGCCTCAAGAACGTCGCCGCCAACCCCTTCAGCGAGACCGCCCGCCGCTGGGTCACCGAGCGCCGCGACAGCGTGATCGACGCCGAGGGCGCCCGCATCGGCGCGCGCATCTCCGAGCAGGAGGCCCAGATCGGCCAGATGCTCGACGACACCGAGATCTTCACGCTCGACATCCTGCGCATGAAGTCGATGCTCTACCAGCAGGCCGCCGCGCTCGGCGCGATGCCGGACGCGGCGCGGGTCGTGAAGCGCGAGGAGCGCGTCCGCAAGGGCTGGCGCGAGTGGCCCTACGAGGGCGAGGTCTGGGCGGACGAGCTCGGCTACTACCGCGTCGACTCCACGCCCGAGTGTCCGGCGGGCTTGAGCCGCGGGCAGTAGTGCGGGGGTCGATCGTCAAGGGGGGGCGTTGCGGGGGGTCGCAGACCCCCTGCCCCACGAAGCCCTATCGCTTGTTCAACCCCCAGTCGTACTCCGCGTAGACGACGCGGTAGCCGCCCTTTCGTAGGGCCTCGGCCTTCTCCGGCGCGTAGGCCGCGATGAAGTTGGCGGCGGCCTCGGCCTTGCCGTCCACGCCGGGGATGTCGAGCCGCGCCTTGCCGTAGGCCGGCACGAAGTCCTCGCCGTACCAGTCGAAGATGCGGTTGAGGGTGAGCACGCCGTCCTTCAGCGTGGCGGTCGCGGCCCACCGGCGTGACGCCGCGTCGAGCTCCGCGTCGAGGCCGACGGCGGTGAACACCCGCTCCGCGAGCGGCGGGCAGCCGATCGAAGCGCAGTTCACCGCGGCGTGGATGCGAGGGTCACCGAGCGGCCGCAGGATCTCGTGCTCGATGTCGTCGAGGGTGAGGTCCTTCCCCGCCACCCGGAAGCGCCGCGTGCTCCAGGGCTTGCCTCCGTCGAGGTCGCGAATCGAGCCGAGGGGGTAGTTGTCGGCCACGAGATCGAGCGTGAGGGCGTTGTAGGCGTTGATCCAGAAGGCCTTGGTCTCCGCCGGCGTGAGGCCCGCGAGCGACGTGGACGCCACCTCGGCGAGGTAGGCATCGAGCGCCTGGGGGGAGGCCTTCAGCGCGGCGTAGTCCACCCGGCCGGCCACCACCGCTCCGTCCAGCACCTTCTGCAGCTTCGCGTGGGAAGGATCCATCGCGAGCGCCATCGCCACTACGAACGCCACCATCTCCACTCCAGGCCCGTACGCCCCTCCGAGGATAACCGCGACGCCGATGCTTCAGTCCTTCGATCAGGTCTTCGTGCCCGTGTTCGTGGCGATGAGCCCGCTCACGGTCCTGCCCGTCTTCCTGTCGATGACCGAGGCGCACGACGTGCAGGCGTCCCAGAACCTCGCGCGCCGCGGCATCCTCACCGCCTTCGTCGTGGCGATGGCGATCACCCTCGCCGGGCAGGCCCTCTTCCGGCTCCTGGGAATCACCGTCAACGACCTCCGCGTCGCCGGCGGGCTCATCCTGCTCTCGCTCGCCATGTACGACCTCATCCTCTCGAAGGAGCGACGCAAGGCGGACGACTCCGAGGACGGCGGCGCGGTGCCGCTCGGCGTGCCGCTCATCGTGGGCCCGGGCACCATGACCGCCTGCCTCGTGCTGGCGGACACCCACGGGCGGGGCCTCGTGGTGATCGCGCTCGTGCTGAACCTCGCCATCACGGCCCTCCTCCTGCACCACGCGAAGCGGCTCCAGGGGTGGCTCCGCCCGGCCGTCACCCGCGCATTCGGCAAGGTGATGGCGCTCTTCCTCGCGGCCATCGCGGTGAGCATGATGCGCATCGGGATCAGCGCCTTCATCCACGGGTGATCGCGGAGTGGTTACAATCGGGGGATGGCGCTCGCCCTCTCCGTCGGCATCGGTTCCCTGATCTTCGTGGTCGCGTTCGCGCTTCACGTCGTGCGGATGTCCCCCGATGGTTGACCGCGCCCGCCTCGAATTCGCGTCGGTGTTCGACGAACGCCTGTTCCTCGAGGGCCCGCCCGCAATGTTCACGCTCGATCCGATGGGCCGCCTCCGGGTCGATCCCGAGCGGACCCGCGAGGGCTACCTGCTCGTGGGCTCGCCGCAGGGCCGGGATCCGGGCCACTTCGTGCTCGTCGACCAGGCGACCGGCCTGCGCATGTACACGCTCGTGAGCCACGCCGCGTTGGCCACCTGCCAGCCGCGCGCCGAGGTGCGTCGGCACGCCGACTTCACGTCAGCGATCGCCGAGGCCATGCAGCAGTGGGCCGTGCCCGCCCCCCAGGCTCTCGACGGAGGCGACGAGGAGCCGTGACACGTAGGTGATGCCTTGCTCGCAGGCGTCGGCGAGCGAGAGGCCGCGGGCGAGCCCCGCGGCGATGGCGGAGGACAACGTGCAGCCGGTCCCGTGCGTGTTCCGGGAGGCGACGCGGGGATGCCGCCACTCCCGAGCGAACCCCGGCCCGACGAGCCGGTCCACCACGACCGCGCCCTCCGCGTGGCCGCCCTTGTAGAGCACGGTGGCGCCCCCGAGATCTCCGAGCACCTCCGCCTCCGGCAGGTTCGGGGTGACCAGCGTCGCGAGCGGCACGAGCCGCTCCCGCAGGGCCGCGACGGCGTCGGCGCGCAGGAGCGGCGAGCCGCCCTTGGCGATCATCACCGGGTCGAGCACGATGGGCGGGCGCGTGGGGAGCGCCGCGAGGAAGTCGGCGACGACCTCGATGGTGGCGGTGTCCCCGAGCATGCCGATCTTCACGGCGTCCACCGGGAGGTCGGCGAACACGGCGGCGAGCTGGGCGCGGACCCCCTCGGGCGGCACGGGCCACACGCCGGTCACGCCGAGGGTGTTCTGCGCGGTGATCGCGGTGATGACGCTCATGCCGTAGACGTGGTGGTCGAGGAACGTCTTGAGGTCGGCCTGGATGCCGGCGCCGCCCCCGGAGTCGGAGCCGGCGATGGTGAGGGCGGTGGGAGGACGCATGCCGACGGGATAACCCCGGCGCCATGGCCGATGTCGAACCCCGCCAGATCCCCGGCTGCGGCCTCGCCGCCTTCGTCGGGGTCCTCTTCATGATCTTCGCGATCGGGGTCTCGGGCGTCGTGTTCTCGACCTGCAGCATCCTGCGGTCGGGCGAGGCGCTGAGCCCCCGCCGCCTCTCCTACGGCGGCATGGTCGACCCGGGCATGCTGAGCCCCCTTCGGGAGGCCGGGCTCATCGGGCCCGACGAGGTGCCCGACGCCTACCACGCCGAGAACGACGCGGGCACCGCCGCGTGCGCCATCAGCGGCGGCGAGGTGATGCACCTCGGCCCCGAAGGCGCGGTCGAGATGCCGATCTCGAGCATCACCGCGGTCACCGGGAGCGACACCGAGGTGGTGATACAGGGTGACACATCCATCGTGTGTCACTTCGGCGCGGACGAGGGCGGCGCGCGGTTCCGGCGCATGCTGGAGAACAGGTAGGCCAGAAGCCCGGTCCCGGGAGGGCGCCCTACGCCGCTCGGACCCACGCCGCGATCCGGGCGGCGGCGGCGTCGGGCCCGTCGATCTCGGTGTCCACGTGCAGCTCGGCCTGGGCGTAGAGCGGCGCGCGGGCGCCGAGGATGCTCTTGAGCTCGGCGAGGGCGTCCTCCCGGCCGCGCATCGGGCGGAAGTCACCCTGAGCCTCGACCCGGCCGAGGTGGGATTCGGGGGAGGCCTGGAGCCACACGGTGCGGGCACCGCGGCGCAACAGCTCCCAGCTCTCCGGCGCGGTCACGACGGAGCCCCCGGTCGCGAGCACCATCCCGCCCCGGTCCCCGAGCAGCGACTCGAGCGCGTGGCGTTCGAGATCCCGGTAGCGGGCGGGCCCGTGGTACTCGAAGATCTCCCCGAGGCGGACGCCTGCGGCGGCCTCGATCACGGCGTCCACCTCGCGGAAGGGCAGCCCGAGCCGCTCCGCGAGCTTCGCGCCCACGGTGGTCTTGCCGGCGCCCCGGAGCCCCACGATGGCGACCGTCGCGGGGGCGTACACCTCGCGCAAGGCGCGGCGGCGCGGCTCTCCGAGCAGCGAGGCGAGGCGATCCGTGTCGTCGTGGACCGGGCCGCCGCCCGCCACGAGGGTGGCCAGCGACACGCCCAGCGCCTCCGCCACCTCCGCGAGGCGCAGGATGCTCATGTTCGCGTCGCTCCGCTCCAGGGACGCGACATAGCGTACGCTCACCCCCGAGACGCGGGCGAGCTCGTCCTGGGTCCACCCCTTCTCCAACCGTCGCGCGCGCACGCGGGCGGCGAGCAGATCGAGCAGGGGGGCTGGCGCCCCGGCCCCGACATGCAGTATCTTGCCAGTGCGTTCACTCACTTCTGCAATATACTTCCACATCCGGATCCGGTGCCATGGCTTCTGACTCCTTCCCTCCCGTCTCCTTCGACACCCACCCCTCGCGCTACGCGCACTGGCAGCTCTCGGTCGAGGGCGCGGTCGCGACGATGACGATGCGGGTGCAGGAGGATCGTCCCATGTGGCCGGGCTACGAGCTCAAGCTGAACAGCTACGATCTCTCCGTGGACATCGAGCTCGCCGACGCCGTGCAGCGCCTCCGCTTCGAGCATCCCGAGGTGCGCGCGGTGGTCGTCACCGGCGGGTACGACAAGATCTTCTGCGCCGGCGCGAACATCCGCATGCTCGCGAGCTCGACCCACGCCTTCAAGGTGAACTTCTGCAAGTTCACCAACGAGACGCGCTGCGGCATCGAGGACGCGACCCGGAACAGCGGCCAGACCTGGATCGCCGCGCTCAACGGCACGGCTTCCGGCGGCGGCTACGAGCTCGCCGAGGCGTGCGAGGAGATCTACCTCATCGACGACGGGAACTCGGCGGTGTCGCTTCCCGAGGTGCCGCTGCTCGGCGTCCTCCCCGGCACCGGCGGCCTCACCCGCCTCACCGACAAGCGGAAGGTCCGTCGCGACATGGCCGACCTCTTCTGCACGAAGGCCGAGGGCTTCAAGGCGCGTGACGCCGTGAAGTACCGCTTCGTCGACGGGAGCTTCCCCCGCTCCAAGTGGGCCGAGGGCATCAGGGCCCGCGCCGCCGCGATCGTCGCCGCCGCCGGGCCCCGTGAGGCCAAGGGCTTCCCGCTCCCCGCCGTCGTCCCCGAGACCACCGCCGACGGATTCGCCTACCGCTCCGTCAAGGTGCAGATCGACCCGGTCGCCCGCACCGCCGCCCTCACCATCCTCGCGCCGACCGAGGCCCCGAGCGTCGGCGCCGACACCTGGTCGCTGCGCGCGTGGCGCGAGCTCGACGACGCGCTCCTGCGCCTCCGCTTCAACTACCTCGACATCGGGCTGGTCACGGTGCGCGCCGTCGGAGAGGCCGAGGCCGTCCTCGCGCACGACGCCGCGCTGGACGACGGCTCGTGGTTCGCCGCCGAGGTCCGCTACTTCCAGGCCCGCGTGCTGCGCCGCCTCGACAACATGGCGAAGTCCCTCTTCTCCATCCTCGAGCCCGGCAACGCGTTCGCCGGCAGCCTCTTCGAGGTCGTGCTCGCGTCCGACCGCTCCTACATGCTCGCGGACGACGACGGCGCGAACCGCGTCCGCGTCACCGCGGCGAGCGGCGGCCGCTACCCGATGGCGAGCGGCCAGTCGCGACTCCAGGCGCGCTACCCCGGCACCCCCGACCTCATCGCCAAGGTGCTCGGCGTGGACGACTGGATCGACGCCGAACGCGCGGACAAGCTCGAGCTCGTGACCGCCGCTCCCGACGCCATCGACTGGGACGACGAGGTGCGCATCGCCGTCGAGGAGCGCATCAGCCTCTCGCCCGACGCGCTCACCGGCATGGAGCAGAACCTGCGCTTCGGCGGCGCGGAGTCCTGCGACACCAAGATCTACGGTCGCCTCACCGCGTGGCAGAACTGGATCTTCCAGCGCCCCAACGCGGTCGGCGAGCGCGGTGCCCTGAAGATGTTCGGCGCGCCCGAGCGGGCCGTCTTCGACTACCGGAGGACCTGATGTCCATCAACTACGACGAGCGGATCCCCAACAACGTCAACCTGTCCTCGGACAAGCGCCTCCAGCGCGCGTTGGAGACCTGGCAGCCGGCCTTCCTCGACTGGTGGAAGGACGTGGGCCCGGTCGGCTTCCAGGCGGACGACATCTACCTCCGCACCGCCATCTCCACCGCCCCGGGCGGCTGGGCGCAGTTCGGCTACACGAAGATGCCCGACTACCGGTGGGGCATCTTCCTCTCCGCGCCCGAGGAGGATCGCCGCATCCCCTCCGGTGACCACGCGGGCGAGCCCGTCTGGCAGGAGGTCCCGGGCGAGTACCGCAACAGCCTCCGCCGCATCATCGTGACCCAGGCGGACACGGAGCCCGCCAGCGTCGAGCAGCAGCGCTGGCTCGGCCAGACCGCGCCGAGCCTCTACGACATGCGCAACCTGTTCCAGGTCAACGTCGAGGAGGGGCGGCACCTCTGGGCGATGGTGTACCTGCTCCAGGCCTACTTCGGGAAGGACGGTCGCGACGAGGCCGACGACCTGCTCGCCCGCCGCTCGGGGGATGCCGACAAGCCCCGCATCCTCGACGCGTTCAACCAGCCCTGCCCGGACTGGCTGACGTTCTTCTGCTTCACGTGTTTCACCGACCGCGACGGGAAGTATCAGTTGGGCGCGCTCGCGCAGTCCGGCTTCGATCCGCTCTCGCGCACCTGCAACTTCATGCTCATCGAGGAGGCGCACCACCTCTCCGTCGGCGAGATGGGCGTCGAGCGCGTGTTGCGCCGGGCCGCGCAGCTCGCGAAGTTGGATCCCAACGGGGACGCCCGCAACCAGGGCGGCATCCCGGTGGCGATGATCCAGAAGTGGATCAACTACTGGTTCTGCTACTCCATCGACCTGTTCGGGTCGGAGATCTCCACCAACGCCGCGGACTTCTTCGCGGCCGGGCTCAAGGGCCGGTGGAACGAGGCGAAGGACTACACCGAGCACACCGCGCTCAACCAGCAGTACAGCCTCACGATGGTGAAGAACGGCGTGCTGACCGACGGCGAGGTGCCGCTGCGCAACGCGATGAACGACGTGCTCCGCCAGTCCTACATCAAGGACACCGAGCGCGTGGTCAAGCGCTGGAACCAGGCGCTCGAAGAGGAAGGCTCGGACGAGCGCATCACGCTGCCGAACTCGCGCTTCTTCCGCCGCCAGGGCATCTACGCGAACCTCCCGTTCAACCCCCTGGGCGAGCTCATCTCCCAGGCGGAGTTCGACGCGAAGCTCCCGAGCTGGCTCCCCTCCGACGAGGACCGGGCCTACGTCACCTCGCTGATGATCCCCTGCACGACGCCCGGCCAGATGGCCAACTGGATCGCCGCGCCCCGCAAGGGCATCCACGGCAATCCGGTCGACTTCGAGTACGTTCGCCACGTCTGATGTCCCTGCGTGACCGCCTCGACCGCGCCCTCGGCCTCGGCCCGTCCGACGAGCCGAGGGCGTTGGCCGTGGAGGCGAAGCGCCGCGTCGTGGTGCGCCCGATCCTGTCGACGCCTGGCGCGCGGGTTCGTCTGTCGCGCGACGGTCGCGACGGCGAGCTCGGGCGTGTGTTGCTGATGTGTCACCGCCGCGGTGTGCCCATCGAGCTGGTGGACGGGCCGAACGGCCTCTGGCTCGACGGCGCGCCGGTGTCGCCACTCGCGCTCCGCGCGGCGCTTCGGAGGGGTTGAGCGTGCCACCCCTCCGCGAGGTGCTGCTCGTCGCGCTCGGCGGGGGACTCGGCTCCGTCTTGCGGTTCGTGAGCGCCTCCGCGATGACCCGCCTGTTTCCGGCGTTCCCGTTCGGCACACTCCTGGTGAACGTCGTCGGGTGCTTCGGCATGGGCCTGCTCGCCGGCTGGACATCGGACCGCTCGCTCCGCGCCGCGCTCGGCGTGGGGCTGCTCGGCGGCTTCACCACCTTCTCGGCCTTCGGGGGCGACACGTTGGCGCTCGCCCAGGGCGGCGCGATGAAGCTCGCCGCCGTCAACGTGATCGCGAACGTCGGCCTCGGGCTCCTCGCCGTGTGGGCGGGGCGCGCGGTGATGTCGGGGTAGCCGAGGGGCGGCTACTCCTCGGGCGCAGGCGTCCAGCCGCCAGGGTACGGACCGGCGAGCCGGAGCTCCCGCGCGCCGAAGCTCAGCGTGACGCCGCCCGCCAGCACGCCGACCGCACCCGCCGCGGCGAGCGCCGGGTTGAGCCCGGTCGGCACGCTCTCCAGCCCGTAGTTTCCGCGCAGCGTCGCCCACGAGACGTTCGGTGCCATCCCGACCATGCCGGTGCCGGCCATCAGGCCCACGCTCCCCGCCACGAGGAGCAGGGCGCCTGCACCGGTGCCGACGCCGCCCCGCCGCGCGTGCGCGACGCGGGCCGAGCGGTGTGACGGCAGGGCGGGCCGCTCGTCGGTGACGCCGTGGATCTCGTCGGCGAGGGCGCGGGGATCGACCCACGGGGCCGGGGCGGCGGGAGGTGGCGCGTCGAGGGACCCGAGGCGCCGCAGGGCGTTCGCCTCGGCCTCCGTCACGGGGAACCCCCACGCGCGAACGGCCTCGGCCGGGACGCCCCGGCGCAACAGGTAGACCGAAGTGCCCGACGTGTCCCCGTCGGTGGCGACGGACTCGGCAATCCGGGCGGTTGTCTCGCTGGGGAGGCTACGCGCGTCCGCGCGCACGAGATCCTCTGCGGTGAAGGTAGCGGCATGGGCAGAGAGGGCGGCGGCGAGGAGGAGGGACATGGGGCTCCGATGCGTTCAGCGGTGGTCGTCGAGCCAGGCGCCGCGGTCGTTGTCCGCGAGGCGGAGCGAGTTGGCGCCGAAGGAGAAGCTGACGCTCCCCGCCACGATGCCGACGGCCCCGGCGGCCATCATCAGCGGGCTCGGCTCGTCGGCCGTGCGACCGCCGACGAGCGCCGACCCCACCATCATCCGGTAGGGCCCAGGGCCCGAGTAGCCAAAGTTGTTTGCCGCGAAGTCGGGACCCGCCGCGCCGGCCAGGAACGTCATGCCCCCCGCGATGGCGAGGATCGACCCGATGGCCAACCCGGTATTGCCGCGGCGGCGATTCACCACGCGCGAGGGCAGGCCCGGCTCCCCGCCGAGGTAGTCGAGCTCGTCACGGAGCGCGAGGCGGACGGGCGTGGCATCCACCCACACGTCGCGCGCCTCGGGCCGCTCGACGACAACAGGATCGCCGCGGCCGTGGAGCACTGCGCGCGTGGGCACCACGGAGAGCACGCGGCCTGAAACCGGGGGCCCCTCCGCACGCTCGATGCGCGTGGGCAGCTCCGCCATCTCGCGCCAGTCGGTGTCGCTCACGCCGGGCGCGGGCGCATCGAGGCTCCCGAGGCGTCGGAGGGCGGTCGCCTCGGCAGCGGTGACCGGGAAACCCCACGCGCGCACGACCGCGGCCGGTACGCCCCGGCGCAGCAGGTAGACCGAGGTGGCCGCCGAGTCGACGCCGGTGCCGACGGTCTCGGCCATCCGAACGGTCGTCTCCGTCGGGAGGCCACGCGCGCTGGCAACGACGAGATCCTCGGCATCGAAGGTGGCGGCTTGCACGGGCGCCACGAGGGCCAGGACGAGGGCGGCGAGCATCAGTGGCTTCCGGGGTTGACAGTATCTAGACATGAAACCGGTCGTCTGGACAGCCAATCTCGGAAAAGGGGCGCTCCCCCTCGCGCCGCCCGAGCGGTTCGCCCGGATAGGAGGCCGCATGCCTGCCGAGCACATCCTCACGCTCTCGGTGAACGGGGAGCCCGTCCGTCGGCTCGTCCCCGCGCACCGCTCGCTCCTCGACCTGTTGCGGGACGACCTCGACCTGACCGGCACCAAGCACGGCTGCGACGTCGGCGACTGCGGTGCGTGCACCGTGCTGGTGGACGGTGTCGCCCGCCTCTCGTGCATCACGCTCGCCGTCGAGATGGAGGGGCGCGACGTGCACACCATCGAGAGCGTGGCGCAGGGCGACCGCCTGCACCCCGTGCAGATCGCGTTCGACAAGCACGTCGCCAGCCAATGCGGCTACTGCACGCCCGGCATCGTGCTGGCGCTCATCGCCCTGCTCGACGAGGAGCCGCACCCCGACGACGACACGCTGAAGCAGACGTTGGGCTCGAACATCTGCCGCTGCACCGGGTACACCAAGATCATCGCCGCGGCGCGCGAGGCCGCGGGGCGAGGGCCCGCCGGCAGCGACGGAGGGGCCGCATGAGCCACGGACCTGCCGACAACCACTCCGGACAGCCCGCCGAGGGCGGGATCCTGGGGGGGGACGGCCCCAAGATCGACGGCCGCGCGCGCATCACCGGGCAGGCCCGCTTCGTGGCGGACATGAAGCTGCCGCGCATGGTGCACGGAAAGTTCCTGCGCTCCCCCCACGCGCACGCGCGCATCGTGTCGATCGATCTGTCCCGCGCGCTCGCGCTCCCGGGCGTCGTCGGCGCGATGACCGGCGAGGACCTCCCCCGCCGCTACGGCGCCATTCCGGTGGCCCAGGACGAGACCGCCCTGGCCCTCGGCAAGGTGCGATACATCGGCGAGCCGGTGGTGTGTATCGCCGCGACCGACGAGGAGACGGCCCTGGCCGCGTGTCGGCTGGTCGACGTCGTCTACGAGCCGCTGGAGGCGGTGTTGTCGGTGGACGACGCCCTGAACCCCGCCAAGCCCCTCGTGCACGACGAGGCCCGCAAGCCCTCGAACGTGCTCCGTCGCGTCTGGCAGGACTACGGGGACGTGGACGCCGGCTTTGCCGCCGCGGACCTCGTCATCGAGGACACCTACGACTATCCGGGCAGCACCCACGTGCCCCTCGAGAGCCACGCCGCGCTCGCGCAGCCCGAGCCCGACGGCAAGCTCACGTTGTGGACGTCCACCCAGAACGTGCATTACGTCCATCGCGACGTCTCGCGCGTACTCGGCATGCGGGACGCCGACGTTCGGCTCATCAAGCCCGCGGTCGGCGCCGGCTACGGCGGCAAGTGCGACCCCTTCTGCACCGAGCTGTGCGCGAGCCACCTCGCCCGGACGCTCGGACGCCCCGTGAAGATCGTGCTCTCCCGGGAGGAGGTGTTCTACGCCCACCGCGGCCGCCACCCCACGAAGATGTGGCTGAAGATGGGCCTCACGAAGGACGGCACGATCACCGCCATCGACTTCAAGGCGTGGGCGGACGGCGGCGCATACTCCAGCTACGGCGTCGTGACCAGCTACTACCTCGGCGTGTTCATGACGCTGCCGTACAAGCTGGAGAACTACCGCTTCGAAACCCATCGCCTCTACACCAACAAGCCCCCGTGCGGACCCAAGCGTGGCCACGGGGCGATCCAGCCGCGCTTCGCGCTGGAGCTGCACCTCGATCGCGCGGCCCGGGAGCTGGGGCTCGACCCCGCGGCCCTCCGCGCAAGGATCTGCATCGAGCCCGGCACCGAGACGGTGAACGGCCTCAAGATCGGGTCGGTGGGGATGCGCGAATGTATCGACGCGGTCCTCGCGGCGAGCGGCTACGCCGAGAAGCGCGGGCGGATGGCGCCGAACCGCGGCATCGGCCTCGCGGTGAGCGCGTACATGTGTGGCGCGTTGCATCCGGTGTATCAGAACGAGCTCTCCCAGTCGGGCGTCCAGCTGAAGGTCGATCGGAGCGGCGAGGTCACGATCTTCTCGGGCACGGCCGACGTGGGGCAGGGCAGCCAACACATGCTCGCGGTGCTCACCGCGGAGCGCCTCGGCATCGAGCTCCGCGACGTGCGGGTGATCGAGGGTGACACATCGCTGACGCCGGTGGACCTCGGCTCGTACTCGTCGCGTGTCACGTACATGGCGGGCAACGCGGCGATCGAGGCCGCGGACGCCATCCGCGAGAAGTTGTTCGCGGCGGTCGCGACCAAGCTCGGCTGCGACCCGACGGCGCTCGCCGCGCGGGGCGGGCGGGTGTTCGTGAAGGAGACCCCCGACAAGGGCGTGAGCTTCGTGGACGCCGTGTGGCTGGCCGAGGAGGCGTACGGCCCGCTCGGGAGCACGGGCGGCTACAAGCCGGTCAAGGTCGGGAGTCGCTTCCGGCGGCAGTCGGTGGGCCCCTCGCCGGCCTATTCGTTCACGGCCCAGGTGGCCGAGGTGACCGTCGACCCCGAGACGGGCGTCGTCACCGTGGACCGCATCTGGTGCGCCCACGACTGTGGCCGCGCGCTGAACCGCACCATCGTGGAGGGCCAGATCGAGGGCTGCGTCTACATGGGCGTCGGCGAGGCGCTCTACGAGGAGCAGGCGTACCGCAACGGCGTGCTCGTGGCGCCGAGCCTCCTCGAGTACAAGATCCCCACCATCCACGAGACCCCCGAGATCTTCGTCTCCATCGTCGAGACGCACGACCCGGGTGGGCCGTTCGGCGCGAAGGAGGCAGGGGAGGGCCCGCAGCTCTCGACCGTGCCCGCGATCGCGAACGCGATCCAGGACGCGACCGGCATCCTGCTCACCCAGGCGCCGTTCACCCCGGACCGTGTGTTGCGCGCCATCGAGCGGCGGCGCCGCTCCGCCGAGGAGGGCGTCTGATGCTTCCTTTTGCCCCGTTCTCCCTCGATGCGCCTGATACATGGCCCACGGCTCACGGCTTGCTCGCGGAGCCGGGCGCGCGGCTCGTCGCGGGTGGGACCGACCTGCTCCCGTCGATGAAACATCGGATCTTCCGACCGGGCCTGCTCGTGTCGGTGCGCCGCCTGCCGGGCCTCCGCACGGTAGACGAGACACCGGACGGCGGGCTGCAGCTCGGCGCCGGGCTCACCCTCCGCGAGGTCTCCCGGCTCGCCGCGGTGCGTGCACGCTATCCGGCGCTGGCGGCCGCGTGTGTGACCGTCGCGACGCCCACGATCCAGGCGATGGCGACCCTCGGCGGCAACGTCATGCTCGATACACGGTGCGTGTATTACAACCAGCCCGAGGGGTGGCGGGCGGGCATCGGCGGGTGTCTCAAGTGCGAGGGCTCGGTGTGTCACGTGGCCCCCAAGGGGAAGGGCTGCTACGCGGCCCACTCCGCGGACACGGTCCCCGTCCTTTGGCTGTACGGCGCACGGCTCATGTTGTCGTCGGCCGCGGGGGAGCGGGTCGTGCCGATCTCCGAGATGTATCGGGACGACGGCATCGCGTGGCACGGTGCGCTCCCGGGCGAGGTGCTCACGCGCGTGATCCTGCCCCCGCCCTCAGGGAGCGTGGTGCATCGCAAGGGACGCATCCGCGCGGCGATCGACTACGGCTTCCTTCTGGTGGCGGCCTCCCGTTCGGCGGAGGGCTACCGCGCGGTCGTCAGCGCCATCGGCCCCCGGCCCATCGAGGTCACCGGCGCTACCCCCGAAGCGCTGGCCGAAGCGGCCTTCCTCGCCGCCCAGCCCCTCGGCACCCACCTCCAACCGGCGCCGTGGCGAAAGAAGGTGGTGCGGGTGGAGGTTCGGAGGGCTTCTTCGCTCTTGTGATCCGGAAGTTCACCACAGAGGTCACAGAGGACACAGAGGAGAAAGGCAGAGGTAGGACGAGAGACAGGAAAGGCGGAGGCAGAGGCAGGAGAGGGAAGGAGATGGAGGAGGAAGAACAGCGGGTACTGACGCAGGGGATCATCGGTGCTGCCATCGAGGTGCATCGGGCATTGGGACCCGGGTTGATGGAGTCGGCGTACGAAGCCTGCCTTGCCTTCGAGCTCCAGCAACGAGGGATGGCCGTCGAACGGCAGAGACCGCTTCACGTCGTGTACCGAGGCCTGGAGATCGACTGCGCCTACCGCATGGACCTCGTCGTCGGCGGGCGGGTCGTGCTCGAGATCAAGTCGGTCGAGCGCGTGATGCCGATCCACGAAGCCCAGATGCTGACCTACCTGAAGCTATCGGGCCTCTCGCTTGGCCTGCTGATCAACTTCAACGTCCAGCTGCTGAAGGACGGAGTTCGCCGCTTCGTCCGGTAGTTCCCCTCTTCCCCTCTCCTTGCTTCCTCTCTTCCTCTGCCTCCCTTCTCTGTGCCCTCTGTGTCCTCTGTGGTGAACCTGCCTTTTGCCTTCTCCCAACAGACGCAGGTCAAAGCCCCGTCCCCAACACGAGGTACGCCGCCCCGACTCGGGAGCTGGCGCCGGTGTCTTCGTAGGGGGCGCCGATGAGGATGTCGCCTTTGCCGTCGCCGTCGGTGTCGCCGACGCCGGCGACGCTGGCGCCCGCGAAGTCGTTGGTGCCCTCGCCGAGGATGCGGGCGTCGGCGCCGCCGAGGTCGAAGAGGCTCGCAGCCGGCCCGTACACGAGGTACGCCGCGCCCGCCGCGCTTCCGCCGCTGTCCTCGCGGATGGCGCCCACGAGCACGTCGTCGTCGCCATCTCCGTCCATGTCGCCCGCGCCCGCCACCGACCAACCCGCGTTGTCACCCGTACGCTCGCCGACGAGCAGCGCATCCGCGGAGGCGAGGCCGATCGTGCCCAGGACCGGGCCGCGGAGGACGAACGCGGCGCCCGTGTCCACGCCACCGTAGTCGTAGTTGTAGGCGCCCACGAGCAGGTCGGGGGTGCCGTCCCCATCGACGTCACCGGCGGCGGCCACCGAGGCCCCCGCGGCGTCGTCCTCCACCTCGCCCGTGAAACGGGCCTCGGCCCGCGAGAGGTTCACCGTGCCCGTGAGCGGGCCGTGCAGGAGGTAGGCCGTGCCCGTGCCGCTCGCGGTGCCCGGGGCGCCGATGAGCACGTCGTCGTAGCCGTCTCCGTCGATGTCGCCGACGCCCGCCACCGCCTGCCCCGCGAAGTCGCCCGCGTTCTCGCCGACGAGCACGGCGTCCGCGGCGTCGAGGCCCACGGTGCCCCAGCGCGGGCCGTACACGAGGTACGCGGCGCCGCTGTAGGTGCCTCCCGCGTCCGCGCCCCAGGCGCCCACGAGCACGTCGCTCTGGCCGTCACCATCCACGTCTCCCGCCAACCCGACGGCGAGCCCCGCCTGGTCCCCCGCGGCCTCGCCCACCAGGACGAGGTCCGCCGCGGCGAGATCGCGGAGCCCGGAGGTGGGACCGCGCACGAGGTACGCGGCGCCCGCATCGGCACCGCCGAGGTCGTTCGACCATGCGCCCACGAGCACGTCATCGAAGCCGTCGGCGTCGACATCGCCCGCGGCCGCGACGCTGTACCCGGCGCCGTCCCCCGCGGTGGCCCCGAGGAGCGAGACGGAGGCCGACGCGCTCGTGTCGGTGCCCGAGACGGGGCCGAACCAGACGTAGGCCGCCCCCGAAGCCGCAGCGCCGCCGTGCGCGCCCGGGGCGCCCACGAGGAGGTCGGAGAGGCCGTCCCCGTCGAAGTCCCCCGCCGCGGAGACGCTGTGTCCCACCGTGTCGTCCGTGCCCACGCCGCGGAGCTTGGCGTCGGCGATGTCGAGCTCCACCGTGCCGCCGAGGCCACAGTCGTTGGACGTGCCGTCGCAGTCGTTGTCGAGCCCGTCGTGACACACCTCCGACTCGAGCGGGCTCGCGTCGGTGGTCGTGTCGTCACAGTCCCCCGGCGGCACGACGTACCCGGACGGCGCCGTGCACGCCCACGCCACGTCCTCGTCGAGGCCGAAGCCGTCCCCGTCGGCGTCGCGGTAGTACGGGAGGAGCACCCCCTCGTCCACGTCGGCGTCACAGTCGTTGTCGAGATCGTCGCAGGTCTCGGAGTTGCCCGGGTACACGTTCCCGCGGGTATCGTCGCAGTCCGTCGCGTCGGCCACCCATCCCGATGTCTCGACACATGCGTTGGCGCGAATCGTCGCGTCGCCGAAGCCATCCCCGTCGGCGTCGGCGTAGAACGGGAGGGTGACCCCCTCGTCGACGCGGTCGTCACAGTCGTTGTCGATCTCGTCGCACACTTCGATGGCGTCGGGGTTCACGTCGGCGTTGCCGTCGTCGCAGTCGTCGCCCCGGAGGGCGTCGTTGATGTAGCCATCCCCGTCGGCGTCGAGGATCACGACCGAGAACGCGACCTCGGCGGCGGCGGTCTGACCGGCGGGGTCGGTCACGACGACCTGCACCGTGTAGTCGCCCAACGGGAGCGCCGGGATGGAGAACGAGACCTTCCCGTCCGGCCCCGGCGCGCTCGGCAGCGGCGCCGCGCCGACATCTCCGCCCCACGACAGCGCGAGGGCGTCGAGCGTGCCGTCGTCCCCCGCGAGGATCTCGACGCGGATGTCCTGCGTCGGGGTGAGCAGCTCGCCCGGGCGGGGGTCGAGGAACGCGACGCCCGGCGCCTCGTCGATGACCGGCGAGTCGGGTGACCCGCCGGTGTCGTCGGGATCGGTGTCGACCGGATCGGAGTCCTTGTCGACGGGCGGAACGCCGGTACAGGCGACGGAGAGGAGGAGCAGCAGCACGGGCGCAGTCTACCCCAACATGACGCGGCCTACTCCGGGATCACGGCCTCGCGGCGAAGCCCTTCCCCTGGAGGAAGGGGTTGGTGCGCCGCACCACGTCGAGGGTCGCCGACTTGCCGCCGTAGTTGTGGCCGGGCCAGAGCGTCATGTCGCCCGGGAGCGTCGCGAGGCGCCGCGTGAGCGTCTCGTACATCTGCTCGGGGTCGCCGCCGGGGAGGTCCACCCGGCCGCAGCCCTGGAGGAACAACGTGTCACCCGCGACGAGGGCGTCCTTCAAGCGGAAGCAGGACGATCCGGGCGTGTGGCCGGGCGTGTGGAGCCACTCGACCTCGATCTTGCCGACGGACACCTTCTCGCCGGAGGCGTGGGTGACCAGGTCGGTAGCCGAGAGGCCCGTCACCTTCCGGAGGCCTTCAGCTTCCAAATCGTGGCAATGGAGCTTGCAACCCACCCGCGAGACGAGGCGGCTGGCGCCCTCGAGGGTGAACCCGAACATGGAGCCGCCCACGTGATCGGGGTGGTAGTGGGTCGCCAGCGCGCCGACGATCTTCATGCCGTCGGACTCGGCGACGTCGATGAGGTCGTCGACCGCCCACGCGGGATCGACGATGACACACTCGCGCGTGTCACGATCCCCGATGAGGTAGACGAGGTTGGCCATCTGGGCGCAACCGGGGACGTTCGCCCCGAAGTCCCGCCCGGCGACGAGCTGCCGGAAGTACAGGCTCACGGGGCCACCGTCCGGTCGACGGGACGGCCGAAGCCCAGCTCCTCGCGGTAGATGTGCTCGAGCTTGCTGTGGCTGCGCGCGAATTGGCTCCGCACGAACAGCGCCACGCCCCAGGTCATCGCCCAGAGGCGAGTCGGCAGCCCCGGGCGCTCTGCCGGCGCGAAGCCGAGCCGCTGCGCCTGCTTCCACATGCGCGCCTTCACGTACCCGACGAAGGTGGGGAGGTGGGCGAGCACGGGGTGGCCCTTCGCGCGGGCGGCGAAGGCGCGGGCGATCATCGGGGCCACGGAGAGTTGAAGCTCGAGCAGGCCGTAGTAGGGCGTGCGGAGCCACGGTTGTTCGGCGAGGAGCCGCATGGTCTCCTTCTCGCCCCAGGCGACGTGCTCCTCCTCCTCGCGACACACCACCAGGAGCTTCTTCTTGATGTCGGCCACGCGCGGATCGCTGTCCGGGAGGGTCTGGAGCAGCACCTCGCGGAAGATGTCGAGCACCATGCCCTCGCCGAGGGCGTGCTCCATCATGACCTTGAGCGGGTAGTAGTTGTTGTGCGCGGACAGGAGCTTCACCACCCAGTGGGCGGGGAGCGGCTCCATGTCGAGCTTGCGGAACACCTCGGCGAACAGCTCGAGGTGGTTCAGCTCCTGGCGGGCCTGGCGGAGGTAGAAGCGCGCCGCCTCGAGCGAGCCCGCCGCGTAGAGCGACTTGCCGCAATAGACGCCGGTGGCCTCGCCGTAGAGCACCTGGGAGAGGATGAAGCGCACCAGCTCGCGATCCGCGGGGTCCGCGAGGTCGAAGGTGGCTCCACCAAAATCGTACGGGGGAGCATCCATCCCCCCCGATTAGCGCGCCTCGACGTGGCCCGCGAGGCCGACCTCCGTGGAGGGCGGCGCTACGGTGCCTCGGAGCGCGCGGGGGCGAGCTCCAGCGCGCGCAGGCTCGACCGACGGGCGTTGAGCGCCGTGAGCTCGTCCGATCCGAAAGGCGTGTCGGATTGCTGCACGACGCCCCGCAGGAAGGCCTCGATGGCGCCCTTCGCGGCATCCCCCTCGGGGGTGTCGGTGCGCGTGTCCCAATACTCGAACAGCAGCGCGCGGCGGGCCTCTGCGGGGAGCTCGGCCCGGGACCAGATGGCGTCGAGGTCGTGCGGGATGGCCTCGTTCAAGCGGTAGCCGAGCTCGCGACGCGCCACGGCGTCGTTCATGGACCGCACCTTGTCCCGCGTGGCGTCCGTGACCTCGGCGGTGACCGCGCCCATCTTGCGGGGCGACACCAGCCAGCCCCCGATGGAGAGGCACGAGGTCGGCGCGAGCACGCAGAGCAGGTAGGCGGCGGGCGACCCCTGATCGGCGAAGGAGCGCCCGGGCGCATGCAGCCGCGGCGGCTCGCGCTTGAAGTAGACCCAGCCGTCGTCGTGCACGACCACGCGGGGCTTCCACGGCTGCTCGGACAGGAAGACCGTGCGCTCGTTCCGCCGGATCCGACGCGCGTAGCCCTCCTTCACGAGGGCCTCATAGAGCTCGGCGCGCTTCCGGAGGACCTCCTCGCCCTGGGTGACGTCAATCTCCTCCCCCGCGACGCGGGCCTCGACCGGCGGTGGCGCGGACGTGTTCTCCGGGTCGACCGGCTCACCGGGCTCCGACGGCTCGACCGGCACGACGACGGGCGCCGCGGCGGGATCCGCAGCGGGATCCGCGGCGGGATCCGCGGCGGGATCGGCAGCGTGGAGCAGGCCGACGAGCAGGAGCGACAACACGAAAGGGAGCTAACTCCGGAGCACCCGCGCCGCCGCCGCCCGGTTGGAACGGGCCGACCGTGCGAGGGAGAGCTGGCCCCGCGCGCGGAACAGGTTGTGCGCCGCGCGGGACGGGAAACGCTCGGCGTTCCAGCCGAAGTAGCTGTCGTTCCACACGTCGAGGCAGAAGCGCGCCGAGAGCTCCAGCGCGATGCGCTCGGCGGCGCCGGGGAGGGCCTCCCGCTCCTCGGCCGAGAGCGCCCGCACGGACGTGTAGCCGCCCACCGCGGCCGCGAAGATGTCGAGGTCGAAGAAGGTGTCGGTGTCGTCCTCGCCCTTGGGGTTGCACCAGGAGCGGAAGGCATCGCCCAGCTCGACGTCGAGCGGCAACGCGGCGAGCGTGTCGAGATCGAGCAGGCACACGCCCGCGCCCGCGGCGTCGAAGCGGAGGTTGGAGATCTTCAGATCCCCGTGGGCGTGTCGATCCGGGAGCGTGGCGAGGGGAAAGTCCTCCCAGGCCGCGAGGATGCCCTCGGCGACCGCGCGCGCTCCGGAGGCCCACTGGGCCGCTGGGCCGGTCGCCATCGACGCCCGCGCGAGCCCCTCGGCGAGGCGCCGCATGTGCGCGGGCGTGTCGTGCGCCCCGCCGCGGACGTGGCGGTAGGACCAGTCCAGGTCGTCCACCGCGGCGTGAAAACGGGCCACGAGCGCGCCCGCGGCCCCCGCGAGCGCCGGTGAGCCCACCTTGTGGAGGGTGCGCCCGGGGACGTAGTCCATCACACGGTAGACGCCGTCGGGGGCGACTCGGCAGAGCGCGCCCTCGTCCGTACGCAAGAGGCGGGGCGTGACGAGGCCCTTGGCGGCGAGGTGGGCGGTGACGGCCTCGATGTCCTCGTGGACAGTGGCCTGGAAGGCCGGGTGGAGGCGCTGCGCCACCCAGGCCACGGGCTCACCGACGTACCAGGTGAGGTTGATGAGGCCCCCGTCGTTCCCAGGGCGCACGGGGAGCCCGCGGAGGGCCGACCATGCGTCGGGAACGGAAGGAGGCCCACCGATCATTCGTATTCTTCGGTCTTCTTGCCCATCGAGCCGGCGACGAGCAGGATGATGGCGAGGACGCCGGAGAGGCAGCAGCAGCCGCCGTTCGCGTACTGCACGAAGCCCGAGACCGGGGCGAGCTGGATGGCGAGGTCGGGGGACGCGCTCACGATGGTCGCGTAGATGGTGCCCCACGCGAGCGTGAGGACGAAGAACAGGAATGCGAGGCAACCGAAACAACCACCTGCGATTTTCATGAAAGCTCCGAAAGAGGCGCAGGCTATACCAGCGACGAGCGAGATCCCAGGGGCTGCGTCAAGTTTCGTCTGCGTACCGACGCTCGTGAGCCGCCCGCGCCCCCGGCACCTTGTCAAGAGCAGGTCAAGGGGTGTAGAGGGGCGAACACCCGAACTACCGGAGCACCTCCGAACATGAATCGCTTCCTGCTCATCCCGCTCGCCCTCGTCGCCATGAGCGCCGGCTGCAAGAAGAAGATCGAGGCCGACACCCTCGGCACGCCCACCGAGGCGCCCGCGCCCGCGCCCGAAGTGAAGGAGGAGGCCCCGGCCCCCGTGTCCGAGATGATCAAGAACTTCGGCCGCGTGTTCTTCGACTTCGACGCCGCGACCCTCACGAGCGAGGGCAAGGCGGCCCTCGACGCGAACGCCACGATCATGAACGAGTACTCGGACATCAAGCTCGAGATCCAGGGCCACGCGGACGAGCGCGGCACCACGGACTACAACCTCGCCCTCGGGCAGAAGCGCGCCGACGCCGTCGTGCAGTACCTGCTCGCGCGCGGCATCTCCTCGAGCCGCGTCAAGAGCGTCTCCTACGGCGAAGAACGTCCGCTCGACGGGCGCTCGACCGAGCGGGCGTGGTCCGAGAACCGCCGCGCCGAGTTCGTCATCACCTGGAGCGGCGACGCCCCGGTGAAGGGCAGCACGAACTAAGATCCCCCGGGGGTCCGTCCGTGATCGACACCCACTGCCACCTGGACGACCCGCGGTTCGACGCTGATCGCGCCGACGTGATGGCCCGCGCGATCGCCGCGGGGGTGACGACGGTGGTCGTGCCCGGGGTCGTCGAGACACAGTGGCCCCGGCTCCGCGCCCTCGCGAGCGAGCACGGCTGGCTCTTCGGGGTGGGCACGCACCCCCAGGCGCTGCCGGAGAGCCGGGCAGTCCCCGACAACGTCGACGGCGCCCACGCGATCGGGGAGTGCGGGCTCGACGGGCCGACGCCGGTCGCGATGGAGGAGCAGGAGCGCGTGCTCGCGGGGCACCTCGCCCTCGCCCATGACACCGGGCTCCCGCTCATCCTCCACTGCTTCCGCGCGCACGACCGCATGGTGCCGCTCCTGCGCCGCTTCGCCCCGCTCCGCGGCGTGATGCACAGCTACTCGGGCGGGCCCGAGCTGGTGGACGCCTACGTGGCGCTCGGCCTCCACGTCTCCTTTGCCGGCCCGGTCACCTGGGAGAACGCCCGCAAGCCGCTCAACGCCCTGCGACGCGTGCCCCGCGATCGCCTGCTCGCCGAGACCGACGCGCCCGATCAATGCCCGCGCCCCCACCGCGGCCGCTCCGAGCCCGCCTTCCTCGTGCACGTGATCGACGCGATGGAGCGGGTGCGCGGCGAGCCGCTGCGCGATCAGCTCCGGGCCAACGCCGCGGCCCTCGGCTGGGCCCCGCACGCATGAGCGTGACCGTCCTTCCCTCCCGTCGCCCGCTCGCGTCTGCTGGGCGCGGCTGCGCGTCTTCCTCGGTCACAGGTCTCGACCTGCTCCCTCGTCAGCCACGCAGCCGCGCCTCAGCAGCCGCTTCGCGTGCTCGGTCCGGGAAGGGCGGTCACGCTCGAGGTCGGCTCCGTCGCGGACCGCCGGCCGCGAGCACGAGCGGAGCGGGCTACGATGCCGGGGATGAACCACCGGGTCCTTGCCTGCCTCTGGCTCGCGGCGGGTTGCCGAGACGGCGGCCCCGAGGCCCCGGCGCCATCCCCGTGGGCAGCGCTCCCCTTCCTCCCCGCCGACCCCTTCGCGCCGGTGATGGAGACCGGGTTCCAGGTGTTCGCGGAGGGCACGATGCCGACGCGCCTGGTGTCGGTGCCGCTGATCCCCTCGGTGGCCGCGCTCGACGTGGGGTCGGGTGTCGTGCTCGCGATGGACGGGCGGTATCAGCACGGGGCCGTGGGCGCGTGTGTCCCGCTCTTCGACACGGTGCTCCCCGACGACGGCGTGGACCGTCGCGGGCCCTGTGGTGCCGACCGGGTGTGGCTCCAGCGGGGCGCGATCACCGCGTCCGCGCCCATCCGCGCCGTCGCCTCCGATCCAGCGCGGAGCCGCCTCCTCGCGCTCGACGCGCGGGGCGGGTGGTGGACCGCCAACGTCGATCTCGACGAGGGGGAGCCCGCCGACTGGCTACGCCCCCTCGACGCGGGCACCGACCCCGGCTTTCCGGGCACGGACGAAACGGACACCGGCTCCGACGACACCGGCTCCGACGACACCGGCGCCGCGGAGACGGTCTCCACGGCGGGCGTGCTGGCCGTCTCCGCGGAGGGCCAGGTCGCCGCCACGTTCGACGACGTGGCGTGGCTCTGGCCGTCGGTCGGCGCCCCCGGCGTGGCCCACCCCCTCGGCGCCGGCGCCACGGACGTGGTGTTCTGGGGCGAGGTGCCGGTCATCGCCACGGATGACGGCGTCCGGTGGGGCGTCGACGGCCCCGTCCTTCCGCTCGGTGGCACCCCCGCGCGGCTCGCGGCGGCCGTCGACGGAGTGTGGGCGACCGTGACCGGGGCCGACCGCCTGGTCCTCCTCGACGCCGCCGGGACCGCGCGGATCGACGTGTCCGTCCCGGGGCTGACCGGGCCGTTCACCCTCGATCCCGACGGGCGTGCCTTCGTCGCGGTGACCGACGGGGTCGCCGTGGTGACCGAGGGCGTCGAGACCGCCCGCCACCTCGGGGAGTCGCCGCTCGACCTCGTCGCCCAGCCCTCGGGCGAGCTGGTGTTGCTGCGGGACGGTGGGCGGGTCGACATCCGTTTCGACGAGACCACCCTGAAGGCCGGCGCCCCCCTCGCGGTGTCGGTGGCCACCTTCTTCGAGAACCCCAAGAAGCGCACCGAGCGGATCCCCTGCGGCGAGGGCGATCCCAACCTGCGTGCCTACCTCGACGCCGCCCTCGCGAACCGCGCGTGGCTCGACGACGTGCCCGCCGCGATCCTGTTCGGCGTCACCCCCACCGTGGCCCGACAGGTGGTGACGTGCGGGTTCGAGGACGACCTGCACCGCGTCGTCGACGTCCCGCGCACCGAGGTCGGGGTGTTGTTCCACGAGGCGCCCAAGTGCGAGGCCGACGACCAACCCTGTGTCGACGCCTCCGTGGCCGACGAGGCCCAGGCCTTCGAAGCGCTGGAGCTCGCGCCGACCTGGTCGAGCGGCGCCGCGGCCTGGGATCTGGAGGGGACCGACTGGATCGAGAGCGTGCTCCTGTCGGGCCTCCCCCCGCGCCACCTGTTCTTCGGCCAGGCCGCGCGCCCCGACGTGATGCAGGCGGACCTCCACTCCAAGGAGGCCCTGCCGTGGGCGGGCGTCACGCCGTTGACGGGGTGGACCGAGTCGAGTGACGCGGGCTCGCTCGACCTCTACCCGGGCATGCCGATCTCCGGCTTCATCCTGGGGGACTGCCCGAACCTCCTCTCGCTGGAGTGCGGCCGCGTGGATGCCGGCGGGGGCGCCACCTTCGAGGCGCGCGATCTCCAGGTGTTGTCGCTCCTCCTCCGCCGCGCCCTGTACGTGCGCTCGGCCGACGGCCCGGACACCTGGTACTTCCACCTCCCCGCGCTCGAGCTCTACGAGTACACCGCGGGCTGCACGCGGGGGGACGACGGCGTCTGGTCCGGCGAGACGTGCGAGGCGGGCCTGCTCCAGGCGTGGCTGTTCGACGTGCACGCCCGGTTCGTGCTCGGCGGCCTCGTGGCGTGGGCGCTGCCCTCGAGCCTCGCGCCCGCGCCCGGCTGATCGCCTGCCGCCAGGTTGATCAGGGGCTGGCCGCCGCGAACTTGTCCGACGAGGGGCCGCCGCCGGCCACGTGACGCACCGCGCCGTTCATGCCGAGGCGCATGAGCAGGTACCACGCGGCCTCGTGATCGGTGACGCCGGCGCGATCGGCGATCTCGGCCACGGTCGACGGCGTGTCGTCCAGGGCGGCGAGGAGCCGCGGCTTCAGCGCAAGCACGGTGGCGGCGGCCTTCTTGCCCGCCTCGACACCGGGTTGGTGGTAGGCGTTGATGCCGATGCGGAACGCATAGAGCCCGACCGCGCGTTCGAAGAGCGCGACGAGCGCGCCGAGGCGGAAGGCGTCGACCTGCGAGAGCAGGAGCGTGACCGACGGGTGGTGGCCCTCGGCGAGGGCCTTGCGGGTGCCGAGGAGGAAACCCTGGAGGTAATCCCCCGCGTCGAGCCCCGGATCGACCTCGATGCCGCCGTGGTAGCCGTCGTCCAGCACGCCGACGAAGGTGGCGAAGTAGTCATCCGGCCCGTCACGGAGCTGCTGGACGTAGGCGTGCTGATCGGTCGAGCCCTTGTTGCCGTAGACGGTCAGGCCCTGGTGCACGACGGCGCCCGAGAGGTCCTTCTCCTTGCCGATCGACTCCATGACGAGCTGCTGGAGGTAGCGCGAGAGCAGCAGCAGGCGGTCCCGGTAGGGGAGCACGACCATGGCGCGGCGCCCGTGCCCATCTCCGAGGTGGTGCCACGCGAGCGCGAGGAGCGCGGCGGGGTTCTTGGCGACGCGGTGGACGCGCGTCGCCTCGTCCATCGCGGCGGCGCCCGCGAGGAAGGCGTCGGCGTCGATGCCCTGGAGGAACATCGGGAGGAGCCCGACCGCGCTCGCGAGGCTGGTGCGACCGCCCACCCAGTCCCACATCGGCAACCGCGCGCGCCAGCCCTCGGCGGCGCGCCAGAGCGCGCTCCCCTCCCCCGTGACCGCCACCGCGTGGGGCCCGAAGTCGACGCCGGCCCGCGCGAAGGCGGCCTGGGTCTCGAGGAGCGCGTTCCGGGTCTCCGCGGTGCCGCCGCTCTTGGAGATGCAGACCACGAGGGTCTCGTCGAGATCGAGCGGTCCGAGCACCCGTGCGAAGCCGTCGGGATCGGTGTTGTCGAGGAACAGCACCCGCATGCGGTCGTCGGGCTCGGCGAGCGCGTCGGCCACGAGCTGCGGGCCGAGGGCGGACCCGCCGATGCCGAGGACGAGCACGGTGCGGAGATCGGCTTGTTTGTGCACGCCGACGGCCACAGCGCGCGCGGCCTCGCGGGCGGCGTCGATCACCGCGCCGAGCCCGTCGGGCGCGAGCTCGGGGGCGCGAAGCCAGTAGTGCCCCACCCGCCGGCCCTCGTCGGGGTTGGCGATGTCACCTGCCTCGAGCGCGTCCATCGCCGCGAAGGCGCCGGCGAAAGCCGGCTCGGCGGCGGCGAGCGCCTCGGGGGTCAACGGGGTGGCGGAGAGGTCGAGCCACACGCCGAGCCGCGGGCTCCGCCAGCCCAGCGCATCCATCCGTTCGAGTCCCATCTGAACCTCCGGCCGCCGAACGTACCTCGGTGGCGGAGGGTCCGCGCGGCGGATATCCGGCGCCGATGTTGCTTTCCCTCCTCCTCGGCCTCGCCTGCTCGAACCCCACCCCCTCCGCGGACGTGCGCACGCCGGCGCCCCCCGCCGCGAACCGCGCGCCCGCCGCCGCCCCCGTCGACAACGCCGCGCCCTCGTCCGTCGCGGGGATCGAACCCGTCACCACGCCGAGCGGCCTCAAGTCCTGGGTACTCAAGCCCGGCACGGGCCCGACGCCCGCGGTCGGCCAGAAGGTCCAGGTGCACTACACCGGCTGGCTGAAGGACGGCACCAAATTCGACTCGAGCGTCGACAAGGGGCACCCGTTCAGCTTCGTGGTCGGCACCGGCGGGGTCATCCCGGGGTGGGACGAGGGCGTGGCCATGATGAAGGTCGGCGAGAAGCGCCAGTTCGAGATCCCGCCCGAGCTCGGCTACGGCGAGCATGGCGCGGGCGGGGTGATCCCCCCGAACGCCACGTTGATCTTCGACGTGGAGCTGCTCGCGGTGGAGTGAGCCGTCGGTGATACATCCCGGATGTATCACCGGTGCGTCAGGCCCCGGGGAGGATCCGGATCCGCGCCACGCCCTTCACGTTGGCGCAGGTGCTCGCGCCCTCGCCGGGGGGGACGAGCAGGCGGAACGGGCCGCCCTGGTTCTCGGGGAGCGGGGCGCCGCCGAGCGAGTGGACCAGCATCGCATCTCCCACGCCGGCGGCGGCGGCCGGCGCGGTGGTCATACCGTCGAGGGCCGAGACGACGAAGCGGGCGTCCGGGGGGGCCGCGGCGAGCGCGAGGACCTCGCGGAGCCGCACCGCCGTGCCCGCGCGTCCGGGGACGAGGACGCCCACGTCGGGCACCTGGCCCGAGAGCCCGGCGAGCGCGTCGGGCGAGAGGTGGACCTCGAAGCCGTCGAGATCGACGAGCGTCACGCCGGGGCCGGCGGGCGGCAGGTCCTCGGCGAGGAAGCTCGCCTCGAACGCCTCGGCGAACGCCTCCAGATCGGCCCCGGGCCCGACGATGAGATCGGCGCGGCTGTCCCTCCGCCACGCTGTCCCGGCGAAGTGGAGCCGGCCGCCCGCGACGTCCACGCGGATCCAGCCCACGTCGGCGTAGAAGAGGCCCTTGAAGCGCGCGATGTCGGGCGTTGCCGCGAGCAGCGCGCGCAGCTTGTCCCAGCTCATCCGCTGCTCCGGCGGGTACACCCACGACCGGGCGCGGAACCCCTCGGTGGACGACCCCTCCGGGGGGGCGGTGCGCGCGGCGGTGTAGGTGACCGCGGGCCGCGCGCCGGCGGGCCACGCGAGGGCGTCCTCCGGGAGCACCCCCCACGCGGTCTCGAGGACGCGGGCCGGGCCCGGCCAGAGCCCGGCGATCCGCGCGCGGAACGCGGCGAGCGCCTCGGGTGACGCCAGGTCCACGCGGTTCAGGACGAGCACGTCGGCGGCCTCGAGCTGCGTGTCGAGGAGCTCGGCGCCGGCGCCTTCGGCGGAGACGGCGGGATCGACGATCACGATCGTGGGACCGAGCGTCACCCGGTCGCGGAGGCCGCCGCGCGTGAGCATGTCCACCACGTCCTGGGGCCGGGCGAGGCCGGACGGCTCGATGAACAGGCGATCGGGGCTCGGCCCCGCGCCGGAGCCCGGCAGGCGGCGGCTTTCCATCATGCCCTTTGGCGTGAGGACGCGCAGCGACTCGACCAGGTCGTCGATATGCGTGTAGAGCGTCGCAAAATGGCCGCCGCCGCGCGTCGCGATCCAGCCGCCGAGCGTCGAATATTCGAAGCTTTGCGGGAAGTGCCGTAGCGTCAGCCCATGCGGCTTGAGCTGCGCCTCTAGCGCCGGCCCGTAGGCGCCGCCTTCGAT
>JAKFCH010000421.1:0-21181 GCA_036676765.1 Deltaproteobacteria bacterium
GCTCGCTGAGCCACCGCTGAGGCGCGGCTGCGCGGCCGACGAGGGAGCAGGTCGAGACCTGTGACCGAGGAGGCCGTGCGGCCGCGCCCAGCGGGGGCCAGCGGGCGACGGGAGCTATGCCCTTGTACGTTGAGGAGGCTCCCCCGGAGACGCACGGCGCCCTGAAGCCTTCGAGCTTGTCCTCCGGGCGGCCGCCCAGTGGACGTCGAGCGGGGACCTGTCCGTCAGGGGTGCCCTCGGCGGCCGCCGCCTTCAGCAGGCCCTCGACTCGGCGCCGCTGTTCGGCTGATCAATGCCCGCTCGATTCCGGCGCGTCGTAAGCGAATACAGGTATCCGGCCCATGCCCAACCGGTCAGATTCCCTGACGTGAGGTACTAGTCGGCGACGGCCCGGGCCGCCGCGGCTCCCCCGGGTGTGGTGGCCTGGAGGGCGCCCGTCGCGCCCGGCCGACCGGAGCGCGCCGGGCGCCTCGCCCGGCGGTCCCGCCCCCGCTCGCCGCACGATCCACCCTCGACCTCCCGGTCGAGGGTGGCTTGGCGCGCCTACGGCAGCGGGAGCGGGGGCGGACCGAGCCCGACCGGGCGAGCGCGGAGGGGGGCCCTGGGCGCCCTGCGCCTCGACCTACCCCGCCTCGACCCAGTCCACCTCGGCGCTGCCGGTGCTCTCGACGAAGCGGAAGCACACCTTGCCGGTGGCGGCGCCCGTCGGGGCGGAGAAGCTCTTGGCGAGCTCCACCCAGTCGCCGGTGTTCTTGACCGTGGCGACGGTGGTGAACTGGCTGCCCTGCGGGCTCACGAGGGCGTTGGCGCCGTCGTAGGTGCGGACCTCGGCGACGAAACCGGTCCACACCCGCGCGTCCGTCTTGATGTCCGTGACCCGCACGCGCGCACGCACGGCGCTGTTCGCGCTCACCGGGAACGGTTGGCTGCACGCGAGGCTGTTGGCGGGCTGGCTCACCGCGAAGGTGAAGCCGGTGCCCCCGTCGACCGCGCCGGCAGTCGCGCTGGTGCCGGGCGTGCCGGGCGGGACGAGGAAGTCGAAGCCCTGGGGCGCGCCGCCGCCGCCGCCGGGGGTGTCGAGCTCCCAGCGGGTCACGGGGCGGGAGGGGTCCGCCGCGGCGCCGCCCGGAGCGCCGGGGGCGCCGGCCGTCGCGCCGGGGGCGTCGAGCGCGCCCTTCACGACGATGCGATCGACCTCGAGCGTGCCGGTCGAGTTGACGAAGCGGTAGCAGAACTCGCCCGACACCGCGCCGGTCGGGACGACGATGGGGGCCTCCCACGCGGTCCAGTCGGTGGGGGCGCGCTCGTTGCGCATCAGGACGTAGCGGCCGCTCGCGGGCGAGACGAGGGCGCCGTTCGCGTCGCGCGCGCGCAGCTCGACGTTGAGGCCCTGCCACGCCTGCGCGCCGGGGGTCAGCGCCGAGACCTTCATGCGCGTGCCGAAGGTGATCTGGGGCCCGAGCTGCATCGACTCGGTGCACATGAGGGCATCTCCCTCGGCGCCCGCGACGAACGTCATGCCCATCGAGCCGTCGGACAACGCACCCGTCGTGAGCGTGGCGTTGGTGCCGCCGGGGACGATGAACGCCGCCCCGGCCGGGGCGCCGCCCTTGCCGCCGGGCGCGTCGAGCTCGAGGACCCGCTGCGGGCCCGTGGCCTCCGGCGGCGGGGCCACCACCGGCGGCGGGGCCACCACCGGCGGGACCGGGGTCTGGATGTCGGCGGTGTCACCACCGCTGCACGCGAACAGAGCGAGGAGGGAGAGCATCGGTGACCCCGGAACGGAGGGACTAGTACGTCGTGATGTAGGGCTTCATCCAGTCGAGCTCGCCGTGCACGCCGGCGGAGTAGGCCTGCTGGACGAGGCGGGTGACCCGGCCGGGCTCCCCGACGGCGCGGCGATCGATCTCGCGCACGGGGGTGACCTCGGCGGCCGTGCCGGTGAGGAACACCTCGTCGGCGACGTAGAGGGCGTCACGCCCGAAGGCGGTCTCCACCACCTCCACGCCCTCGCGGCGCAGGATCTCGATGACCGTCTTGCGGGTCACGCCGCCGAGGATGTTGACGATGGGCGGGGTCTTCACCATGCCGTCGCGACAGCAGAAGAGGTTCTCGCCGGTGCCCTCGGCCACGTAGCCGGAGCCGTCGAGCATGATCGCCTCGTCGAACCCGTTGTCGTTGGCCTCGTAGCGGGCCAGGATCGAGTTGACGTAGTGGCCGATGACCTTGGCGCGCTGGAGGTTCGAGTTCACGTGGTGGCGCGTGAACGTGCTGGTCTGCACGCGGATGCCGTTCCGGATGCCCTCCTCGCCGAGGTACCGGCCCCAATCCCACACCGCGATGTTGAGGTGCACCGGGTTGTCCCGGGCGCCGAGGCCCATCTTGCCCATGCCGAAGTAGACGATGGGGCGGATGTACGCCTCGTCCATCTCGTTGGCGCGGAGGGTCTCGAGGCAGGCCTCCTTGATCTGGGGAGCCGTCCACGGGAGGTCCATCCGGCACATCTTGGCCGAGTCGACCAGGCGCCGGATGTGCTCGTCGAGGCGGAACACGCCGCCGCCGCCCCCGGCGGTCTGCTTGTAGGCACGGATGCCTTCGAACACGCCGAGCCCGTAGTGGAGCGTGTGCGCGAGCACGTGGACCTTGGCGTCGTCGAAGGGGACGAGCTTCCCGTCCATCCAGATGTAGCGGCTCTCGATACCCATGGTCTACTCCTTCCTGGGGAGGACGTTGCCCTCCGGATCGTGCTCGATGAGGGGGCGGCCGAGAGCGACGAGGCCCTCGCGGACGGTGGCGCCGTCGCCGACGACGACGATGACGAGGGTGGCGGGATCGATGCGGGCGCCCCACGCGGCGGAGGCCTGCTCCAGCGTCGTGCCCCCGAGGCGCTCCAGGTAGCCGGTCACCCAGTCGGAGGGCAGGCCGTAGCGCCACACCGACTCCGCCTGCCCGAGCAGGTAGTCGGGGCTCTCGAAGCGGAGCGGGTAGGACTGGACGATGGAGGCGCGGCCGTCATCGAGCTCGGCGGCCGTGAGCGGGCGGGGCCCCTCGGGGGCGGCGAGCTCGGAGAGGATCTCGGTGAGCGCCGGCCCGGTGATGTCGGTGCGCACGCCCGCGGAGGCGACGAAGCGGCCGCCGGCGAGGTCGTAGCCGAGGCCCGACCGGGCGCCGTAGGTCCAGCCCTTGTCCTCGCGCAGGTTCATGTTGATGCGCGCGGTGAACAGGCCGCCGACGGCCTGGTTGGCGAGCACGAGCGGGAACCAGTCGGCCTCGGTGGGTGCCGAGAGGTAGCCGCCGACGCGGATCATCGACTGGGCCGCGCCCGGCCGGTCGACGAAGTGGATGGGCGCGGGGCCGGCGGGTGCGATGGGGGTGGCGACCTTCACCGGCGCGGACGCCGTGGCGGACGCGGCCTTCCAGCCGGCGAGGCGCGCCTCGAGCTTCGGGACGAGGTCGGCGAGGGTGACATCCCCCCCGGCGAACAGCACGGCGCGGTCGGGGGTGAGGTTGTCGTGCCACCACGCCTTCATGTCGGCGGGGGTGATCGCCTCGTAGGAGGCCTTGGTGGCGGCGCGGCCGCGGTAGGACTCGCCGAAGATCACCCGGTCGAACACGCGGCCGGCGATCCAGTCGGGGTCCTTCCGCTTCCGGTCGAGATCGGCGATGCGCTGCTTCTTCAGGAGCGCCCACTCGGACTCGGGGAAGGTCGGGTCGAGCAGCACGGTGCCGAACAGGTCGAGGGTCGCGTCGAGGTTGGCGGTGAGGCCGCTCGCGGAGACGGTGGCGCCGTCATCCCCCGCGCCGGTGCCGAGATCGCTCCCGAGGCGCATCAGCGCGTTCGACAGGCCCACGGCGTCGTATTCGCCGGCGCCCTCGTTCATCATGTCGAGGGTGACCGCGGCGAGGCCCTCCTTGCCCTTTGGATCCCCGAGAGAGCCCGGTCGGAACGCGAGGCGGACCCAGGCCAGGGGCACCTCGTGGTTCTCGGCGACGACGACGGTGAGGCCGTTCGAGAGGGTGGCTCGGCTCGTCTGGGGGACGGTGAACGGGCGGGCCGGCAACGGGGTGGGGACCCCGTCGGTGCGCGGCTGCACCACGATCGGGGCCACGGGCGCGGCCGGCGGCACCTTCGGGGCGCACCCCGCGAGGGCGAGGGCGAGGAGCAGGGACGAGGTGCGGAAAGTGGACATCACTTGGCCTCCGGCGCGATGTGCAGCTCGAGGCGGTTGGGCCCGAGTACGCTCCGCATCGTGGTGTTCACGCTCTCCGCGGTCGCGGTTCGGTACCGCGCGAGGTCCGCGGCGAAGCCGTCGGGCTCGCCGGTGAGCCGGTAGTAGTTGTTGAGGCGGTCGGCCTTGCCGGCGATGCTCGAGACGCTGCCGTAGAAGCCGACCTCGTACTGCGTGCGGGCGACGGCCACCTCGTCCGCCGTGACGCCGCGCGCCTTCACCGCCGCCAGCACGGCGTCGATCTCGGCGACCACCTGGTCACCCGTGTGACCGGGGGCGACCGTGGCGCTCACCATGTAGAAGCTCTGGAGGCCGCTCGAGATCTGCGCGACGCTCACGTCCTGCGCGATCTGCTTCTCGCGCACCAGCGTGCGGTAGAGCGGCGCGTCCTTGCCGTCGGCGAGGGTGGAGGAGAGCAGGTCGAGCTCGGCATCCCCGGGGGCGAAGAGCGCGGGCGAGGGCCACGCGAGCCACACCTTCTCGAACGGCACGTCGTCCGTCGCGTCCACCCGCTTCGGCGCGGCGAGGGTGACCGGCGGCACGACGCGCGGGGTCGGCTCGGGGCCGGCGGGGATGTCCGCGAAGTACCCGGCGATGAGCTGCTTCGCGACGGCGGGATCGAAGTCGCCGCACACCACCAGCGAGGCGTTGTTCGGCACGTACCAGGTGGCGAAGAACTCCTTCACGTCGGCGAGCGAGGCGGCCTCGATGTCCTCGTGCTTCCCGATGGTGGGCACGTGGTACGGGTGGCCCTCGGGGAACAGGTTCTCGTAGAGGTGGATCCACGCGTGCCCGTACGGCACGTTGTCGTAGCGCTGGCGACGCTCGTTGCGGACGACGTCCTTCTGGTTCTGCAGCTTCGCGTCGTCGAGCGCGGGGAGGAGCCACCCCATGCGATCGCTCTCGAGGAACAGCGCGCGCGGCAATTCCGCGCTCGGGAGGCCCTCGAAGTAGTTGGTGCGGTCGAGGCTGGTGGTGCCGTTGATCTGGCCACCGACCTTCGAGAGGAACTGGAAGTAGTCGTCGTTCGCGTGCTCGGAGCCCTGGAACATCAGGTGCTCGAAGAGGTGGGCGAAGCCGGTGCGCCCGACCTTCTCGTCCTTGCTGCCGACCCAGTACCAGACGTTGACCTGCACGAACGGCACCGAGTGATCCTCGGCGAGGATCACCTGGAGGCCGTTGGGGAGCGTGTACATCTCGTACGGGACGGTGATCGCGGGCAGACCGGCGGGGGAGACCGACGCGGACGCCCCGCTGGTTGCGGCCGGCGCGGGCGGCACGGGGGCGGCCCCGGCGACGGGGAGCGTCGCGAGCAGCGCGATGACGAACATTCTCGGCCTCCTCGTGGGGAGGGGCAGGCTAACGCGATGCGGCGGAGGGAGACGAGCGGGCGGTCACCGCGGCAACAGGGGGGTGACCCGCTCGCGGAGCCCCGGCGGCAGCCGCGCGTCGAGGATGCGCACGATGTCGTTCGCGCCGTAGCGGGCCGAGAAATGCGTAAACAGCAGCGCCTCGTTCTGGAACAGCTCGGCGCGCTCGATGACCTCGTCGAGGTGCACGTGCCCCTTGCTGCGCGCCTTGTCGACCGGGACCCGCTCGTCGAGGAACGTCACCTCGAGGATGAGCAGCCGCGCGGTGCGGACCTTCTCCTCGCGGTCGACGACGTCGATCACGCTGTCGCCCGTGAACGCGACGTCGACAATCTCGTGGTCCTCGGAGAGGACCTCCCCGGCCATGCGCCGCGCCTGCAGCTCGCCGGGGGGCAGGTCCGCGAATTCGCGCCGCAGCTTCCTGCGCGTGGACGTGATCGCGTAGCCCTGGCACGGCACCCGGTGCGGCGATCGGAACGGCACGGCGTGGCGCCCGCCGCCGAGGTCCACGCGGTCACCCGGGCCGCACGCGACCACGTTGCACGGGAGGGTGGACCGGTCGAGCCGGCGCCACGCGTCGAGCAGGCCGAGCACGTCTTCGTAGTTCTCGCGGGGCACGAAGTAGGTCGGCGGCTTCATCCCCATCAGGTCGCGGGTGGCCGCGTGGTAGGCGATGCCGCCCATGTGGTCCATGTGCGCGTGCGTGAACAACACGCGGGGGCGGCGCACCGCCGTCATCGGGCACCGCCCGATGTCGAACGCGATGTCGTACGAGGGGAGCTCGATGCAGGTCTCGAGCCCGCCGACGCTCACCGCCTCGACATCAATACCGGCCAGTTTCAACATGTTGACGACATAACGTGACCGCGTGCATCCCCATGGGTGGCTAGTCGGAGAGCGTCGCTTCGGAGGGTGTCATGTCTGTGCTTCGTTCGGCCGCGTTGGTGGTGTTGGTGAGCTCGGGTGCGTTCGGTTGCGGCGCTGTCGCCAGCGCGCCGGCCCCGGTGCAGATGCCGGTGGAATTCAACCCGATGGTCTCCCTGGCCCCGCTCGTCGACGCCGTGGAGCCCGCGGTGGTCAACGTCTACACCAGCGCGAAGCAGCAGATCGATCCCCGCATGCAGTGGATGTACGGCCTCCCCTCCGAACGGACCGTGCAAGGCCAGGGCTCGGGCTTCGTGATCTCGTCCGATGGCTACATCCTCACCAACAACCACGTGGTGAAGGGCGCGAGCGAGGTCAAGGTGCGGTTCTCCGACGGGGTCGAGCACGCCGCGAAGGTCGTCGGCACCGACGCCGACAGCGACGTCGCGCTCCTGAAGATCCAGGCCGACCGCTCCTTCCCCTACCTCCGGCTCGGCACCGACGACGGCCTGCGGGTCGGCGACTGGGTCGTGGCCGTGGGGAACCCCCTCGGGCTCGGTCACACCGTCACCGCCGGCATCGTGTCGGGCAAGGGCCGCGACATCCCCGATCTCCCGCTCGAGGAGTTCATCCAGACCGACGCGAGCATCAACCCCGGCAACTCCGGCGGCCCGCTCATCGGGCTCGACGGCACCGTCGTCGGCATGAACACCGCGATCCTCGCCGGCGCCAACACCGTCGGCTTCGCCATCCCCGCCTCGCACATCGCCGAGCTGATCCCGCAGCTCCGCGAGAACGGCCGGGTGGCCCGCGGCTACATGGGCGTCCAGATGGCCTCCATCCCGGACGTGGCCAAGGATGCCCTCGGCAAGGGCGTGCTCATCGCGGAGGTCGTGCCCGACGGGCCCGCCGCGAAGGCGGGCATGCTCTCGGGAGATGTCGTGGTCACCATCGGCGGCAAGGACATCGAGGACCAGTCCGACATGCTCCGCGTGGTGGCCGGCACCCCCCCGGGAAAGAAGGTGGACGTGGTGCTGATGCGCAAGGGCAAGGAGAAGCGGCTCTCCGTCGACCTCGTCGAGAAGCCCAAGGCGTCCTCTCGGACGGAGTCCGGCCGGGAGTGAAGGAACCACCCGTGGGCGCCGCTCCCCGACACGCGTGGCGTCGCGCGGAGCCGGAGCCCCGGGTTAGGCATTCGCCCTCTCGGGAGCCCGCGTGTACCACGACTTCCTCATCCTCGGCGGCGCGGGCCTGGTCGGCCTGCAGGTGTGCCGACAGATCCTGTTCAACCTGAAGCCGCGTCGGATCGTCGTCGCGTCGCTGCTGGAGGCGGAGGCCGTCGCCGCGTGCGCCCGCCTGGAGCGCGAGTTCGGGGACTCGGTCGCCTTCGTGCCCGCCTACGGCAACCTCTTCGTGCCCCGCGACATGGCGACCCTGCCCCGCGGCGCCATCATGGCCGACCCCAAGCTGCGCGCGCGCCTGCTCAACGCCCTCTACGACGACTACGAGGACGGCTACCGGGCCAACCACCTCGTGAGCCTCATCCGGACGCACCGGCCCGAGGTCATCGTCGACTGCGTCAACACCGCGACCGGCTTCTCGTACCAGGACGTGTTCGACGGCGCGGCCAAGGTGCGCGGCTGGATCACCGAGAAGGGCGTGGCCCCCGAGGGCATCGCCGACATCGAGACCTTCCTGCTCTCCCAGTCCGTGCCGCAGCTCATCCGCCACGTGCGGTTCCTGCACCAGGCGAGCACCGAGTACGCCACCAAGGTGTACGTCAAGGTCGGCACCACCGGCACCGGCGGCATGGGGCTCAACATCCCCTACACCCACTCCGAGGACAAGCCGAGCAAGAAGCTCCTCGCCAAGAACGAGGCCGCCTTCGGCCACACCGGGCTCCTGTTCCTGCTCGCGCGCACCCCGGACTCGCCGATCGTCAAGGAGGTCAAGCCCGCCGCGATGATCGGCTACCGCGCCGTCCAGGTCATGGAGGCGAAGGACAAGCACGACAACTCCGACCTCTACATGGCCCACGAGGTCACGCTCGACTTCGACCCGGTCAAGGGGGGCACGCTCAACCTCCGCGAGCAGGCCCAGACCTACGAGAAGGCGGGCAAGCTCCGCGTGCCGGTCGTCGACACCGGCGAGAACGGCGTGTTCACCCGCGGCGAGTTCGCGGCGATCACGTCGCTCGGGCAGATGGAGTACGTCACCCCCGAGGAGATCGCCCGCACCGTGGTGCTCGAGATCCGCGGCGCCAACACCGGCGCCGACGTGATCTCCGCCATGGACGGCTCGGTCATGACCCCGAGCTACAAGGCCGGCCTCGTGCGCAACGTCGCGCTGAACGACCTCGACGGCGCCGAGAAGGAGAGCGGCATCACCTCGATCGCGCTCGGCCGCCTCGGGCCCCCCGAGCTCTCGAAGCTGCTCTTCGAGGCCGAGCTGCTCCGCCGCGCCTGCGGCACCCTCGAGAACGTGGTCGAAGCCAGCGACGTCGGGCTCTCCGAGCGGTGCGTCGCCGAGCTCGAGTCGAGCGGCGTGGCCCGCACCGCGCCGTCGATCGGCATCCCCATCCTGATGCCCGACGGCAAGCGCCTCCTCCGCGGCCCGCGCATCAACGTGCCGGAGCTCGAGGGCCACAACTCGTCCGTGTCCCTGGCCGACGCCAAGCTCGACGCCTGGGCGCGGAAGGGCTGGATCGACCTCCGCCCGTCCAACTTCGCCGTGTGGCGCGTCCGCATCGCCAAGATGCTCCAGGCCCGCGCCTCGCTCCGCGCCGAGGGCTCCGCCGCCGCGAGCATCCACAGCTACATGGCCCCCGGCTTCGAGATCGGGGAGGTGGTGGCGTGGATCTTCAACAACGAGATGGGCGGGTACCGGGTGAAGTAGGGGGGAGGCGCACCTCGCGCTTCGCTCCGTCGTGAGCCAACTGCGCCGGATGCTGCTCTCCCTCCTCCTCTCCCTCGCTTGCGCGCGGCACCTGGGATCCCGAGTGCATCCTCGTGGAGTTCCACAACAGCCACAAGCCGGCCGCCGAGGACGAGAAGGGCAAGTAGGGTCGGGATTCGTCGCGCCCTTCCCGTTCGTCGGTGTCGGATACATAGGGGCGCGCCGCCCGCGGCCCCCCCAGCGACGCAATGTCACCCCGAACGCCGCACGCCCAACACAATGCCGGGTCGAACGCCGCGCGCGGTGACGTGTTGGGGGTGCGGAGCCCACTTTCCGGCCCTATTCGCGTACCAACACGGCCAGGTCGGGCCCCGGCGCGGCGTTCGACCCGACACTGGCGCGGCGGAGCGGCGTTCGACCTGGCTCTGCGATCGGGGCGCGATCAGCGTGCCCGCTCGGGTCACCGGCGCGATGAATCACGCCGCGGCCACAAACCTGCCTGGCGCCGCAACAACGGCGCCCAGCGACGCAAGCGAAGCCCGATGTAATTGACTACCGTTGCACACCCGATCTACGGTCTCCCCGCACCGGAGCCCGAATGTCTGATTCAAACACCATCCTCACGCAAGCAAACGTCCCCACGATCGCGGCGGTGGGGCTCGTCCTCGGCCTCCTCGCCGTGAGCTTCGACTTCTACCTGCACCGCCAGATCATGGCGTCGACCGCCATCAGCATGACGATGGACGTCAACGCCTCCAAGAAGAACGACGAGCTCAAGAAGGAGGTCGTTGCGTTGAACGAGCGCATCGCGGCGCTCGAAGGCAAGGCGTTGGCCAACACGACGACCGCGGCGGCGGTCGCCCCGGCCGAACCGGCGCACTAGGTTCTCGCCGCCGCCCCTCTCCCAACCGGAGAGGGGCAACGGCCCTTACCTTTCCTCGGCGAGGTGCCGGTGGAACCCGCGGAACCCGTGGCCGAGGTCGCCCCCGTCCAGCTCGACGCCCCGCAGGGCATCTACGGCCTGAGCGCACACCCGCTCGACACGGGCGAGGTCTGGCTCCAGGACGTCGAGGTCCTCGGCCTCGGCGCGCAGGTGGGGCTCGGACGCGGGGTCGACGTGGCCGTCGCCGCGTTCGGCGTGCCGTGGCAGGTGGAGATCGGCACCGTCGAGGTCGGCGTGAGCCGGCCCATCGGAGGGAACGTCAGCCTCCGTGGCACGGCCGGCGTCGGCGCGATCGTGAACCTCCCGAACCGGTTCAGCCCCGCGGACGTCCACCCGCTCGGGGCCGCGGGCGGCGGCTTCACGTGGGGATCGCGGCGGCGGCACCTCAGCGTCAGCATGCGCGTGGGGCTGGGGACCGAGACCCTCCTCGTCCTGGGCGAGGCCAACGTGCTCTACGCGGTGGCGCCCCGCGGCGCGCTGCTGTTCGGGGTCAGCGACCTGGTGTCGGTCTACCTGCCGGAGCCGGGCCCGCCGTGGCAGGTCTGGCTGGCCGGCGGTGCGTACCGGTTCGAGGTGGGGCGCTTCTCGCTCGACGCGGGCCTGCAGCTCGTGTTCGGCCCCAGCGTGGCGTGGGGCGTGGTGCCGCTTCCGACGCTGAGCGTGCGGTACGGGTTTCCGTCGGGCGCGGCCACGAAGTAGCGCGGGCCGCGCCCACCGAGTTCGGCGCGGGAAGGCGGATTCGATCTCGGGGGCTCCTCCCCGGGAGACCGCTTCACGCCCCATGCACCGGATCTTCCTCCTCTCGCCCGCGCGGCTCGACGGCGCCCGGGCCCGCCTGCTCCTCCGCCCCGAGGCGCGCTTCGACCTCGCCGTGCGGCTGCGGAGCGGAGAGGGCGCGACGTTGGGAGAGGCGATGGCGTTTGCCAGCGGGCTCTACTTCAGCGGCAAGCTGGCCTACGCCCGTGCCTTCGCGCGCCCACCGCCGGGGTTGGAAGGGGTGCTCGTCGTCACGCCCAGCGACGGGCTCCTCCCGGCCGACACGCCGATCGGGCACGCGGATCTCGTGCGGTTCGGCGCCGTGCCGGTGGACCTGCGCGACCCGCGGTACGTGGAGCCGCTTCGACGGGACCTCGCGACGCTGGCGGCGGCCCACCCCACCTGCCCGGTCGTGCTGTTGGGGAGCCTCGCCACCCGGAAGTACCTCGGGCCGCTCGGCGAGGCGCTCCCCGGGCGGATCCTCGTGCCCGAGACCTTCGTCGGGCTCGGCGACATGAGCCGAGGTTCGCTCCTCCTGCGCGCGGTGCGCGAGGATCGCGAGCTCGCCTACATCCCCGCTGCGCAATGACCCAGGGCGGACCTCGAAGGGCGGCGTAACTCGCCCCCTTCGTATCGATCAGCTAAAGCTCGCCGATGCGCCCCCCCACGCTCTCGTTCGCGCTCCTCGCGCTGCTCGCCTGCAACGCGGACTACCAGGTCGCGAAGACGAGCGCCCATGTCGTCGTGAGCCCCGAGCTGGCGGACGCCGGGACCATCGCCGTCGGCGAGAGCGTGTCCCTCGACGTGAGCGTCATCCACGCCAGCGGGGACACCGTGCGCGTGCTGGCGCTCGACGTCCTGCCGCTCGACGGGGATGCGTTCGTCGCTCCCGCCGAGCCGTACCCCGAGGTCGCCCCCGACGAGACGAAGGCGCTCACGTTCACCTTCGCGCCCGACGCCGAGGGCTACTTCCGCACCCGGGTGACGATCCGCACCGACGAGGACCGCGACAACGAGCACGTGATCGTGCTCCGCGGCCAGGCGGCCGCCGGGGGCGCGGAGGTGCTCCCGCCGATCGTCGACTTCGGCCCGGTCTCCCTGGGCGGGAGCGGATCCGGGAGCGTCTCCCTGGTCAACTTCGGCGCCCTGCCGCTGTCGCTGGAGTCGCTGAACTTCGACGGGGGCCGCTTCTCCTCCATCCTCATCCTGCCCGCCACCGTGGGCGCGGGAGAGACGGTGGTGGTGCCCCTGGCCTACCGCGCGGAGGACGCCGAGGAGACCACGGGGACGCTCACCGTCACGGTCTCGCCCGTCGTCCCGCTCGAGGCCGTGCGGCTCCGCGCCAACGCCTGCTCCACCGCGAGCGGCCCCCTCTACGACGCCGACGAGGACGGGTTCAGCGCCTGCGCGGTGGACTGCGACGACGGTGATGCCGGCGTCAACCCGGCCGGCACCGAGGTCTGTGACGGCGTCGACCAGGACTGTGACGGCGTCGTGGACGAGGGCACGTCCTGCGCGGACGACGACGGGGACGGCGCGACCGAGGACGAGGGCGACTGCAACGACGGCGACCCCGCGGTCGGCCCCGCGGTCGTCGAGGTGGACGGCAACGGCGTGGACGACGACTGCGACGGCGCGGTGGACGCCGGCAGCACCGACGCCGACGGGGACGGCTACGATGCCATCGTCGGCGGCGATTGTGACGAGACCGACGCGAGTGTGTTCCCCGGCGCGGTGGAGGTGGCCGACGGCGTGGACGACAACTGCGACGGGGTCGTCGACGAGGGAACCGCCGCCTACGACGACGACGAGGACGGCCTCAGCGAGGACGCGGGGGACTGTGACGACACCACCGCCGCCACCCGGCCCGGCGCCGCGGAGCTCGCCGATTGGATGGACAACGACTGCGACGGCACGGTCGACGAGGGCACGAGCAACGCGGACGACGACGGGGACGGGGTGAGCGAGCGGGGCGGCGATTGTGACGACGCCGAGCCGCTCGCCTACCTGGGGGCCGTCGAGCGAGCGGGGGATGGCATCGACAACGACTGCGACGGAACGGTGGACTGAGCCATGTACCTCCTCCTGCTCTCGCTCCTCCTCTCCCCCGCCCGCGCCGGCACGTGCGACGCCACGGTCGTGGCCGATCTCACCTGCTCCTCGAGCATCGACGGGCAGATCACCAGCACCACCCCGTCGGAGCTGGGCGGCCTCACCACGGGCACGTACTACACGTGCGGCTCGCCCTACGCGCCCCTGGCGCAGACGAGCGGCGATCAGACCTACTCGTTCACGTGTCAGGCCACCGGGGATGTCACCCTGCTCGTCACCGGGATGGACTGTGACCTCGACATGTACGTGTTGGGTGACAGTTGCGACCCCTACGCCGACTGCGAGCACGGATCGACCGAGGGCCGCACCACCGACGACACCGTCACCTTCGCCTGTGTGGAGGGGGAGACCTACTACGTCGTGATCGAAGGGTACGGCTACGAGAGCAGCGGCTCCGGCCGCTGTCGCACCGGAGAGGGCAACTACACCCTCTCGTTCGACGTGTCCGCGGGCACGGGCTGCCCCGAGGACTGTGACGACGGCGCCGACAACGACCTCGACCGCGCCGTCGATTGTGACGACACCGACTGCGCCGGCGATCCCGTGTGCAGCTGCGACGCCGACAGCGACGGCTACGAGGAGATCGGCTGCGGCGGGACCGATTGTGACGACGGCGACGCGAACGTGCATCCCGGCGCCACCGAGACCTGCAACGGCGTCGACGACGATTGTGACACTCGGGTCGACGAGGGTGTCACCTCCACCTGGTACGCGGACGACGACGGCGATCGGTACGGCGATCTATCCAGCACCACCACGTCGTGCAGCGCGCCCAGCGGCTACGTCTCCAATTCCACGGACTGTGACGACGCCGCCGCGTCGGTCTACCCGGGCGCCACCGAGCGCTGTAACGGAGACGACGACGATTGTGACGGCAGCGTGGACGAGGGCCTGTCCACGACCTGGTACGACGACGCCGACGGGGACGGCTACGGCGATGCCTCCGTGTCCGTCTCGGCGTGCGGCGCGCCCGCCGGCTACGTTGCCAACGACGACGACTGCGACGACGCCGACGTGAACGTCCACCCCGGCGCCACCGAGCGGTGCAACGAGGTGGACGACAATTGCGACGGCACCGTCGACGAGGGGGTCAGCTCCTCGTACTGGTACGCGGACGCCGACGACGACGGCTACGGCGACCCCGGCGACTCCGACTACACCTGCTCGCCCGCCGCCGGGTACGTCGGCAACGACGACGACTGCGACGACACCGACGCCACCGTCAGCCCCACGGCCACCGAGGTCCCGTACGACGGGCTGGACCAGGACTGCGACGGCGCCGACCTGACCGACGTGGACGAGGACGGCGAGGACGCCGTCGCCGCGGGCGGCACCGACTGCGCCGACGCCGATTCGACCGTCTCCACCGGCGCCACCGAGAGCGCCGACGGCACCGACGAGGACTGCGACGGCACGGTGGACGAGGGCACCGCGTGGCACGACGACGACGGGGACGGCTACACCGAGGCCGGCGGCGACTGTGACGACGCCGCGGCCGCCACCTCCCCCGTCGCGACCGAGACCGTGGACGGCACCGACGAGGACTGCGACGGCGTCGTGGATGACGGCACCTCCGCCCACGACGACGACGGGGACGGCTACGCCGAGGACGCGGGCGACTGCAACGACGGCGACCGCGGGGTGAACCCCGGCGCCGCCGAGCGCGCGGACAACGGCATCGACGACGACTGTGACGGGAGCGTCGACGGCGGCGCCTCCGACAGCGATGGCGACGGCTACTCGCCCACCGCCGGAGATTGCGCCCCGACCGATGGCGCGACCTACCCCGGCGCACCCGAGGCTCCGGACGGCGCGGACAACGACTGCGACGGGACGATCGACGAGGGCACGACCGCCTACGACGACGACGGGGACGGCGTCACCGAGGCGGGGGGCGACTGCGACGACACCGACCCCGGCACGGCCTCGGGCGCGCCCGAGACCACGGACGGCGTGGACAACGACTGCGACGGCGCGGTGGACGAGGGGACCGACACCTTCGACGACGACGGGGACGGCTACACCGAGGAGGCGGGGGACTGCGACGACGCCGACGACACCGTCCACCCCGGCGGCGAGGTCGAGGACGGCGTGGACAACGACTGTGACGGCGCCGCGGACGAGGGCGTGTCCGACTCCGACCAGGACGGCGTGACGACCGCCGACGGGGACTGCGACGATCGGAACGGCTGGGTCTACCCCGGGCTCGAAGAGATGTGCGACTACCTCGACAACAACTGCGACGGCGTGGTGGACGAGGGCTGCGAGGAGGGCGTGACGTCGCCCGTCCAACCCGCCTCCTGCGGGTGCGCGACCAATGCGTCACCCGCCCTGGCCCCGTGGCTGCTCGGACTCGGGGTGCTCGCGGTCCGCCGGCGGCGGGCCACCGGGAGCCAGGCGGGCGACCGGGAGTAGGCGGGGCACCGTCCGTTCGGTCGCCTCCCCTACCCCGCGATCGGCGCCGGCCGGCCCAGGAGATAGCCCTGGAGCAGATCGCAGCCGAGGTCCACGAGGAGATCGCGCTCGGCGTGTGTCTCGACCCCCTCGGCGACGACCGACATGCCGAGGCGATGGGCGAGGCGGATCAGCGAGGACACGATCTCCCGCCGCGCGGAGGAGGTGTCGAGGCCGCGGACGAGGGACATGTCGAGCTTGACCACGTCGGGGCGGATGGCGCCGAGCGCGGCGAGGCCCGACGACCCCGCCCCGAGGTCGTCCAACGCGATGCGGGCCCCCCGGGCGCGGACCTGGGCGAGGGCCCGGTCGAGGCCCGCGCCCTCGTGCACCATGGCGCGCTCCGTCACCTCGATCGTGAGGCGGGGGAACCACGCGGCGAGCGGCGAGCGCGCGTCCCAGAGGTCCTCGACGGCGAGGCTCGACGGGTGCGCGTTGACGTAGACGTCGAGGCCCTCGGGCACCCGGGGCATCACGTCCGCGACCCGACGGAAGATCGCCCGCTCCAGGTCGGGGATGCGGTGGAGCCGCTCCGCCGTCTCGAGGAGGGCGAGGATGGAGGGGAACGCGTCGTGGTGCACCCGCGTCAGCACCTCCACCGCGACCCGCGCGCCGGACGCGCCCCGGAAGATCGGCTGGAGGCACAACGTCAGCTCACCCAACGCCGGGACGAACGCGTCGTCGCGCGCGTCGCGGCGGGCCACGGCGGCCCGGGGCGGGGCGTCGTTCCGGGCGTCGAGCGCGGCGTGGATGGTGGCCGCCACGTCCGGGGATGCGCACGGCTTCCGCAGGAAGCGGAACACCGCCGCCTCGTTGATCGCGCGGATCGTCGTGTCGAGGCTCGCGCGCCCGGTGAGCATGATCCGCTGGATCTCCGGGTAGCGCCGGCGCACCTCGATCAGCAGCTCGGACCCCGACACCCCCGGCATCTGCTCGTCGGAGACGATGACGTCGACGTGCTCCCGCGCGAGGATCCCGAGGGCCCGGGCGGCCGAGCTCGCCGAGAGGATGCGGAACGGCTCCGCGAAGAGCGCGCGCTCCAACCCCTCGGTGACGAGCTCTTCGTCGTCGACGAGCAACACGACCGCCTCCGTCATCCGAGACCTCCGCCGGTCCCCCATCGATCCGCGACGGCGGAGACTTGAGGGCCACCTTGACCCACGCCCGCACGCGGCCAGCTTTTCCGGGTGGTCCATCTCCCTTCGCCCCTGCCGTCGCGCGCGCGGGAGCAGGTCGGGAAGCGGCTCCCCGAGCAGCGGCCCCCCGAGCAGCGGCTCCTCCAGGAGCGCCAGCGGAGCGGGCTCGTCCTCGTCGCCGCGGGCGGCATCGCCGTCGGGCTGGTCGCCGCCGCGCTCGGCGCCTCCGACGTGGCGCGCGCGGCGTGGGCGCTGACCACGCTGATCGTGCTCGCGCCGGCCGCCGTGGAGACCTTGCGACGGCTCGTCGCGAAGGACCTCGGCGTCGACCTCGTAGCGGTCCTGGCGATGGCGGCCTCCCTGGCGCTCGGGGAATTCCTCGCCGGGGCCGTCGTGGCGTTGATGCTCAGCGGCGGGACGGCGCTCGAAGCCTGGGCCCAGGCGCGGGCCCGGCGCGCGTTGTCGGCGCTCCTCGCGCACGCGCCCAACACCGCCCACCGTCGGGACGGCGAGGCCGTCGAGGACGTGCCGGTGGACGCCGTGGCCGTCGGCGATCGGCTCGTCGTCCGCACCGGCGAGGTGGTGCCGGTCGACGGGGTGCTCGGCACGGACGCCGCCGTCCTGGACGTGGCGGCGCTCACTGGCGAGTCCCGCCCCATCGACGTCACCATCGGCGCGCGCGTCGCGAGCGGCTCGACCAACGCAGGGCCGCCGTTCGAGCTGCGGGCCACCGCGCGCGCCGAGGCGAGCACCTACGCGGGCATCGTCCGGCTGGTGCGCGGGGCCCTCGCGCAACGGGCGCCGCTCATCCGCCTCGCCGACCGGTACGCGGGCGGGTTCGTGGCGGTGACGCTGCTGCTCGCCGGGGGCGCGTGGGCGGCGGCCGGGGATCCGGTGCGCGCGCTCGCGGTCCTCGTCGTCGCGACGCCGTGCCCGCTCATCATCGCGGCGCCGGCGGCCATCGTCGCCGGGCTGTCGCGGGCCGCGCGGGAGGGCATCATCGTGAAGGGGGGCGGCACGCTGGAGACGCTCGCCCGGGCGCGGATCGTGGTGCTCGACAAGACCGGCACGCTCACGACGGGCAACCCCCGCCTCGTCGAGATCCAGCCCTTCGACGACGCGCGCCCCGACGACATCCTCCACTTCGCGGCGAGCCTGGAGCAGCTCTCCGCGCACCCGGTCGCCCCCGCCGTGGTCGCCGCGGCCCGCGCGCGCGGCCTCACGCCGTCGTTCCCGCGCGACGTGCACGAGCAGCCCGGGGCCGGGCTCCGCGGGAACGTCGGCGCGGCCTCGGTCGCCATCGGGCAGCTCGCGTGGCTCACGCCGAACCCGCCGCCGGCGGCGCGCGCCCTGATGCGACGGGCCGCGTCCACCGGCGCCACGGCGCTGTTCGTCGCGAGGGACGGCACGCTCCTCGGGGCGCTGCTCCTCCAGGACGCGCTCCGCGCCGAGGCTCCCCGCGCCATCGCCGCGCTCCGGCGCCTCGGCGTGCGCCGCATCGTGCTCGCCACCGGCGACCACCCCGACATCGCCGAGCTCGTGGCCGACGCCGTGGGGGTCGACGAGGTCCTCGCCGAGCGCACCCCGGCCGAGAAGGTGGCGGCGCTCGAATCGCTGGCGGGCACCGATCCGGTCGTGATGGTCGGCGACGGGGTGAACGACGCGCCCGTGCTCGCCCGCGCCGACGTCGGCATCGCGATGGGCGCCCGCGGCGCGACCGCCGCGTCGGAAGCGGCCGACGTGGTGCTCACCGCCGATCGGCTCGAGGGCGTGGTCGCCGTGTTCCGGATCGCGCAGCGGACGCGCGCCATCGCCCTCCAGAGCATCGTCGTGGGGATGGGGCTCTCCGGCATCGCGATGCTCGTCGCCGCCGCGGGCGGCCTCGCCCCGGTGACCGGCGCCATCCTGCAGGAGGGCATCGACGTGGCGGTCATCCTCAACGCCTTGCGCGCGCTCGGCGGGGGCGGCGGGCCCCGCGTGGCGCCGGCGCAGCGGCAGGTGGCGCAGCACCTCCTCCGCGAGCACACCTCGCTCCGCCCGCGCATCGAGGAGCTCAGCCTCCTCGCGGCGCGCCTCGACACGCTTTCGCCCGCGGCCGCGCGGGCCGAGCTCGCGCGCGCCTCCGAATTCCTGGCCGCCGAGCTGCTCCCGCACGAGCTGGAGGAGCAGGCCGCGGTCTACCCCGCCGTGGCGCTGCTCGACCCCGGCCAGGACCCCACCGGCCCCCTCGTCCGGACCCACCAGGTCATCGCGCGGCTGGTGCACCTCTTCGGACGGCTCGTGAACGATCTTCCGGCGCCCGGCCCCGGGCCCGAGGACGTGCCGGACCTCCGGCGCGCGCTCCACGGGCTCCACGCGATCCTCCTGCTCCACCTCGATCAGGAGGACGAGCTCTACGGCGCCCTCGCCGGCCCGCCGTCCGCCGCGGATTCGGGCGCCTGACCTTACCGGACACGCCGCGACGTACGTTCCCGCCGAGGTCGCGGCGCCCGCGAAGGCTCCCCATCGTGGTTACGTTTCGGCGTGCTCCGCGTCCTGCTCCCCTGGCTCCTCACCGTTGCGTTCGCCGCGGGGGGCGCCGTCGTGGGCTGGGGCGCCGACCGCTACCTCGTCACCGCGCTGGTGCTCCACGCGGAGCCGTTCCTCCTCGTGCTCACCGTGTGGGCGGTGGCGGCGGCGGCGTGGGCCCGTCGCCCCTCGCTCGCGGCGGCGTTGGCCGTCGGCGCGGTCGCCGCGTCGTTGGCCGTCCGGCTCCCCTTCGGCGTCGCCCCCTCGGTCGGCCTGCCGCCCGACTGGATCGGCCCGGTGAGCCAGTGCGCCGCGGCGCTCCCGCCGCCGAAGGACCCCGTGCGGATCCTGCAGTGGACCCTCGAGGGAGGCGAGTCCCCCGACGCCGTCCGGTCCGTCGTCACCGCGGCCTCGCCCGCCGTGGTGGTGCTCCACGGCGTCACCGACCCGATCCTCGTGCGCGCCGTGTTGTCCGAGGTGGGCGGCGAGTCGCGCTTCTTTCCGCCCGACGGCGGCGCCACCGGGGTCGCCATCGTGGCGGCCGGCGGCTTCCACCCGTGCGGCGAGGAGCAGGAGTGGTCCGAGGCGATGGACACCCCCTACGGCTTCACGTTGTCGTTCGTGGGCGCGCCGCCCTCCACGGTGTTCCCGCTCCTGGTCGCGCGCCTGCCGGGGCCGCTCGACGGCATCGACTGGACCGAGCGCATGACGAGGGCGTCGGGTCGCGTGTACGAGGCGCTCGCGGGGCTCCAGGGCGCGTCGACCGTCGTGGTCGCGGACGTTCCGGCGCCCGGCACCTTCCGCCACCTCAACGGGCGCATGGCCAGCGTCGGCCTCACGAGCGTCCCGGTGCCCCCGAACTGGCCCGCGCGGCTCGGCGGCGTGCCGCTCCTGACGCTCCACCCCTTCGACCGGATGTGGGCCGGCCCCCTCTGGACGCAGGCCCGCGCCACCCGCGCCGCCGCGTCGACCGGCCTCCGCGCCCCCGTGCTCACCGTGCTCGCGCCGCCCGACCGCGAGCGCTCGGAGGCGCCGGGCGTGCCCGCTCCCGAGGGTGACGCCGAGGAGTGATTCGGGGCGGACCGGCCGCTGCGCGGCCGTCGGCACCGCTACGGGGCTCGCTCCGCTCGGTCGCCCGCGCAGCGGGCGGACCGGACGCACCAGCGTCCGCCCCTCCGGGCGCCTTCCGCGCGTGGGCGCCGGGCGGTGGCGTGGTGGGCGCGGGTCGCGAGCGGAGGCGCGCGCACGGGTGCCGAGACCACGGACCTCCGGCGGACGGGGTCAGCGAGTGGTGCTCGTATGGATCGACCGACGCCTGGCCATCGGCACGGCGTACACGCTCACGGTGATGCACCCGCGTAGCGCCGCGATCCGGGCCACGGTGTCCGCCGCTATGCGCTGCTCCTGGCAAATGGAACCACGCGGGGGTGCCCCCCAGCTCTCGAACCCCAGGTTGAACGACTTCCTGGAGCACCCGTCCCAGATGGCCCTGGCGTGCCCCCCGAGCGGCTCGAGGAGGTCGCAGTACGCTTCCAGGATGGCATCGGCAGGACTCTGTCCCGCTCGCGGGGGCGTGTCCGCGCACAGTTCGACCGAAGCGAACCACCCGTCGCCTGAAATCGGACGTTCGTCACTCAAGACGAGGAGGGACCCCTGGAGTGCCGCGAGAAACGGGGCGAACGTCTCCGGGCCCGTCATGTCGAGGTCCACGTTCAGGAAGCTCTCTCGCGTAGCTCGGTGTTCATACGGACGTCCTGCCCTGCCGCGGGCGCGCCGACCACGGAACCGATGGGAGCACCCCCGCCTTCCTCCGCGACCGGCCGTCGGACCGCGGCTTCCCGGGCGCGGCGCCGCCGGGCGGCCTCGTCACGACGCGCCGCGCGAGGGCTCCGGCGGGCGCGCGGCCGTGCCGCG
>JAKFCH010000422.1:0-20229 GCA_036676765.1 Deltaproteobacteria bacterium
GCGGCCGCGCGGCTCGGCGCTCCGGCGGCGCGCATGCGCCGGCGCCGCGCCAGCCGAGGCCGCCAGGCCGAGCCTGGATGGGACCGACCCCCGCGTCCGCGCGGGGGGCGCGCCCCGGTCCGTACGGTCATCCGCCCGAATCGCCGCGCGTCCGGTGTTAGCAATGCCGAATGTACGACTTCGACTGGCTCGTCATCGGCTCGGGGTTCGGCGGCTCGGTGTCCGCGCACCGCCTCACGGAGAAGGGCTACACCGTCGGCGTGCTCGAGATGGGAAAGCGGTGGGGCTCCGCCGACTTCCCCAAGACCAACTGGGACCTGAAGCGATTCCTGTGGGCGCCGCTCGCCGGCTGTCACGGCATCTTCAAGATGACGCTGCTGCCACACGTGTTCATCCTCTCGGGCGCGGGGGTGGGGGGCGGCAGCCTCGTGTACGCGAACACGCTGCTCGTGCCGCCGCCGCGGGCGTTCGAGGACCCGAAGTGGAAGGACCTCGCCGATTGGAAGGCCGTGCTTCCGCCGTTCTACGCGCTCGCCAAGCGGATGTTGGGCGCGGTGGAGACCCCCCGGTTCTTTGCCGCGGACGACCTCGTGCTCGAGCATGCCAGGCGGATCGGCCGCGAAGCGAGCTTCGCGCCCACGACCGTGGCCGTCTACTTCGGCGAGGCGGGGAAGACCTCGCCGGACCCCTACTTCGACGGCGAGGGGCCCCCTCGCCAGGGCTGTAACTATTGCGGTGGCTGCATGGTGGGCTGCCGCTACGGCGCCAAGAACACCCTCGACAAGAACTACCTGTTCTTCGCCGAGAAGCACGGCGCCACCGTGATCCCCGAGCGCCGGGTGACATTGGTCGAGCCGCTCCCCGAGGGCGGCTACCGCGTACACACCGAGCGCTCCACCTCGCTCTTCTTCAAGGACCGGAAGGTGTACACCGCGCGGGGCGTCGTCTTCTCCGCGGGTGTGCTCGGCACGGTCGACCTGCTGTTCAAGTGCAAGGAGCAGGGCGCGCTCGCGAAGCTGTCCGATCGCCTCGGCGACTTCGTGCGCACCAACAGCGAGGCCATCCTCGGCGTCACCGCGCGCGACCCCGCCAAGAAGATGAACCAGGGCGTCGCCATCGGCTCCCAGGTCGAGCTCGACGACCACACCCACCTCGAGCCCGTACGCTATTCCACCGGGTCGGACTCGCTCGCGCTCATCACCACGCCGCTGACCGACGGCGGGGGAAAGGTGCCACGGTGGCTGCGTTGGCTGGGGGTGGTGCTCACCTCGCCGCTCGACGTGCTGCGTGGGTGGGTGCCGTTCGGTTGGGCGGAGCGCACGGTCATCCTGCTGGTCATGCAGACCCTCGACAACCACATGCGCGTGCGGCGCGGGCGCCGGTGGTTCTGGCCCTTCGGAAAGCAGCTCGTGACGCAAATTCCCGCCGGTCAGCCGCCCGTGCCGACCTACATCGAGAGCGCGAACGTGGCCGCACGTGCCATCGCGAAGGATCTCGGTGGCATGGCGCGCAGCTCGGTCACCGAGGCGGTGCTCGACGTGCCGACCACCGCCCACATCCTCGGCGGGTGCGCAATGGGCACCTCCGCCGCCGACGGTGTCATCGACGCCCAATGTCGCGTCTTCGGCTACGACCACCTCATGGTCGTCGACGGCTCGATGATCGGCGCCAACCTCGGCGTGAACCCCTCGCTCACCATCACCGCGCTGGCGGAGCATGCGATGAGTCACGTGCCGAAGAAGGGTGAGGCCGGGGCGGTCGGGTGATCGCCCTCGTCCTCGCGGCGCTCGCGGCCCCCTTCGGCGAGCCCCCCCGCGGCGGCGGCGTCCTGCAGGCGGAGCTCTTCGGCCCCGACGACACCTTCCGCGCCGCCCTGATCGGCGACGGCGGCTCCCGCCCCCGCGATCCGAACGCGCGCGCGCTCGTCTCCCGGCTCGTCGGCGCGTGCGGGGAGGGGCCCGCGTGCGATGCCACGGTCCTCCTCGGCGACAACTTCTACGCCCTCGGCGTCTTCGGCCTGATGTTCCCCGAGGGCCCGATGATGCGGCGCCGCTTCCACGCCCGTTATGCGCCGCTGGCACTCCCGTTCTACGCCGTGCTCGGCAACCACGAATACCTCTCGCCCGCGCCGCTCGCGTCGGTGCGCCACACCGCGCGCCACCCGGACGAGGTGAAGGTGGTGGGTGACACCCTCCAGGTCACCCCCGAGGGCCCGGTTTGGGTCACGCCCTGGCGCTATTGGGCCCTCCGCGACGGGGACGACCTCGAGCTCCTCTTCCTCGACACCTACCCGCTCATCGGGGAGGCGCCCCGCTCACTCGCCGGGCTGCGCGACCGCCAGCTCGCGTGGCTGCGTGACCACTGCGCCGCCGACCCGGCGCCCCGCCGCCGCATCGCGTTCGGACACCACCCCGCCGTCACGTTCGGCAAGTACCGTGACACCCCCGGCGAATTGCTCTCCGTCGAGACGATGGAGGTGCTCCTCGCCTGCGGCGTGCGCATCTACGCCTCTGGGCACGACCACCATCTCCAGCGCATCGACCTCGCCACGACCACCGGTGATGTGTTCCACCAGGTCGTGTCGGGCAAGGGGGGCCAGGTACGGGAGCCCTACCCCTTCGCGGACGAGCCGACGCGCACCCGGGGCGTGGCGAGGCTGTGGGCCGGCCAATCGTGGGTGCCGACCCTCGTGCTCGACCACACCGGAGATGCCACGGCTGCCTACGCAGGCTGGGCCGATTTGCGGGTGACACGGGATGGGGAGGTGGGTGTCACGTTGGACACGATCGAGGCGACGGAGCGGTGACGAGGCCGCCGGCGGGCGACCAACGGTGGTCGGGCATCAGGATCGCCCCCCCAACCTTCAGGTTCTTTCAGGAGCTTCGCCCCCGGTGAGGAGGCATGTTCCAGGTGCCGCGAGCTCGCGCCCTCAGCGAATCCAACCTCTCGCGGATTCACAGAAGTTGAAGGAGATACCATGCGTACCATCGAGACGTTCTGCCTGACCCTCGTCCTGCTCGCGGGCTGCACCGGCGACGAGACCATCCGCCTCCCGGACGACGACTCTGCCGCGCCCGACACGGACATCCCGGGTGACACCAGCGACACCGGCGACACCGGCGTCCCCCAGAACGCCGCCTGTCCCACGTTCGCGCCCCTCGACCGGGACGGCGCCTGGTGGACCTACGACGTCGGGGGCCAGGCGATGACGTTCACCGCCACGGGCGCGACGGTCTGGAACGACCTGACGGTCTACGGCCAGCACCTGGACATGTCCGAGTACGGCGTGGAGATGATGATCTGGTACACGTGCGAGGTCGACGGCCTGCACCAGGCCGGCATCGACGTGGAGATGTCGGGTGATGTCGTCAGCATGTTCTTCGATCCCCAGCCCCTGCTGATGCCGGCGGACCCGCACGTCGGTGACACGTGGTCCACGGACTACACGATCTACGAGGAGTCCGGCGGGGCGTCGCACCTCGCCGCCTACGCCGGGGAGGGCGTGGCGGACACGTTCCGCGGCCGCATCGACGCCGTCGAGACGCTCGAGTTGGAGAGCGGGATGTTCGAGTCCTGGGTCCTCGATTTCGAGCAGCAGGGCACCCCCGACCGGATGTGGTGGTCCGAAGGCATCGGCTACGTCCGGCAGGGGATCGTGCCCGAGAACATGGACCTCGTCCAATACGGTCCGATGTAGGTGTGGCGGCCCTCGCCGGGGCCCGCGCGAGCGGGCTCCGGCCCCGTCGTCACCTCCGCACCTGCCGAACGCGCTTCCAGCCGGTACACTTCGACGATGTCCCTGCTGCTCGCCATCGCCACTCAGCTCGCGCTCGCGGAAGTGCCGCCCGCGTCCGACGCCGTCCCCGCCCTCGAGGCCCCCGCCGAAGTCCAGCTCACGCCCGAGGGGGATGTGTACATCCGCGCCCCCGACCACTCGCTGGCGCGGATCGGCCACGCGGCCATCGTCTCCTTCGAGGCCCACTGCGATGCGGCGGCGTGTGACCTGGTGCTCCGCACCGACACCCGCCGCGTGGCGATCGGCAGCCACCCCCGCGCCGCGGCCTTGCCGGGCCCGATCTTCCGGCGTCCGGTGGCGCCCTTCGACGGCCGCCTCGGTGTGGCGGCACCGCTCCGTACCGGCGAGCTCACGCCCGACGTGCGCGCGCCGGTGCAACTCGAGCGGCCGAAGCCCGCGCCACCGCCGGTCGTGTCTTCCGCGCCACCGTCCGTCGTGTCCTCCGACGCACCCACCGAAGCGACCGCCGTGGCCTCAACTGGGCCGATCGCCCCGGCGAAGCCCATCGATCCGGCGGGAACCGTCACCCTCGGGGTGCTGGAGAAATCGCAGATCGACGATGTCATCAAGTCCGACATGCGGGCCATCGAGAAGTGTTACCGACGGCGGCTCGCCGTCGATCCCTCCCTCCACGGAAAACTCACCGTCAAGTTCGTGATCCAACGCGACGGGACGGTGAGCTCCGCGGTGGTCAAGTCCACCACCGTGCCCGATCCGGAGGTCGGGACGTGTGTACTCGAACAATTCATGGGGTTCGTCTTTCCGGCCCCGACGGGCGGCGGCATCGTGATCGTCAGCTACCCGTTCGTCTTCGGCCGCGAGTGACCCACGCGCGCGCGTTCCGCCATCACGCGAATCTCCCACCCCCACCCGGATACGTTGCCGCCCATGCCCCACCCCGCCGTCGACTCCGTGGCCGCCCGCGCCCGTGCCCAGTTTCCCCAGGCCCTCGCGCACCTGTGCGACTACCTGCGCATCCCCGCGATCTCGTGTGACCTGGCGCACGCCGGGGACGTGCGGGCGCTCGCCGCGCGGGTCGCCGCGGACCTCGGCGCGCTCGGCTTCTCCGCCGCGCAGGTGCGCGAGGTGCCCGGCGCGCTGCCCATCGTGACCGCCGAGTGGCTCGGGCAGCCCGGCAAGCCGACGATCCTCATCTACGGCCACCTCGACCTGCAGCCCGTGAAGGGGGAGGTGTGGGCGAGCCCCCCGCACGAGCCCACCGTGCGGGACGGGCGGCTCTACGCGCGCGGGGCCGCGGACGACATGGGCGGGTGGGTCAGCCACCTCGCGGCGCTCGGCGCGTGGCTGGAGGAGACCGGCACGCTCCCTGCCAACATCAAGCTCGTCATCGAGGGAGAGGAGGAGATCGGGAGCCCCAACCTCGAGCGCTACATGGACGCGTTTCCGGAGGCCTTCGCCTCGGACGTCATGGTGCTCACGGATTGCGAGAACCCCTCGCCGGAGATCCCGGGGCTCACGACCTCGCTGCGTGGCCTCATGGAGTGCACGGTGCGGTGCGAGGCGTTGGAGGCCGATGTGCACTCCGGCCTCTGGGGCGGCATGGTGCCCGACGTGTCCCTCGCGCTCGTCACCCTGCTCGCGCGCCTCGTGGACGAGAACGGGCGCCTCAAGGCCCCGCGCGCCGAGGTGCCCGCCGACTGGTCGAAGGCAGCGTGGGACGTGCCGCTCACCACCGAGGTCATCCGGTCCGGCGCGCACCTCTGCCCCGGCGTCGAGCCGCTCCCCACCGAGGGGGCGCCCCCCGCCGAGCACCTCTGGCGCCAGCCCGCCATCACCGTCGTGTCCACCACGCTCCCGACGATCGACCGCAAGAAGAACGCCCTGCGCATGTCCGCCGAGGCGATCCTCTCGGTGCGGGTCGCGCCCGGCCAGGACGACGAGGTCGTGCGGGACGCCCTGCGCGCCGCGCTCCTCCGCGATCCGCCCGGCGGCGTGAAGGTGACCGTCGACATCAGCACCGCCCCCTCCGGCGCCTGGCTCTACACCCCCCAGGGCCCGGCGTTCCCCGCCGCGGACCGCGCCTACGTGAAGGCGTGGGGGCGGACGCTGCTCCAGGTGGGCGTGGGTGGGTCGATCCCGTTCGTGGCGTTGTTCGGCCGCCGCTTCGGGGATCTCCCGCTCATCCTCAATGGGGTCATCGACCCGCAGACCACGGCCCACGGCCCCAACGAGAGCCTGCACCTCGGCGTGTTCGAGAAGGCAATCGTCGCGAACGTTTACCTGTACGACGAGCTGGGCGCGGTGGCGGAGCTGGTCCGCGATTGATGGGGAGGGGCGCGACGAATCGCGCCCCCACCTATTCGCAACAATCCAGGCGATACTTCACGAACCCCGAATACGGGCCGCTCCACGACCCGCCGGCGTCGAAGGATCCGCTGTAGGAGCCGGTCGTTCCCGACGTGTCGAAGGACGACTGGGCGCCGTTCACGGGCGCCCACACCACCCAGTAGGTGGTCCCGGCCGTGACCGGAACGCAGGTGTCGAGGTCCGCGCCCTGCCACCCGTTCGTCGCGGACATCGACCAGGAGCCGCCGGCGAGCTCGACGGCCGGCGCGCCTCGATCGTCCGACCAGAGGGAGACCGAGTTGGTCCCCTCGCGTTCGCCCGTGTACACCTCGATCCTCGCGATGTCCGCGTCGGTCGTGGGCGTGTACTCCATGCCGATGAGGAGGTCCGGGCCGCCCGTCGAAGACCCGTCCTGGAAGGTGTCACCGGTGTTCAGGCCGTCACACGCGGCGAGGTCGGTGTCACCCGAGCCGGTGTCACCCGAACCGGTGTCACCCGAACCGGTGTCCTCCCCGGAGCCGCACCCCTCGTCCGCCTCGCGATTGCAATTGTTGTCGATGCCGTCGTCACACACCTCGGGCGCCCCGGGGTTGATGTCACCATTGGAGTCGACACAGTCGGAGGCATCGGTGAGGTAGCCGTCGGGCGGCGCGTCGCACACGAGGGTCGCGCTGGAGGAGTCCCCGTAGCCGTCGCGGTCGGCGTCCGGGTGCCAGGTGGTCAACCCCGACGGCTCCACGCTGGTGTCGTCGTCATCCGCGAGGCCGTCACAATCCTCGTCCACGTCCGCCCGGTCACACACCTCCGGCGCGGAGGGAGAGATCGCGCTGTTGTCGTCGTCACAATCCATGGCATCACCGGCGTGGCCGTCGGGCTGGGCGCAGGCGGTCAGGGAGGTGCCGTCGACGCCGTGGCCGTCCCGGTCGTTGTCGACGTACCAGGTGGGGGCGCCGACCAGGGTGGGATCGGCATCGTCGATCTGCGCGTCACAGTTGTTGTCGAGGCCGTCGCACACCTCGGCGGCGGCGGGGTTGATCGCGAACACCGCGTCATCGCAATCGGTCGCGTCCGCCACGAAGCCCGAGGGGGCGTCACACGCGGCGACCCCGCCCGTGGCATCGCCGAACCCGTCGAAGTCCGCGTCGGGGTACCACGTGCCCACGTCGCGGAGGGTGGGATCGTCGGCGTCGACCAGCGCGTCGCAGTCGTTGTCGAGGCCGTCGCACAGCTCGGTGGCACCCGGGCTCACGCTGCCGTTGGTGTCGTCACAGTCGGTGTCGTCCGTGACCGCGCCGTCGGGCCGGGTGCACGTGACGAACTCGGCCGACGGATCGCCGAAGCCGTCGTGATCGGCGTCGGCGTACCAGGTGCCGGGATCGGTGGGGTCCTCGTCGATCTCGCCGTCACAATCGTTGTCGACGCCGTCGCAGATCTCCGCCGCGTCCGGGTTCGCGCAGTCCGACTCGGATTTGTCACCGGTGCCGGTGTCGTCGACGGCGGGCTTGTCACCGTCCGTGCAGCCGGCGAGGACGAGGACGAGGAGGGAGAGCATGCGGGGACTCCGAGGGTCGCCCAGCCTACCTCAGGAACCCGACCAACGCCTGCTCGTACGCGTCGAAGGCCTCGACCTGGGGGATGTGTCCCACGCCGGGCAGCTCGACCAACTCGGCCCCGGGGATCGCCGCCTGCGCGCGCTTGCCGAGGGTGACGTAGTCGCCCATCGTCGCGGCGACGTCGGGGGCCGCGAAGCTCCGCCCGAGCGCGGTCTTGTCGCGCAGGCCGATGATGAGGCGCGTCGGGACGCGCAGGCGAGGCAGGTCGTGCACGACCGGCTGGGTGAGGATCATGTCGTAGTGGCGCGCCGAGGCCCAGGCGACCTCGGGGTAGGCCGGGTGGCGCGTCCACCCCGCCTGGAGCCGCGTGAGCGCCTCGTACTCGGGCTTCCAGGCGCCGTCGTAGTAGGCCTTCTTCTGGTAGGCGACGATGCTCTCGGGCGTCTGCTTCAGCTCGTCGGCGTACCACGCGTCGACCGTGCGGTAGGGGACGAGCGCGCCGTAGTCCTCGAGCCCGATCGGGTTCACGAGCACGAGCTTGTCCGTCGCCTCCGGGTGGAGGAGCGCGTAGCGGACGGCGAGCATGCCGCCCATCGAGTGCCCGACGACATCGGTGCGCGCGATCCCGAGCGAGTCGAGCAGCGCGCGCGTGTGGGTGGCGAGCGCGCCGAAGCTGTATTGGTAGGCCGCGGGCTTGCTGGACTTGCCGAACCCGAGCTGGTCCGGCGCGATGACCCGATACCCCTCCCCGGTGAGCGACGCGATGGTCGTCGCCCAGGCGGACGCCGAGAAGTTCTTGCCGTGCAGGAGCAGCACCACCCGCCCGTTCGGCGTGGGCGCCGCCACGTCGAGGTAGGCCATGCGCACCGGGGTGCCCTGGCTCTCGAAGGCGTAGAACGACACCGGGTAGGGGTAGTCGAAGTTGGTCGCGTCGGGATCGATGGCCCCGCTCGGGATCGGGGCCGCGCCGGTCGCGGGGGAGGACGCGGGGGAGGACGTGGGAGACGGGGAGACCGGCCGCGTGGCGGCACACCCCGCGAAGGCCAGGGTGAGGGCGACCACGAGTCTCATCGGGCCGCTCACGCCACCGCCACGGCGGCGAAGGCGCACACCGCCACGAGCATCCCCGCCACCACGGCCCACGCGCCCGGCCGCGCATCCGGCGCGACGAGGGGGACCGACTCGCGGTCGCCGACGTGCGCACCGAGCGCGAGGCCCCACGCGGTGCCGACCGTGACGAGCGCGAGGCCGGCGAGGTGCGCCTGCCCGACGAGGTGCAGGACACCGGCCGCCGCGAGCCCCGCCACGACGATGCCGACCCGGAGCGGCAGCCCCACCGCCGCGCCGAACCGGACGCGGGTGGCGATCCGGGGCGCGAGGAGCGCGGCCACCACCCCGACGAGCGGGAGCACGCTGACGTAGTCCGCCGGGTCGAACCCGCCGCCGACCACCGCCTGGTACCCGACGGCGAACCCCACCGCGACCGCGGCCGAGCCGATCCGATCGGCGCGGTGCAGCGTGCCGCGCGACACCAGGGAGGCGAACACGATCACCACGCCGGTCGCCACGGTGGGGACGACGAGATCGCGGAGGAGCACGAGGAGGAAGGGGAGGGTCATGGGGGTAGGGATCTAACGCCCGAGGCCCCGTCGGTAGCCCCGCGGCCGAGCGTCGTGCCACGGCCTCACCCCTTCGACGCCAATCCCCGTGCGATCGCGGTTGCCATCGCCATCGTGGTCAGGCTCGGGTTGACCCCCAACGACGTCGGGAACACCGAGCTGTCCGCGAGGTAGAGCCCCTCCAGGGCGTGCGCGCGCCCGTCCACCCCGATGACGCTGGTCGTGGGGTCGGTGCCCATGCGGCACGTGCTCATCGGGTGCGCGGCGTAGAGCGTGAAGTCGTCGAGGGTGCGCCGGGAGAGCTGATCGGCGAAGTCCTCGGCGTTGTCGGTGCGGGTCATGCCGTGGACCGGCGCGAACAGGGTGCGCGCGCCGCCCGCGAGCAGGACCTTGGCCGTCCAGACCATGCCCTGCTTCGTCCGCTCGAGGTCGACGGCGGCGAAGTCGTAGCGGATGTCCGCCCGGCCGTCGGAGTGCGCGCCGACGGTGCCCTCGCCGGTGTCGGACACCATCACGATGCAGCCGCACAGGTAGGGGAGCAGGTCGATCGCCTTCTTCATCTCGGGGCCGGGCGGCGCGAGCATGCCCAGACACACCTCGGGGGGTGCCGAGAAGGTGTGGGGCAACACGCCGGGGAGCTCGTCGACATGGAAATACGCGCCCTGGGTGGCGCCCTTCCACATCTCGACGGGCTCGTCGCAGATGCCGAGCACGGCGTTGCCGGGGTGGACGTGCAGGCCCCTTCCGACGGCGGGACCCAAACGTGTGGCGACGCCCGCGTGGTGTAACAAGCGCGGCGTGCCGATCCCGCCCGCGGCGATCACCGTGCGCGCCGCCCGCACCCGCACCCGGCCGCCGGGCGCGCGGGAATCGGGGTGGAACATCCGGCCCTCGACGCCGACGACACGATCGCCCTCGACCAACACCCCGGTCACCTTCGTGTCCGCCAGGATGCGGGCGCCGGCGCCCGTGGCCTCCACGAGGAGGTTGAGGTTCATGCTCGCCTTGCCGCCGCTCGGGCAGCCGAAGTAGCAGACCCCGCACCCTACACACCCCGGCGTGGCACGGGGCACGTACCCGCCGTCCAACCCGAGGGCCTTGGCACCCCGGATGATGAGATCGTTGTTCCTGCCGGCGATCTCGGCGCGAGTCGGCCAGACGCCGAGCAGCTCGGTCATCTCGTCGAAGATGGGCGCCATCCGAGTTGGGCCATAGCGGTCGTCTCCCAACCGCTTCGTCCAGTCGTCCAACACGTAGTCGGGCGCGCGCCAGGCCATCGCGCTGTTCACGAGCGTGCCACCGCCGACGCCGCGCCCCGACGCGATCGGCATGTAGGCGTTGCCGGTGGCGACCATCGCGCCGCCCTCCTGCATGTGGTAGCGCATCGCGTCGCCGTAGTTCTTGGCGAACCGGCTCTCCGGCGGCCCCTCCTCGAGCAGGATCACCTTCGCACCCGCGAGCGCGAGCACCCGCGCCACCGACGCGCCGCCGGGGCCGGTCCCCACCACGACGATGTCACAGTCGAGGTCGCGATCGGCCGCCGACCAGCCCTCCGCGGGCGCGGGGCCGGTGAGCAACACGCCGTCCCCCGGCTTCCACGCGGTCACGACGCCCCCAAACGGGCGGGCAGGCCGCCGGCGTCCGCGAAGCCGCAGCCGAACATCGGCGCGATGCGCGGGCGCACGTCGGGGTGGGCCATCCACGCCATGCCGACGAAGATGTGGAACGATTGGGCGAGCCCCCGGATCTCGGGGCGGGTGCTGCGGAGCCAGGACGCGACGGCGTCGCTCGCGGCGGCCACCGGCAGCTCGGAGAGGTAGCCGCCGTGTGTCGCGAGGGGGAAGGCGTCGAGGCCGTGGATCGCGAGGCGCAGGAGCTTCTGTTGGACGGGCACGAGCCCCTCGACCACGCCGTCGAAGAAGCGTCCGACACCCGCCGCGGCGCCGCCGAGGGGCGGATCGCCCCCCGCGGGGAAGCAGGCCTCGGCGAACGCGTCGAGGATCGCGACCTCGTCGGCGGAGAGGACGGCGTAGGGGGTGTCGGAGGGTTGGTCCCACCAACGGAAGGCCACGCCGCCCGCGCCGGCGACCACGGCGCCGCCGAGCAGGGTGGTGGCCGCGAGCAGTTGACGCCGGGTGACGCGCATCCGGCCATCGTAGCGGATAGATCGCCGGCGTGGAACGCACGCTCGACTTCCAGGACCATCGTCGCGACCTCGGTGACAACCGCTACGTCTACGCGGTCGTGTCGCGGCGGGCGCGGGGGCTCTCGATCGGGCTGAACCTCAACCCCGACAAGGTGTGCAACTTCGACTGCCCCTACTGCCAGGTGGACCGCACGGTGCCGGGCGGCGCGGGGGCGGTCGATCTCGACGTGCTCGACGCCGAGCTCTCCCGGCTCCTCGGCTGGGTGTCCGACGGCTCGTTGTGGCAGCACCCGCCCTTCCACACCGTCGCCCCCGCCATGCGTCGGGTGGTCGACCTCGCCTTCGCCGGGGACGGCGAGCCCACCACCCCCGCCACCTTCCCGGGCGCCGTGGCGCGCGTGCGGGCGGCGCGCGATCGGTTCGGCCTGGACGTGCCGATCCGCCTGCTCACCAACGCCACGATGTTGCACCGCGAGCGGGTCAAGGCGGCGCTGCCGCTGATCGACGAGGTGTGGGGCAAGCTCGACGCCGGCACCGAGGCGTGGTTCCGCCGGGTCGACGGCACCACGTTCCCGTTCGCGCGGGTGCTCTCGAACCTCGCGGAGACCGCGGCGGCGCGCCCGCTCGTCATCCAGAGCATGTTCTGCACCCTGGCGGGCGAGGCCCCGTCCGACGCCGAGCTCGACGCCTGGGTCGGCCGCCTCGCGACGATCGCGGCGGGTGGCACCATCGACCACGTCCAGATCTACACCGTCGCGCGCAAGCCTTCGGACGAGACGGTGGGCGCCTTGTCGAACGAGGCGTTGGAGGCGATCGCGGCGCGGGCGCGGGCGATCGGGGTGCGGGCGGAGTCGTACGGAGTGGGGTGACTGCAGGGATTTGTCATCCTTTGCGTCGGAGATCGTGAGAGCCGTTGGAATCGGTCAAGCGGGCCAACGAGCTGTCGGGGACCAAACGCGACCGGCTAAGGCGCAAGCACGCGTCCGAGTCCCCCTCCGCCCCGCTTCCAGGTGTCCCCATGACGGAATCCGTCGTCGTCCATTCCCGCGCGCCCGATGCCGAAGGCGCCGCCGCCGAGCTCTCCGCCAAGATCGCCGCGGGGCTCCCCGGGGCCCCGCCGGACGCGATCGTCCTGTTCGCGTCGCCCTCGTACGATCAGGCGGCCTTGCTCCGTGCCCTGCATGCGGCGAGCCGCCCGGGGGCCCTGGTGGGGGCCTCGTCCGCGGGGGAGTTCACCAACGACACGCGCGGCGAGGGCCTCTCGTGCGCGCTGGCGCTCCGCTCGACCGACATGTACTTCAACGCGGGCATCGGCCGGAAGCTCAGCGAGAGCCGCGCGGTCGCCGCGTCCGAGCTCGTCTCGAGCTTCCACGGACTCGCCCGGCACGCCCACATGTCCCACACGGCGCTCGTCCTCACCGACGCGCTCGCTGGCTACGCGGACGATCTCGTCGACCAACTCACCCTGGCGACCTCCGGCAAGTACCAATTCTTCGGCGGCGGCGCGGGTGACAACGCGCAGTTCCACAGGACCTCCGTGTTCTTCGGGACCGAGGTCGTCAACGACGCCGTCGTGGGGCTCGAGATCCTCTCTCCCACGCCGCTCGGCATCGGTGTCGGCCACGGATGGGAGCCCGCGTCCAAGCCGATGCGGGTGACCGCCTCCGAAGGGTTGAGGTTGATCAGCCTCAACGGACTCCCCGCGGCGCAAGCGTTCGAGGACCACGCGGAGGAGACCGGCCAACCGCTGGATCGAGCCGCGGCGATCCCGTTCTTCCTCCACAACATCCTCGGTATCGAGACGGCGGGCGGCCACCGGCTCCGTGTCCCGCTCGCCATCAACGAGGACGGCTCGGTGACCTGCGCGTCGGAGATCCCCCCGGGCGCGATCGTCCACATCATGCGGACCACGCCGGAGTCGGCGATCGGGGCGGCGGCGCGTGCGACCAAGGCCGCCCTCGCCGGACTCGACGGGCAGAAGCCGGGCGTGGCCCTCTTCTTCGACTGCGTCGCCACCCGGCTGCGCATGGGCGATGTCTTCGGGCTGGAGCTCCGCGCGCTGGCCGATCAGCTGGGTGACACGAGCTTCGTGGGGTGCAACACCCACGGGCAGGTCGCCCGCGCCCCGGGCCAATTCGGCGGCTTCCACAATTGCACCGCGGTGGTGTGCGTCCTGCCGGAATGACACGGAGGCTCGGCTAGATGACAGCCCGCACGCTCCAACTCGCCTGCCGGCTCTCCGTGCCCGAAGCGCGGCCGGAAGCCGCGGCCGCGCTCGCGCGAGAGTTGGGCGCCCATGCGTTGTTGGTGTTCGTCCTCGACGGCGAGGTGGACGCGCTGCTTCCCGCGCCCGGCTTCCCGCAGACGCTGCCGAGTGGCAGGAGCTGGTCGTCCTTCCTCGAACGGTGCCGCGAGCCCGGACGACACAGTGGCGAGGTCGCCTACCCCACCAGCGACAGCCTCGTGCCGGCGCGGGCGCTGTCGATGGACGGTGGTTGCGTGCTGGTCCTCGTGGGCGGAGATCCCGAGCTTCCGGAAGCGGAGGCGCTGGGGCTCCCGCTGTTCGCGGCGGCGTTGCGCGGGGAGGCGCTCGCCGCCAGCGCGCGCGGAAACCTCGCCGTCGCACGCGAGTCCGCGCGCCACGCGACGAACCTTGCCGCGGCCCTGGACAAGGCGCGCCGGGACCTCGAGTCCGCGTTCGCCGAGTCCGCGCACCTCAACGTCGCGCTCGGCCTCGCCGCGTCGGAGCGTTCCGCGTTGCTCGCGAGCGAGCAGGCGGCCAACCGCTCGAAGGACGAGTTCCTCGCGATGCTCGGCCACGAGCTCCGCAATCCGTTGGCCCCCATCGTCACCGCGCTCCACCTCATCCGGGAGCGGGGCGACCATGGGCTGGAACGGGAGCATGGTGTCATCCAGCGGCAGGTGACACACCTGGTCCGCCTGGTCGACGACCTGCTCGACGTCTCCCGCATCACCAGCGGCAACGTGGCGCTCAAGAAGGAGAGCGTGGTGCTCTCGGAGGTGGTCGCCCAAGCGGTCGAGATGGCCAGCGTGCTGCTGGAAGCGCGGCGCCACCGCCTCACCCTCGATCTCCCGGCAGCGGGCTCCCGCGTGCACGCGGACGAGGGGCGGCTCGCGCAGATCTTGTCGAACCTGCTCACGAACGCCGCGCGCTACACGCCGCCGGGGGGGGAGATCTCGCTCTCCGCCGCTTGCGAGGACGGGTGGATGGTCCTGCGGGTGCGGGACAACGGCATCGGCATCGACGCGTCGCGCTTGCAGAGCATCTTCGACTTGTTCGTGCAGGGGCCGCGTGCGAGCGATCGGGCGGAGGGCGGGCTCGGGTTGGGACTGTGCATCGTCAAGAACCTGGTCGGTCTGCACGGCGGTCGCGTGGAGGCCCGGAGCGCCGGGCCGGGCTGCGGCAGCGAGTTCGTCGTCGAGCTGCCGATGGCCCCCGCCTCGCCTGCAGCCGAGGCGGGGCGCGTGCGAGCGCCCGAGGCCGTGGCTCGGCGCACGGGCGTCCGCGTCCTCGTCGTGGACGACAACGAGGACGCCGCGGAGCTGCTCGGGGAGGTCTTGCGGTTCGCGGGTTTCGAGGTGTCCGTGTGTCACGACGGGCCAACGGCTCTCGAGCTCACGACGCGCGTGACGCCGGATGTAGCCATCCTCGACATCGGCCTGCCGGTGATGGACGGCATCGAGCTGTCCCGACGCCTGCGTCAGCGGCCGGAGTTGGCACACCTCCGCCTGATCGCCGCCACCGGGTACGGGCAAGCGTCGGATCGCCTCCTGCTGCGGGAGGCGGGGTTCGATCATCACCTGGTGAAACCAATCGACTTCGACGAGCTGTTGACCCTGATCGAGTCGCGCCCCTGACGCAGGCCTCCGCGCCCGGGTGCGGGGCCGGGCGTCGTCAGGGGACCCAACTCTCGAGCTCGAGGAACTCGCTCTTGACCGCCCCCACGTCGGGTGCCAACCATTGCTCCGCGCTCGTGTCGTCGTACGTCATGCGCACCCGCAGGGCGTCGAACGTGCCGGCGTCGACGGTCACGGCGTCCTCTTCGAGCACCTCGCCCGTCACGTCGTAGGCGAACTTGCCCGAGACGTCCCCGGTGTAGGTGCCGGTGCCGCGCGCGCTCCAGCGGGCCCCCACGTCGAGGTCGGCCGGGAGGCCGAGGTAGCCGTCGTCGTAGGTGTAGACCATCGATCCCGAGCCGGCGTATCCGTCGGGGGTGAGGTACTCCCACTCCATGGTGTAGCCGACGTACCAGAGGCCGTCGGCGTCACACCGATACGTCGACGTGGACCACGAGCGATACCAGGCGAACGACCGCCCCGACACGTCGGTGTAGGAGGTCATCACCCCGACGCCCGACCCCGCGTCGTACGACTCCGTCGTGGTCGTGGTCGTGCCACCGTACCCCAACGTGCTCTCGGCGGCCGCGGTGTACCGGGACACCCCCTCCGCGCCGACGTGTGTCACCGCCTGGTAGCGCCCGCACGCGGCGTCGACGTCGGCGTCCGTATCGGAGTCGGCGTCCGTATCGGCGTCCGTGTCGGAGTCGGTGTCGGCGTCGCTGTCGGAGTCCGAGTCGGAATCCGTATCCGAATCCGAGTCGGCGTCGGAGTCCGAATCGGAGTCGGCGTCGGTGTCGGCGTCCGATTCGGAGTCGGTGGTCTTTCCGGAGTCGATCGGCGCGGGGAAGGCACAGGCGAGGAGCGCGAGGAGCAGCATGCCCGACTGTACCGCGAGGCCGCCCCGTGCGCTAAGCCCCGCCGATGCCCCTCGAACGCTACGCCTCGTTCTCCCCCCAGGTCGACCCCACCGCCTACGTGCACGCCAGCGCGCACCTCCTCGGCGATGTCACCCTCGGCGCCCGCGTGAGCGTGTGGCCCGGCGTCGTGCTCCGCGGCGATCAGGGCGGCATCCGCGTCGGCGCCGACAGCAACCTCCAGGACCTCACCTGCGCCCACGCCACCGGCGGCTTCTCCACGGTCACCATCGGCGCGCGGGTGACGGTGGGCCACCGTGTCATCCTCCACGGCTGCACGGTGGAGGACGATTGCCTGATTGGGATGGGGAGCATCCTGCTCGACAACTGCCACATCGAGCCGTGGTGCATCATCGGCGCCGGCGCGGTGGTGCCCGTCGGCATGCGCATTCCGTCCGGTTCGCTCGTGCTCGGCATGCCCGCGAAGGTGGTGCGCCCCCTCCGCGACAGCGACCGCGCGCAGATCGAGGGCGGGCGCGAGGCCTACCTGGAGCTCGCGCGGAAGTATCGGGCGCAGGAGTAGGTTTCCAGCGCGTTTTTTGGTGAAGGCTCGCGGGGCGATCGCCAGCTCCCGTGCTACCGTGGCGGCCCTCGAAGGACCGACCCCATGCTCACCCTGCTCCTCCTCGCTTGTTCCGGCGAAGCGCCCGAATCCGCTCCCAACGCCCTCGTCGCCACCCAGGACGAGCCGGAGGGCGAGAACTGCGCGGACGGCGGGGTCGCCGTGCGGTCCGGCGTCGACGACGACGGGGATGGCGCCCTCTCTGAGGACGAGGTCGACAGCACCGCCTACCTCTGTGACGGCGCGGACGGCGTCGGGGGCGTGGACGGTACGGACGGAGCGGACGGCGAGGACGGCGAAGACGGCGAGGACGGGGCCTCGGCGCTCGTGACCACGACGGAGGAGCCCGCGGGTGACAACTGCGCGACCGGCGGCGTGCGGGTCGAGGCTGGCGTCGACGACGATCGGGACGGCGTGCTGGACCCCGAAGAGGTCGACGCCACCGAGTACATCTGCCACGGGGACGACGGCGCGCCCGGCATCCAGACCCTGGTGGCGGTCTCGGACGAGCCCGCGGGCGAAAACTGCGTCAACGGCGGCCAGCGCCTCGACACCGGCGCCGACGCCGACGGCAGCGGCGTGCTCGACGAGGGCGAGATCGTGTCCACCTCCTACGTCTGCACCGGCGCCACCGGCGCGGACGGCGCCGTGGGGGTGGCGGCGTTGGTGACCACCGCCGACGAGCCCGCCGGTGACAACTGCGCCGTGGGCGGGGAGGCCGTGTCCATCGGCACCGACGACGACGGCGACGGCGTCCTCGCCGACGACGAGGTGGACACCACCGTCTACGTCTGCGACGGCGCGGACGGTGCGGATGGCGACGGCAGCTCGCTCGCCGGCACCATCGTCGCGGGCGACTACACCGTGGCCAACTCCCTCGACGCCGCCCTGCTCGACGGGGTGGAGCAGATCACCGGGACGCTGACGATCTTCGGGGCCTCGATGGGGGACGTCACCCTCCCCGACCTGGAGCGGGTCGGCGGGCTGACCGTCGGCAACGGAAGCACGTTCACGCTCGACTCCCTGTCGCTCCCGTCGCTCACCACCGTGGACGGAAGCGTGAACATCCAATCCCTCTCGGTGGCGGACTGGTCCGGCTTCGACGCGCTCGAGAACGTCGGCGGGACCTTCACGCTCGCCTATCCCATGGGTGTCACCACCCTCGACGCGTTTCCCAACCTGCGTTCCGTCTCCGTCCTGAGCATCACGACCGGGTCCACGCTGACCGAGCTCGCCGGGTTCGATGCCCTGATCTCGGTCGGGTCGTATTTCCAGGTCTATTGCTACGCCACGCTCCCGATGGCGATCACCGGTTTCACCGCCCTGGAGTCGGCCCCGACCACGATCATCTACGGCTCCACCATCGACGACCTGTCCGGCTTCGCGTCCCTCACCGACACGACCGGGGTGATCACGATCTACTACGCGCCGCTGACCAACCTCGACGACTTCGTGTCGCTCACCTCCCCGGCCGGGCTCACGCTCTACAGCATGCCGAACCTGACCGACGTCTCCGCGCTCAGCGGCGTCACCTCGATGCCTTCGGGGCTCACGCTCAGCGGGTTGCCCGCGCTCTCCTCGCTCTCCGGCGTCGAGAACCTGGTGGCTGCGGGTAGCCTTTCCATCTACGACGTCGATCGACTCACGAACCTGGATGCGTTCGCGGCGCTGGACATCGACGAGGAAGGTCGTATCTCCTTGAACGGAAATGCCTTGCTCACCGACATCGGCGGCTTGTCGGGCACGACCGGCGGGCTCGTGCAGCTGTACGTCCAGAGCAACCCCCTGCTCACCAACCTGGACGGCCTCGAGGGGGTCACCTACGTCGGGTATCCCACCTCGGCGAGCGGAAGCTATTCGCTCTACGTCGAGAACAACGTGCTGCTCACCGATCTGGATGGCTTGTACGGCATCACCGGGCTCGGGTACGGATACCACGTGTTCAACTACAACACGCAGTTGTGCAACACGACAATCGCCGCGCTCAAGAGTCGCATCGGGGACTCGGACATCCTCGGCTCCTGGAGTACGTACAGCAACAGGGGCTGCTGAACGGGTGGTTGGTTCGGGCGGGGGGTGCCCGCCCGCTTCAGTCCGTGGCGAGCACGTACGGCATCAGGTACATCCCGGCCTCGTCGCGGCCCGCCCACCACGCGCGGTCGCCGGTTACAGCACGCGGCGGCCCTTCGGCGGCCGCACACAAATCGGGCGAGGCGAAGAGGGTGCCGGACGCGAGATCCAATGCCCCCACCACGCTTGCGGACGGGCTGAGGGGCGACCACGCCGTGAACGCGCCGACGAGCCGGCCCTCCGCGTCGAGGCCGACCGCGCGGGCGCTCACGCCGCGGGCAAGCTCGGTCCAGGTGGCGGTCGCGGCGTCGTAGCGGGCGATCACGGGGTCGGACACGCCGATGGACACCGAGTCCCCGTCGACGTCGACCGTGGCCTCCGTGTAGGTGGCGACGACGCCGCCGGGCACGCCCACGAGGCTGTCGAGCACGATGTCGTGGGGGGCGACGGGGAGCGGGATCGTGCCATCGGCGCCGGTGGCGAGGTCGATCGTCTGGAGGTCGGTCGGGAACATCCCGGACAGGTAGAGGGTGCCGCCGCCGACCGCGCCCTGCCAGGTGGTCGTGGGGTCCACGGCGAGCGCCGTCGCGGAGCCGTCGGGGGTGAGGACCCACCCGGTGGTCGCCGTCCCGTCGTCGAGGAGCAGCGCCGCGGCGTCGGGGCCGGTGTAGAGCACCCGGGAGAGCTCGGGCGCGGTCTGGGTCGCCACGGTCACCGACGCGCGGGTGTCCGGGTCGAGGAGCGCCGCGGTGTAGGTGACACCGGTGTCGGAGGTCGCGGCGCGCACGACCACGAGCTGGTCACCGAGGCCGGTCACCTCCATCACCGTGCCGTCGGCCTCGTCGAGGGGGACCACGCCGCCCGCGGTGACGACGAGCGGCTCGGGGCGGAGCGCCGGCGCGTCGGGGTAGACCGTCGTGAGGAGGAAGCGCTGCTCCGCGAGCGCGACGCTCGGCCCGCACGCCGCCTCGGTGGGATCGACGAGGTCCCACGGCTGCGGGCCGTCCGAGCAGACGGCGAGGAACATCTGTTGCGGCGAGCGCCAGCGGGCGTAGAGTTCGGGGTTTGCGTCGAGCAGGCCCTCGTGCTCGTCGAGGGCGTGACACAAGCCGGCGCGAAGCTCGCGGGCGGGGTCCTCGGCGTCGGGATCCACAGCGAGGCTCGTCCACGCGCCCGTCGTGAGCCTGTGGGTGTCGTCGTCGGTCTCCGCGACGGTGATGGTCTCCACACACACCCGGTCGGCGCCCACCCACGACGTCCACTGGTCGTAGGTGGCGCGGAGCGCGTCGACCCCGATGCGCCCGTCCGGGTCGGTGATGTCGGGGGCCCCGCACACGCCGGCGCGACCGTCGCAACCGGTGAGCGAAAGGAGGAGCAGCGGGACGGCGGCGCGCATCCGGG
>JAKFCH010000423.1:0-21561 GCA_036676765.1 Deltaproteobacteria bacterium
ACCAGACGGCGCTCCCTCGAACGGCTTTCGTCGCGAGGGGATCGTGCGGGGGTCGGCAGGGTGACACGCGGCAGAATTCTTGCCATCGGCCTGGGCCGGCAACAACTCCACCTGCGCCTACTCGTACTTCGGCTCGATCGGCTCGAACATCTACTTCCCCACCGTCGCCGTGAACATCTCCGGCGGCGCGCAGGTGGAACAGGACTTCCTGGCGGCGGGCGCCCTGGCCAACGGCCCCGACGCGAGCGAACCGGATCCGGATCGTGGATGCCCGACCGACCTGGGCGGAGCTGCTGGACTGCGGCGCGGGGCCTCGGGCCTACCGCCGGAACGCGGCCGCATGACCATGGGCGATCAGCTTCGCCATGTCCCGCTCGCCGAGGCCCGGGATCGTGCGGACGCGGCGATGCTCCTCGGGTGCGTCGACCGCGGAGAACAGGGTGTTGTCGGTGTTGACGCAGACCTTCACCCCGAGGGTGAGCCAGCGGCCGAGCGGGTGTGCCGCCACCGACGGGATCACGCCGGTGTGGACGTTGCTCGTGGGGCAGGCCTCGATGGTGACGCCGCGCGCGAGGACGAGATCGACCACCGACGGGTCGTCGAGCAAGGTGGTGCCGTGGCCGATGCGCTGGGCGAGCAATGTCTCGATCGCGACGCGGATCTCCGCCGGAGGGCGCCCCTCCCCTGCATGGACGGTGCGGCCGATGCCGTGGTCGGCGGCGCGTCGGAATGCGACCGCGTAGTCGACCAGGCTGTGGGACGCCCCCGGCGCGGGCCCGCCAGCAAGATCGATCCCGACCACGCCGGGTCGTACCCGGGCGATCTCGACGAGGTGCACACGGCGGACGGACGCGGGCGTCGCAAGCAGCGACAGGGTGAACGCGAAGCGCGCGAGGGCGGCCTCCAGCCCCATGCCGGGAGTGAACGGGAGGTCCGCGGGAACCTGGCGCCCGGCGGTGGCGGCGAGTGCCGCGAGTGTGGGGTGGCGGACGGAGCCGTCGAGGTGGCGGTGGAGGTCGGCGTACATGGGGGAGTTCTACCGCGATGGGGCGGCCGAGGTTCAATGGGTAGAACTCGTGGTTCTATCAGGTAGAACGCTGAACGTTCCCTCAACGTCGTCCTTCGTCGCACCACCTTGCTGGGCGCGTCGAGCGCGGACACGTGGGGCCGGGACGCAGGAGGAGCCTGGCGGCCGGACGCCACCCTGCGCCGTCAGGATCACGGCTCCGGCGAGCCCGGAGACCAGGACATCCAGCGCGATGAGCGCCCTGCGAGCGATGACCCAGCCCCCTACCGCCCCCGGTTCTCCGCGATCGCCGCCTCGACCAGGTTCGTGTCCTCGTAGTAGGCGCCCGCGAGGACGTTCATGTTCCCCTCCGCGTCGTACGCCTCGATCAGGCGCCCCGGAAAGTCCCCCGAGAACCCGAGGGCCTGGCTGGCCTCCTTCACGCCCGGGTAGTCCGAGATGTAGCCTGCCTGTTCACCGACCGTGGCCGCGCCATCCAGCGAGAAGACGAAGTCGTTCACCAGCAGGTTCTGCGGATCACGAACGCCGACGGACGCGTCGAGCGCTTCCTCGACGCCCTCGGGCGTGACGGTCATCGACCAGATCCGAGTGGTCGCGCCATGCGACGACGCGCAGTCACCGCGGGTGTCGAGCCAGGTGCGAAGCTCGCCGTCGGGCGCCCAGATCAGGTTCCGTCCACGGGTGCGAATGTCGGAGAGCGAGGCGAGCGCGGCGTCCTCCGGGCCGTCGTAGACGAGATCGCAGAGGGAAACGCCATCGCCTCGCGGCGCCGTGAGGGCGTCGGCCAGGAGCGGCCAGTCCGAGCTGTCGAGGCTGACACCGAAGGTGAGCACCATCACCTCGTCGGGCCAGGCGACGGCGAACGCCACGACCTCGTCGAGCACCTCGTCCAGCGGGACGCCGTAGACGCTGTGCCAGGTCGTGACCACTCCGTCCTTCAGCGTGACGTTCAGCTCCAGAAAGCGGATGCCATCCTCGAGCTGCTGCCCGATGGGGCGGCCCTGGGTCTTCGACCAGCCGACGACACGCGCGCGGTTGGCATCGTCGGCCGAGGCCTCCTCCGAGCCCCAGAGCGCCCGCACCACGTCGGGCGCGTCCGGAGACATGCCGTTGGACGCGTCGCACGCGTACGAGGTCGAGTTGAACGCCCCCGGCAGGAGGATGCGACCAACTTGCGCGTCCTGGCGGTCGGCGAACACGTCCGCCATCCAATGGGCGGTGACCGGTGCGACGTCCAATGAGGGATCGTCCTCCGGCGGTCCGTCGCCTCCGCAGGCGCCGCCGAGTGTCATCAGGAGGAGGAGTTGGCAGCGGTACGTCGATTGGTTCACGGTCGCGCCCTCCACGCGGCGTGCTCGGCACGTATGCCGAACCCGTCCGGCGGCCAGTCCTCACGTCGGCTCCAGCCGCCTGCTTTCGGGGCGTGAGCACGAGCAGGAGGAGCCCGGAGGGAATGTTGTCGAGGGTGCTGGTGGGCATGGGCGGCGGCGTTCCCCTCGTAGACCATAGGTGCGGTCTCGGCAGGGACGAGGCTCGCTTCTCACCACCGCGTGGGATCGTCCCACGGGATCGCGAAGCCGGCCATCACGAGGATTCGGCCCGCGTCGCCGAAGGTGGGGTCCGACGCGAGGAGCTCGGGGAGGCCGTCGCCGTCGAGGTCGATCACGTCGGAGGTGCGGTAGACCACGTCGCGGGAGCCGAAACAGAGCTTGCGCGCGTCGTCGAAGGAGATGGACCCGGACAGGGGGAGCTGCGCGGTCGGCATGACACAGGCGTGCCACTTCCAACCAACCTCGTCGTCGTAGGGCAGGTCCGGCACGTAGTCGAAGAAGAGGTCGGGCACGTCGTCGCCGTCGGTGTCGGGCACGACGCGCCCAGCGGGAGCGCGATGCGTGCTGGTTTCACACACGCGACCGCCGATCTGGTCGGAGAGGGTGCGGGCGGGGACGCCCGCGGCGCCCCGGAGCACGCTGGTGCAGAACGTGTCCTCCGATCCCGTGGCGTCGTATACGGCCACCGCGACATCCCCGTATCCGTCGCCGTTCACGTCCCCGAGCCCGGTCTCGTCCTGGATGGGCTCGTACCGTCGCACCACGTCCCCGTTCGGGAGGGTCTCCCACAGGTCGCTGAGCAGCTGGCCGGACAAGGTCGGCACCAGCACGTCCGGCGGGACGATCGCGAGCGTGTCGTGACGCTCGGAGCCTCCCAAGCGGACGCCCGGAGCACCATGTCGTCGATACCGTCCCCGTCGATGTCCGGGAGCAGCGAAGGTTCGGAGCCGCCCGCGAAGTCGAGCCCGTACCACGGCTCCTCGTCCTCCAGCGGCCCGCCGGCTGGCAGCGCCGAGGTGCGCCCCGTGATGACGCGCAGGTAGCTGTCCGGGTCGGTCGGCCTCGCTTCCGACGTCGATTGGGAGAGCAGCACGATGTCGGAGAGACCGTCGCCCGTCAGGTCCGCCGCGCCGCCGTACATGCCCAGGTACTCGGTGTAGCGGTGCTGCACCAGGGTCCATTGCCCGTCGGCGGTGTCCGCCATCGACGTGCGCGTGGTGGGCCACCCGTCGGCGGGGCCGAGCAGCAGGTAGAGGTCTCCCGCGTCGTAGCTGCCTTGCTGGGAGACGAGGAACAGGTCGGTGGAGCCGTCCCCGTCGAAGTCTCCGGCTACCTGGACTTCGCCGTACCAATGGCCCACCGCGTCGTCGCCGACCGGGGTGCCCGGCCCGGGCAGCCGCCCTCGCACCAGGAGGACGCCCCCGAGGTCTGCCACCACGTCGGTGATGCCGTCCCGGTCGAAGTCGGCGGTGCGACCGAGGGCGCCCGCGCCCCCGTACTCGAGCGTCAGCGCGGCGCCGTCCCCCGGCCCCTCCCACCAGCCGGTCGCGCTGTGCTCGTCCACGACCACGAGCTCGCCGCACGCCCCCTCCCCCGCCGGGCTGCCGTCACAGTCCTGATCGATCCCGTCGCAGGGGTCCACCGCGCCGGGGAAGCGGGCGGGATCGGCGTCGTCGCAATCGACATCGGCCGGCGCGCCGTCGCCGTCGCCGTCCACGTGCGGGGTGTCGGCGGTGTCGTGCACCGTGTCCGCGCTGTCGGCGGTGGGCTCCGTGGTGTCGGGCGGGGCGACGCCATCGTCACAAGCGAGGAGGAGGAGGAGCGTCACGGTGGGACTCCGTCCACGCAAAGGTACCCCCTGCGGGCGCCGCGCGCGATCGGACCGACGGGAATGCTCGCGTTCGTTTCCTCTCTGCCGACGCCGACGAAACAGCTCGACGCGCGCCGACCCTCACTCGTATTCCACCGGAATACCGGTTCCCCCACGGGTGCCGAGCAGGCACGATGGGCCGGCCAACTGTCCGCGCGCCGAGCCGGCAGCTCCTCTGCCTCCCAAGCGGACCGTGCCACCACCCCTGGGTGATGGCCGGCAAGGACCTCGTGGGGGCGTTCGCGCCCCTCCGCGGCGTGCGCGACGTGTTCCCCGAGCTGCTGGACACCGGCAAGCTCGCCGACAGCGTGATCGCCGCCCTCGACCCGCGCGCAGGCGCCGCACCGCTGGCTCCCGGAGTGGGAGGCGCTCCGGTCGGAGGTGCGGGCGTGGGCCGAGGACGAGTAGCGTTCGTGCGCCCCGCCGCCCGAGGCGGGCGGCGTCGGCCGCCTCCAGGCTCGGCGCGGGGCGCCTCGGTCGCCCGCGCTCCGGGGGCCGGAGCGCGGGCGGACCGGCCCGCTCGGAAGCGGGCCGCCTTCCGGTGGCCTGGCGCGGGGATGGCGCCAGCGCGTGCCTTGCGCGACTGGCTACCCCTTCGGGGCGTACACCGTGGCGTCCTCGATCACGAGCCACCGGGCGTCGGTGCGCGCGAGCGTCATCACGGACGTGAACGTGGCGGCGGCGCCGTCGAGGCGCACCTCGGCCCACGCGAGGTCCGCCCGCCCGCGCATGTCCGACACGTTCACTTCGCGCGGGACGCCGCCCACCTTCCCCTCGCGCGCGAGCTGCAAGTAGAGCGCGCGCGGGAGCGTCTTGACGCCCTGTACACCGGCCGAGGTGAAGAGCACCCGGAAGTCCGGGTGAAGGATCGCGTCCAGCGCCGGCAGATCGCGGGCGTCCGCGGCTGCGGCGAACGCGCGAACCGCGGTCGCGATGTCCGGATCGAGGGCGGCCCCGGGCCGGAGGGTGTCGGGGGTGGCGGAGTCGGTCGAGAGCATGAGGATCCTCCTTGTCTGTTGCCGGGGCAACCAAATCGCCGACGACCCCCCCGGCGGGAGGCCACGGTCGCGTGTCAGTCGGGAGAGAGGTTCCGCTCCAGCGTGTCGAGCGCGCGGAGGGTGGTGGCGAGGTCGTCGGGCGTGATGCCCGCGAACAGCGTCGCGCGCTCGGCCTCGACGCCGGCCGCGAAGCGCGCTTGTGCCTTGCGCCCCTCGGCGGTGAGGAACACGAGGGTGCGCCGCGCGTCCGCCGGGTCACCGCCGCGTCGGACGAGGCCGCGTGACTCCATCGCGGTGAGCATGCGCGTCAGGTTCGGGCGGTCGGAGAAGATCTCCTCGCACAGCTCGACCTGGCTCTGCCCGTCGCGCTCCACGAGCTTCACCAGCACCCACCACATCTCGGGCGTCAGATCGAGCCCGAGGCGAGCGGCGATCTGGAGGAAGTGCCGGCGCAAGGCACGCGCGGCGCGGTGCACCCGGTAGGCGAGGGAGGGCTCGAGGCGGATGGTCATTGTTGCCTAGGCAACCAATAACGTGCCGGCGCGGGGCCGCAAGCGCCCGGGACGATCGCGGGCCGACGCCTCGGGGGCCCGGCCCCCTGCTCCCCCGCGCGAGGGAGGATGGAGGGCGGCATGGGCGCCGGGAGCGTCGAGGCCACGCCGTGGCCAACCGCCCGCGCCGGTCGGCCCGCGCGCGGAGGGCCGAAACGGACCGGAGCGGAGCGACGGGGGCGAAAGCCACCCCCCGTGCGCAAGCCGGGGGGTGGATCGATACGGCGGCTCCGCCGCGACCCCGGAAGACGCCCGGCCCGCGTCCGCGCGGGCGCGCCCAATCGTGGAATTGGCAGGCCGAGGTGTCACGCCGAGGTGTCACGCCGAGGTGTCACGCCGAGGCGCGACCACATACGTCCCCGCGAGGTGGGGACGCACCTCGTCACCGTCGAGCAGCCATGGGAGCTTCACCGCCGAGCGCACCGGCACGATCACCGTCGAGACCGGGGTGAACGTGCCGAACACTTGATCCCAGAGCGGCGAGGACACACCGTGGTTGCGCCGGGGATCGCCGAAGTGGTGGTGGAGGTGGTGCCGCCGCGCCCAACGTCCGTAGGCGGTGTGGGGCGGCCACACGTGGATGGCCCGGTGGAGCCCCTCGTAGGCGAGCCAGCCGCCCACGACGCCGCTCCCGAACGCGAGGCCGGGCCCCCACCCTACGATCGGCGAGGCCACGAGCGCCAGCACGGGCAGGGCGACCGCGGCGAGGAGCAGCTTGCGTGACATCGGGACGAACCAATCGACCTTGGCATGATGCTCGGAATGCTCGCGCGACAGGGCCACGCCGAGCCTGCGCTCGTGGAACACGAACCGATGGAGCAGGTACTCCAGGAACGTCCAGGTGAACCCGCCGGCTGCCAACGCGATCCACGTCGTCACGAGGGCCGCCCTGCACCAACGCGCGCGACGGCGTCGCCGGACGGTCGACGGGGGCGGTCGCGGTGGTCCATGCTCCTCTCTACCCTCGTGGAGCGCATCCGGGCAATCGACGGGCGCCCTCGACGCGCGTCCGGCCGGCGTCGGGGAACACTTCTGAAAATAACCCGTTGATGGCGTGACTTTTTGTGCCACCATCGCTCCGCCCCCCTCCACCGAGCCTCATGCAACCTGATTACGACGTCATCATCGTGGGCGGTCGACCCGCCGGCGCCGGGCTCGCCCATCGCCTGGGCAAGCAGGGCCGCCGCGTGCTCGTCCTCGATCGCCAGCGGTTTCCGTGCTGGCCCAACGTGCCGTCGTCACCGGCAGTGCACATGGGCACCCTCGCGCTCCTCGACGAGATCGGGATCGCCGAGGCTGACATCGCCGCGATCTCCGAGCGCTTCGGCGACTACGTCCTGCGCTTCGGGACCTGGTTCGAGGCGCCGATGCGCATCACAAAGGTGCACGGACGCACGTATGGCTACGGGGTGCGGCGCACCACGTTCGATGGGTTGCTCTGGCAGCAGCTCGAGAAGTGGCCGACCGTGAGCCGCCGCGAGGGCTTCGCCGTGGAGGCGCTGATCCGGGATGCGTCGGGCGCCGTGATCGGCGTGGAAGGAAAGGTGGACGGCGTGACGGAGCGCCACACGGCGACGTGGGTCATCGGCGCGGACAGCCGCTTCAGCACGGTGGCGCGGCTCGCGGGCGCGAAGATCCTCGAGCAGCACGACGAGAAGGCGAGCACGGTGTACCTGGCCGACTGGGAGGGCGTCGCGCCGCGGGTGCCCGGGGCCCGCTCGGAGTTCGAGGTGTACACGGACGGACGGGGCACCGACCTGCTCCTCCTGCCGATGCCGGGCGGTCTCCTCACGATCACCACACACCAACGCGCCGACATCGTGGACGTGCAGGGAGACGCCGAGGCGTACTACCGCGCCGTCGTCGCGCGCTATCCGTCGTACGCCCAGCGCTTCGCGAACGCGCGCATGACGGGCCGCGTCGTGGGGCTCAAGAAGGTGGGCAACGGCTACCGCGACCCCTCGGGGGACGGTTGGGCGCTCGTGGGCGACGCCTTCCACTTCAAGGACCCGGTCGACGGCCAGGGCATCTACGACGCGCTCCTCTCCGGGCGCATCCTCGCGGAGGAGCTGGACGCGGCGTTCGAGGGGCGGCATACCCACGCCGAGGCCGGAAAGCAGTACGGCGAGCGCGCCATCGCCGCGACGCACCCGATGTTCGAGGCCACGCTCGGACGCCTCTCCCGCGAGCTCTATGGGCCGCCGCCGAACCCCGTGGTGCGCACCGTGTTGCGGTGGCTCTTCACGGACCCGGTGTTCCAGGACAACCTGTTCCGTTTCTTCGGCCGCGATCCGGCCGTCGACCCCCTGCGTTGGCAGTCGCCCTCCCTCGTCGCCGGGTGCCTCCTCCGCGGGCTCGGCCGTGACATCGCCGGCGTGTTCGCGCGAAGGAGGGCGCTGCCGGGGCCGCGGGTGGACGCCGCGGGCGGATGAAGCGGGTACCGACGCCCTGCTCGCGCGAGTAGCCCGGGAAGTCACCCCACAACTACCCCGCGACGAACTCGCCGAGCGCCGCCGAGCATTCAGGCTCGCAGAATCTTCTCCATCGCCCTGCCCTTGGCCACCTCGTCGACAAGTTTGTCCAGGTAGCGGATCTTCTGCATCAACGGGTCTTCGATCGCCTCGACGCGCACCCCACACACCACGCCGGTGATCAGCGAGGCGTTCGGATGGAGGCGCGCGGCGGCGAAGAAGTCCACGAACGTCGTGCGGGCGGCGATGTGGCCGCTCAGCTCCCCCTCGTCGAAGCCGGTCAGCCACAGGATCACTCGATCCAGCTCGGCCTTCGAGCGCCCCTTCTTCTCGACCTTCGCGACGTAGAGGGGGTAGACAGACGCGAAACTCATGGCGAAAACCCTGCTCATACGCAACCCGTCATCCTCGAGTGTCCAGCGGGCACGATACCACGCCGGTGCCGCGGGCGCGTCTGGACAGGCGAGGGACGCGGGGCGCGAACATCGCGAGGTCTATTCGCCGCGCACCACGTCCCAGTCCACCGGCCAGCCGGCGATGACGAACACCGCGCCTGCCCCCTCCCAGGTCGGATCGCCGACGAGCACGTCGTCGATGCCGTCGGCGGTGAGGTCGCCCAGCGCGAGGGAGAAGCCGAGGTCGCTCGTGGGGTCGTCCTCGGTCGGGGGGGTATGGCCCGCGAGCCCGAGGGCGCGGTCGGTCCACTCGACCCGGCCGACGGGCAGGCCGTCGCGTCCCGGGAGGAGCCAGATCGCATCCCGATGATCCGGGTTGTCCATCGCCGCTCCGTAGCCCGCGAGCCGCACGCCTCGCGCCACGAGATCGGGGAGCCCGTCGCCGTCGACGTCACCCCCGCCGACACATCGGCCGATCCCGTTGATCGTGGAGGCGGGGGTGTCGAGCACCACGCCCGTGGCGTCGCCGGCGACAGCGGCGGCGGCCTGACCGGCGGGCCGCCCGGCCAGGTACCAGATGCCGGAGACGTCGTCGCGGGAGGAGGGCGAGCCCTCCTCCACGAGGGGATCGCCGACGGCGAGGTCGGCGTAGCCGTCCTGGTCCACGTCTCCCGCGCCGGCGAGGCAGCCGTCGACCCCCCGAGTGGGGCCGGCCGCCCAGCTCGCGATGGCCACCTCGTCGGGCGCACCGCCGCTCCCGAGCTCGGCGCCGCTCACCACCACGTGCGACTCCTCCCAGACCAGCTCGGGGTCGAGGATACGGAGGGTCAGGACCAGGTCGTCGACGCCGTCGCCGTCGAAATCTCCGGCGGGCGCCATCCCCTGGAGCGAGGAGTATTCCGGCTCCACGAGGTCCACGTGGTCCGCCACGTCGGCACCGTCGGTGCCCCTCCAGTCCGTCGCCGCGAACCGGTACACCGCCGCATGGGAGGTCTCCGCGTCGTCGTAGGCGCGGAGCTGACCGACAACGAGGTCGTGACCACCGCGCCCGTCAGCCACCGCGTCCGACAGGTTCGGGTGGCCGAAGCCGCCGTCCGTGGCGCGGTGGGTGTACCACCATGCGTCCGTAGAGGTGTCGAAGCGGCCGCGGGTCGGCCAACGCTCCGCCGGCCCGTACGCGACCGAGAGCCACCCGAGGGCGCCGGACTCGTATCCGGTGAACGCGAGGTCCACGGCCCCGTCGCCGTCGAGGTCGGCGGCGGCGACGATCCCGCCCATCTCGTAGAAGATGTCGTCGCCGATCCAGCTGGCCGTCACGTGCGCCTCGTAGTCGGCGTCGAGGAGCGGGCGGCCTGGGTTGGCGAGCACGAAGAAGCCACCGATGTTCGCGGTGAGGTCGTCCTGGGCGTCGCACCCCCAGCACATCACGACGGGCTCGGCCCAGCCGTCGCCGTCGGCGTCCGGCGCCACGGCAACGTCGTAGCCGAGCTCGGGGGAGCTACCGTGGTCGAAGTTGCCGTACCAGGCGGCCCAGGCCACGTCCTCGACGTGCGGCACCTCCGCGCAGGCGCCGACGGGCGCGACGGCGCCGTCGCAGTCGCGATCGGCGGCGTCGCAGAGCTCGGTCGCGCCGGGGTGGGTGCGGGGATCGGCGTCGTCGCAGTCGGTGCCGCCCTCGGTGGCGGCGCCGTAGCCGTCGGCGTCGGCGTCGACCGGAGGCACATCCCCGGAGTCGTCGGCGCCGCCGGAGTCGTCGGCGCCGCCGGAGTCGTCGGCGGCGACCGAGTCGACGGGGTCGGGCTCCTCCGGCGCGTCGGAGCCCGCGCACGCCAGGAGGAACGGGAGGAGGGTCACCAGTAGAGGGTAGCCGGTCCGGTGCACTACCGGTTCGCACACCGTGGTGGACCGCATCGCATGTGTTGCGCTCGGCCTCGTCCACCCGGGCCGCCGAGTAGAACACGCACGGCCCTCATCGAGCCTCGCCTATCACCTCGTCCCAGGGGTCTTGATCTGTAACAACGTCGTCACTCCAGCTCCGGTAGCTCGATGTAGGCGCGCCCGAGTTTGGCTCGGGCGTCCCTCGGCCGAGAACAGCGTCGGATCAAGCGGGCGGACGTCGAGCGGGGACCTGTTCGTCAGGGGTGCCCTCGGCGGCCGCCCAGAGGACGTCGAGCGGGGACCTGTCCGTCAGGGGTGCCCTCGGCGGCCGCCCCGAGGACGTCGAGCGGGGACCTGTCCGTCAGGGGTGCCCTCCCTGACGTGAGGTACCAGGTTCGAGGGTGGCGGCGCCGTGGTCCAGTCCCGCCCCCTACCGGGTTGATACGTCCGTGGCTCCAGAACTGAGCTGCTTGAGGCTCATCACAACCCGGTGATACCGAATCACACCGAAGGTGGTTCAAACCAACGAAAGCAGGCATCCCAACGATCTCCTGAGCTTCTGGCGATGCTCTCGAGACGCAACGCTGCCCGCGTTCGAGCTACGACTCAGCAGGGTCACACCACGCCAGCGACACGGCTGCTTGCGGCAATGTCTCGGGCACGGTGGGCCTCGATCCCCCATCCAACCGAGGTGCCCCCTGTCCGACATCACCCTCGACGCGTCGATGAACACCGACTGGCGGAACGCCGCACGCGGGATCCCACACAGGCAGGTGACCGCATGAGCCGCGCGAGTCACCTCGCTCGGACCCGCCGGATGCAGCGTCACCGTCGGGAGGAGCAGACTCGCTCCCCGGAGGTCGTCTCATCCACCTTGACACGGAGGGCGTCGCCGCCACTCTCGCCCGTCCTCGACACCCTCGTCACCGCGGCCGCGGTGGTGCACGGCGTGGGCGCCACCCTCGCCAAGGCGGGTGGGAAGCTCCTGCACCGCGTTGGCAAGGGAGCCTCCAAGTAGGCTTCGCCGGGAAGGAGTGGGGCATGGCCGCGGCGGTCATGCCCCGTCACCGCCCCCCACCGACCGAACCTCGCGCCCACCGCGCCTGCCACGACGGCGGAGGCAAGGACGCCCGGCTCGGCACGATCGCGAGCATCGCGAGCAGGAGGCCCACGACGACGTGGTTCTGGTGCGCCGGAGCGGTCCCGCCCAGGTACCCGGAGACGACGAGCCAGGCCGCGATCACGAGGTGGCCGAGATGCGCACGCCGAAGCGTCGGGGCGAACGACAGGAGTGCCAGCGTGACGATCGCGGCCGCGCACGCGAGGTCGGTGACCCACAAACCACGTGCGTCCGCGCCGTGGTGGAACACGAACGGGCTCGACGCGAGCCAGCACCCGAGCATCACCTCGACCACCCGGGCCCACATCAGACCGTCACGGGCCCGCTGAACGCGGCGTCGTCCGCCTCGGCGGAGGCCCGGCCCCAGAAGGTGTTCCAGACGAGGCGCGCGTTCCCGGTCCGGCGCCACACCCGCCGCAGATAGAGCAGGCTCGACCACACCTCGTCGTAGGCCAGGGCCACGAGGACGAGCGAGATCGCGGCCGTCACGAGGCACAGGAAGCACCAGGCACCGACGACCGCGCCCTGCATCACGACGAGCACGACGCTGACGAGCCCGAGCGGGATCACGTCGAGACCGAACAGCACGACCATCCAGGGGCGGTCCTGCCAACGCCGCGTCGAGCCGGCCAACCCGAAGATCACGTCCCCCAGGTACGCCAGCGCGCCGAGCGCCGCGTCGGGGATCCCGATCCACCCGCGCATGCGCTCCGACACGTCCGAGTCGAGGACGTGCCGGGTGCCATCCCCGAACACGGGGTCCCACACGTCGCCGATGAGTCGCCACTGGTACAGCGCCATGTACGTGGACAGGAGGAAGGCCACGGTGGCGAGCAGGCAGATGGGGACACGCTGCCGCCAGCTGGACGGGTTCCTGCGCCACGGTGGCGCGGCCCGGTCGAGGTCACGCATGGACCGGCGGCTTCCGCACGAGCCGCTCCGGCAGGGTCATCTTGTTCTTGCGGTACCAACTCGCGGGGTCGCGCTTCAGGCGTGCCACCATCTCGGGGAGGGCGTCCCGGAGCCGATGGCGCGGCTCCCACTGCAATCGCGCGCGCGCGTGGGAGATGTCCACGGGGTAGTGCGCGTCGGCGAGATCCACCATCCACGGCTTGATGAACGACGCGTCGCCGAGCAGCTTCTCCTCCACCCAGGCCCCCGCCTTCGCGACCACCTTCGGGATTCGGAGGGTCGGCCACGCCTTCCCGTGGAGCAGCTCGCCGATGCGGTCCTGGAGCTCCGAGTACGACATCAGGTCGGGCTCGGCGATGAGGAAGCCCTCCTCCGCGCCGAGCGTGTTCCGGAGGTCGATCACCCGGCGGATGCACGCCACGGCGTCGTCGAGGTGCACGAACGCCTGGCCGTGCGTCGCGTCCCCCGGGAAGAGGTAGCTCTCCAGCTCCATCTGGTGGATGCGGGCGATCTGCTGGGCGATGGGGATGCACTGGCAGTCGTCGGTGTAGACGCCGGCGAGGCGGAGGACGACCGCCGGGATGGGGCCTCTCGCCTGCGCGATCACGGCCTCGGCCTCGATCTTCGAACGTGGGTAGTCCCAGGTCGGCTCGACGGGCGATTGTTCGGTGAGACGCTCGCCCGCCCGGGCGGGCTTCAGCACCAGCAGGCTGCTGGAGAAGACGAACTGCTCCACCTCGAAGTCGCGAAGGCCGCGGAGGAGCCGCTCCGTTCCATCGACGGTGAGCGCCTGGTACAGCGGGCTCGGCTTGCCCGAGAAGTCGTAGTACGCGGCGAGGTGGACGACACTCGCGATACGGCCCACCCCCCTCTCCGCCAGCGTGGCGAGGGCCTCGTCGGTGCTGTCGCGACGGCTCAGGTCACAAGCGACGAAGTCCGTTCCGCGCAGGACCTGGGGCGGCCGCTGGATGTCGAGCCCGATCACCCGGTAGTCCGGCTGCAAGGCCTCCACGACCCGCGCGCCGATGAAGCCGGCGCTCCCGGTCACGAGTACGGTTGGACGCGCCTCCATTGTTGCCTCGATGCAGATGCCTCCTCAACTGATCACGTCGTCGCGCGTGCCGGTCACGGTGCGTCAACGACGCGGTTCGGTGGCATGGGTGACGGAGGGCGCCCGCGTGGGCACGAATGGGTGTCCGCCCAGCGAAGGAGGAGTAATTGGAAGACGTCAAGGTACGAACCCTGCAACTGACGAGCACGGCGTTCGCCGCCGGCGCCTCGATCTCCGATCGTCATACCTGTGAAGGCGCGAACGAGTCGCCGCCGCTCGAGTGGTCGGGGGCCCCCGCGGGCACCCGCTCCTTCGCGCTCATCGTGGACGATCCCGATGCCCCATCCGGGACGTTCGTGCACTGGCTCGCGTGGGACATTCCCGGCAACGCGACCGAGCTCCGGGCGAACACGGGGCCGCAGGACATCCCGCCGACGCAGGGCAGGAACGGCTTCGGGAAGCCGGGCTACGGCGGCCCCTGCCCGCCCCAGGGCCACGGGACACACCACTACTACTTCCGCCTGTACGCCCTCGACAGCACCCTCGGGCTGCCCACGGGGACGACCCGCGGGCGACTCGAAGCCGCGATGCGCGATCACGTGCTGGCGAGCGCCCAGCTGATGGGGAGATACCAGCGGGGCAGGTAGGCTGCGGGGGGGGGGGTCAACCCCCGTTCCCCTCCCGCCCCAACGCCCACCCCAGCCACCCCCACAACCCCAACGTGCCGTAGAGCCGTGGATAGGCGAGCAGCGCCTCCCAACCACGCACGCCCTCCAGTGACACCGCATCGTAGAAGGCACAAACCAGCAGCGTCACGATGGCGAGGGAAGCAGTCGCGACAATGCCCGCGCTACGCCGCAACACCCACGTCCATGCGATGAACAAGGGCGCGAGGGTCAACACGAAGTGGTACTCCTCGGCGGCGAGGCATGACCACGGTGGCGGGCGCGACCATCATCGCGAGCGCCAGGATCCTGGCTTCCGGGCCCTCTCCCGCGCGAAGCAGCCATCGCCAGGAGACGAGGAGGACGAGCGCGCGGATGCCGATGGACAGGGCCGACCCGACGAGGGGGGCGTCCACGACAGGCCATGGATTCCACCGGGCGTCGTAACGAAAGAGGTGCGTCGTGACGCTATGGATCGTCTGGTACGCGGTCACGCTTCCGGTGGGTGACCCGAGCTTCTCCATGACGGTTGCCACGTAGGCTGGCCAGGGGGCCGGTCCCACGCGCGCCAGGACGAACAGCGACACCGCGGCGACGGTCACCGTAGCCGCCAGGAGCGTCGACCGGAAGCGTGCCACCCACAGGAGCGGCCATGCCCAGAGAAAGGCGGTCTTGGTGACAGCCGCGATCCCGAGCGGCACGCCGGCGAACCGTAGCCGGCCCTGCATGCAGGCGACCAGGAACCAACACTCCAGCGCGTAGAGAAAGAGATACACCTGCCCCTGACGGGGGCAGGAGCCCGATCCACGGAACGTGCGAGCCAACGCGACGCACGTCCCGAACCTTCGCCGATCGCCCTCACCCACCCCCCACCCCCACCAACACCTCCCCCAACCCCGAAGCCCGCGCCACATCCTGCCCCAACGCCTCGACGAGCTCCGACGAGGTCCCGTACACGTCGAGGCGGCCGCTCGTGCGGGTGATGCCCGTGTAGACGAGCTCGCGGGTCTGGATGGGGGAGGGCCGGCCCGCGAGCACGAGCGCGACGCGGCGGAACTGGGAGCCCTGGCTCTTGTGGACCGTCATGGCGAGGGCGCCGGTGTGGGGCGGGAGGCGCGGGATGGGCACCTCGCGGGCCTCGGACCGCCCGTCGATCGTGACGGGGAACACGACGACGAGCACGCCGTCGCGACGGCCGGGGAGGACGAGGCCGATGTCGCCGTTGCGGAGATCCACGTCGTAGGCGTTCTCGGTCACGAGGACGGGTTGGCCGAGCCACAAGCCCCCGAGCGAGGGCAAAGCGCGGGCGTCACCCCCGGCGCGCTCCGCGAACACGGACAGGATCGCCCGGCGGATCCGCTCGCCGACGGTCCGCTCCAGCCCGGAGACGCCGAGGGGGCCGCGTCGGTGGACGGCGAGGATGCGGTAGTGGTCGAGCGCCTGGAGGAGGTCGCGCTGCACCGCGGGTTCGCGGAGCGCAGCGAGGCCGCCCGTCCGGATGCACGCGCGGAGCTGGTGCACGTAGCCCTCGTGATGGACCACGCGCGCCGCCGCCTGCTGCTCGCGCGGAAAGGAGTACACGTCCTGCGTCTGCTCCGGCGCGAAGAACGGCGCGGCGAGGGCGTCGAGCTGGCCCGGCGTGAGGCGGCCCCCCTCGACCGGCACCCAGCCGACGCGGTCGGCGAAGCGCGGCAGCTCGGGGACGGTCACGGCGCCGGTCAGGAGCGCGTGCGCCCGCGCCAGGCTCTCGGGGGTCCGGGTCTGGATCGCCTGCGCGATCTCGGCGACCGTCGGCGCGCTGCCGAAGCGGTGGGACTTCGTGAAGCGGACGACCTTCCCTTCGAGCGGGCTGCCGGGGACCTCAGCGGCGCGGACGAGGTCGGCCAGCACGGTGCCGGCGTCCACGCTGGCGAGCTGGTCGCGGTCGCCGAGCAGGATGAGACGTGCGCCGACGGGGACCGCCTCCACGAGCCGTCGCATCAGGCCGAGGTCCACCATGGAGACCTCGTCCACGACGACGATGTCGGCCGCGATGGGGTTGTCCACGCCGTGGCGGCACGTGCCGTCGGGACGCGCGCCGATCAGCTTGTGGACGGTGCGCGGCTTCAGCGCGCGCAACAGTGCCGGCAGTTCGGCCCCCAGGGAGGCGGGGCTGGGCGCCCCCTCGCTCGGCGCCTCCGCGATGGCCTCGCCCATGCGGACCGCGGCCTTGCCCGTGGGCGCGGCCAGCTCGATGCGGAGGGGCGGACCGCCCGCCTCCCTGTTGGCCCACAGGAGCAGCGCGAGCAACCGTTGGATGCTGAACGTCTTGCCGGTGCCCGGGCCGCCGGTGACGAGGGAGAGCGCGCTCCGGGCGGCGAGGCGGACGGCGTTGGCGCTCTCGGAGGCCCGGTCCTCGGGGGCGTAGAGCTCGGCGAGGCCCTTCTCCACGACGTCCTCGGCGACCGCGGGCGCGCTCGTCGCTCGGCAGAGCGCGACGACCCGCGTCGCCACCCGCGCCTGCTCGGCCCACATGCGCCGGGTCATCAAGAGCCACGCGTCGCCGGTGGTTTGCTGCCGCGTGAACGGCCGCGTGTCGTCGTCGGTGCCGCCCACCATCGCCGACGCGAACGCTCGTTTCTGCCAGGCCACGAGGTCCTCCGGCCAACGGACGGGGGCGGCTTCGCGCGCGGCGTCGTCGCCGTCGGCGCGCGCGGCGCCCGGGAGGCGGTCGAGGTCGGCGAGGCGCTCCTTCGCGCGGGGGAGCTCGATGCCCACGTGCCCGAGCCGCTGGGCACGGAGGGCGAGCGCCAGCCCGAGGAGGGTGTCCGGATCGGACTCGCCGAAGCGCGGCGCCACGACGTCCACGATCTGGAGATCCCCCCAGTCGAGGACGCGCGCGGCGACGAAGCTCTCGGCGCGCGCGGCGAGGCCGGGGGTGACGAGCGGAGGGAGGGTCATCGCGTGCCTCCGGCGAGGATGCGGGCCACCACGTCGGGACCGGTGCCGTCGAGCGCGGCGTCGAGCGCGTGCACCGTCCGCGCGGGCCAGCGGTCCGCGTAGACCCCCAGCGCGAGGCCCCGGTGGCGTGGCGTGTCCGGCCCCTCCATGCCCTTGAGGAACAGGTACAGGTGCCCGCCCACGTGCGCGTCGTAGTCGTAGCGGGCGCCGAGGCGCTGGGTGAGCATGCGGTGGAGCGCCAGGGTGTAGAGGAGCGCCTGGAGGTGGTAGGCCTTGCGCCCCATCTCCCAGCGGAGCATCGGGAGCGTGTAGTCGCTCCGGCGCGAGCGGCGGGGCCCGTCCCCGTCGGGCGCGCCGTCGCCGTCGGACGGACCGACGATGCGGTTGCTCTTGTAGTCCGAGACGAAGTAGCGGGTGCCGCCCGCGGGATCCGCCGCGCGGAACACGAGGTCGATCGACCCGGTGAGCAGGCCGGCGATGGCGGGGAGGATGCGCGCGAAGGGCTCGTCGCCGCCGTCGTCGGCCGGGCGGTCGAGGATCGTCCGGAGCCACGCGGCGTAGCCGGGGGGCTCGTCACCGCCCGTCGGGAGCGCCGCCTGCAGCGCGAGGCGCACCGACCGCGGATCGATGCGCCCGGTGTAGTCGCCGGGGTGTGCCCGCCGCGAGGGGGTCCAGCGCACGCCGTCCCCGAGGCGGAGATCGAAGGCGAGCTCGTCGAGCCGGTCGGCGAGGGGGAGATCCCGGAGCGAAAAGCCGGTGGGGAGGCCGGTGGGGGGCCCGTCGAGCGGCGTGGACAGCCAGCCGGGGGCGAGGCGGACGATCTCGGCGTCGGCCGACGCATCCCCACCGTGGCGTCGACGGGCGCGGGCGACGAGCACGTCGAGGGGGTCGCCGTTCCGGGCGCACGCCGTCCCGAAGTCGAGCTCCTCGAGCACGGCGTGCAGCCACGTTCCCGTGGTCGTGCCGCCGGGGAGCCCGGCGCCGCACGCCTCCCGCGCGAGCTCGGGCGCCACGGGCACGGCCGGGAGCGGCGCGTCGGGCCCGACCCCATCCGGCGCGTCGGACCCGGCGACGACGCCCTCCTCGACACGCTCGCCCTCGATCGGCGGGGCGCGCACGGGCTCGTCGAGGTCGACGTGCAGGGCACCGGAGAGGCCGGAGTAGCTGGCGACGAGCCAGTGCGCGCCGAGCCGCCGCTCGCCCGGCCAGGCGGCGGGGACGGGGGTGGCGGGGGCCGCGGCACCCGCGGGTGCATAGCGGGCGGTCGAGGCGAGCGGCGCCTCGCGCACGAACCGGATGCCGGGCGCGGACGCGAGGCCGGTCAGCGCGGAGAGCATCCGGTCGGTAGCGCCGCGGTTGGCCGCCTCGGTCTCAGCCACCTTGTCGACCCCGCCCGACGCCCGCTTGAACGTGGGAACGGCCTCCCCGGTGCGGCCCGCCGCGAGCATCGTCAGCGGCGCGCACACGCCCGCTACCGCGCCCAACCACGCGACGCAGCGGTGCTCGGCCCGCGTCATCGCGACGTAGGCGAGCCGCCAGGCCTCCTCCTCGACCTCTCGCCGCTCCTGCGCCACGACCCGATCCCGCCTGGGGGTCTTCTTGGCGTGCAGGTCGACGATCGGCCGGCCGGACGTCTCGGCGTGCGACGCGAGCGGCCGCGTGGTGTCCCTGAACTTCCGCGCGTCCCACGCGAAGGGCAGGAGCGTGATCGGGTACTGCAGCCCCTTGCTCGCGTGCACGGTCACGATGCGGACGGCTTGCGCGTCACTCTCGAGGCGCAGCGCCTCCTCCTCGCTCTCCTCCGCCTCCGCGGCCTGCCGCCGCAGCCACTCCGACAGCGCGCCCGGCCCGAGCCGGGACCGCCGCTCCTCGGCGTGGCAGACCTCCGAGAGGTGCCGCAGATCGGTCGCGCCGCGCTCGCCGGCGAGGCTCCCGAGGAGCCGCGCGTAGACGCCGTACGTCTGGGCCGCGTCGTGGAACACCCGCGCGAACCCGCGCGTCGTCCAGGCGACGGCCCACCGGTTGATGTCCCCGCGGAGGGCCGCCCAGTCCACGGGCGTCTTCGAACCGGGCTCACCGAGGGGACCAACCCCGCCTTCCGGCGTCTCCGCGAGGCCGTTGGCGAGGTCGGCGGCCGTCCACCCGAACAGCGGCGTGACCGCGAGGAGGCGCGCCGGGCGCTCGTTCGCCGGCGCCGCCACGGCGTCGAGCCACGCGCGCAGCCAGCCGAGCGCGTCGCTGTGGAGGACGCTGCTGCGGCCCCCCGCGACCGCCGGGATCCCCACCGCGGCGAGCGCGGAGCGCATCTGCTCCCCCTGCCGATGCGAGTTGACGAGGACCGCGAGATCGCCGGGGTGGACGGGGCGCGTCGTGTCGCCCTCGCGCAGCCGCACCCCCGCGCCCAGCAGGCGCAGGCACTCCGCGGCGCCGAGGCGCGCGGCGAGCGAGCAGGCCGCCGTCTTGTTCAACGGCCGCCCCAGGTCGCGCCCCTCGGTCGCGGCGTCGAACCAACGCAAATCCAGCGCCCCCGCGGCGGTGGTCGGATCGACGAGCCGCTCCGACGTGTTCGCCGCCTTCACGGGGACGTAGGCGATCGCGCCGCCTCCGAAGGGCCGGCACGACGCGGTCGGGCCCGGGATCCAGAGGTGGTTGAGCGCCCCCACCAGCGCCGGATCCGAGCGGTGGTTCGTGTCGAGGTCGTGGCGGTGGGCATCCCCCGCCACCCCGACGGCGGCCGCGTAGACGTGCAGATCCGCGCCACGGAAGCGGTAGATCGCCTGCTTGGGATCCCCGATGAGGAACAGGCGCTTGTTCGCCCCCGGCTCGCCGAACGCCCGGCGCAGCACGGTCCACTGCGCCTCGTCGGTGTCCTGGAACTCGTCCACGAGCACGGCGTCGAACTTCGCGCGCAGCCCCTCGGTGAGCGGGCGGGGGGCGCCCGTTCCGATTGCCGCCCGCTCCTCGGCGTCCAGCCGCTCGGCGAGGCGGGAGAGCATGGCGTCGTAGGTCAACACGCCGCGACGCTCCAGCTCCCGCTCGAACCGCGCGCGCACCCCCTTGGCGAACCCGGCGAGCGTGCCGCAACAGAGCGCCGCCCGCGCGTCGCACGCCGCGTCGAGGCGGCGGACGATCTCCAGGCCGGGGAACGACACGAGCTCATTCGGCCGCGAACAGTTCGGCTCCAGCCTCCCCGTCGTCAACCACGAGGGCCGCTTCGCGAGCGTGTCCACGGCCCCGGAGCACCCTTCGGCCAGCGCGGCCGCGAGCCCGGTCAGCCAGCCATCCACCTCGTCCCAGGCCGTCGACACGAGTCGCTTGAACAACTTGTTGGACGACGCCACCCGGAACGCCGCCCGCGCCGCCGCGGCCTCCGGCGACCCGAGCCACTCCCTCAACGCCTCTGCCTCCCGACGCCAGCGCGCGACCGCCGCCAGGGGCCCCGCGGCCCCCTCCACCATCGGCTCCACCTCCGGCTCCACCGGCCCCGTCATCATGCGCACGAGCAGCGCGAGGTTGTCCCGGGTGAACCCGGCCGACTCCAGCGCCGCCAGCTCCTCCGCGTCGGCCCCCGCGTACAGGTTCGCCAGCTCGTCCGCCACGACCTCGTCGCGCAGCGCCGCGGCCTCCCCGAGCACCTCGAGCCCGGTCTCCTGCCCCGACTCGAACGCGAGGGTGTCGAGGGTGCGCTGGCAGAAGCCGTGGATCGTGGAGATCGGCGCCCGGTCGTAGCTCGTCAGGGCGGCCTGCAGCCGCGCCAGGTACAGCTCGCGCGTGACCGGGTCGGCCCCGCAGAGCGTCGCGATGACGTCGTCGTTCCCGGGCGGCTTGCCACCCACCGTCAAGGCATCTCGGGCCTGCGAGAGCCGGCGCCGCACCCGATCGCGCAATTCCGCCGTGGCCGCGCTCGTGAACGTGATGATCAGGAGCTTGTCGACGGGCACGCCCTCCTGGGCGACGAGGCGCGTCGCGATGCCGCCGATCTGGTAGGTCTTGCCGGTGCCGGCGCTCGCCTCGAGCACGGTGATCGTGCCGTCGGGCGGCAGCGCGCCGGTCGCGACCCAGGGGTGGATGGTGGTCATTCTTCCTCTCCGGCGTCATCGGCCGCCGCCGTCGATCCCGCGGCCCGCATCGCCTCTCCCACCGGGTGCCAGACCCGCCGTGCCAGGTCGAGCAGGGTGCCGTCTCCCTCCTCGTCGAGCGCCCGCACGGGGTGGAAGTCGGCGAACAGCGGCCGGACCCAGCGGTCCGACGCGTCGCCACCGGGCGCGTGGTCATCCCCGAGCCACGCCTTCGCCACCGCCTCGCGGAGCTTGAAGATGTCCGCGACCTCGCCGTCCGCGTCGAGGCTCGTC
>JAKFCH010000424.1:0-13141 GCA_036676765.1 Deltaproteobacteria bacterium
TGCTCGGGGTCTGGGGCCCTCGGCCCCAGCCGGGTGTGGGGCGGAGCCCCGCGACGTGATCGGGGAGTTTCATCGTTCGGGGTCGGCCGGCGCAGCCGGACGGTGGGGAACTCTGTGGTGAAACCTCCGGATCTGGCTCCACAGATCACGCCGGCGGCACCCACCCGCCGAGGCAACGCTCGACCATGTCGAGGCGGTCCTGGCCCCAGAAGAGCCACTTGCCGTCGACGATGCACGTGGGCGCGCCGAAGACGCCCGCGGCGACCGCCTCGCTCGTCTGGTCGATCAGGGCCTGCTTCATCGCGGGGGCGGCCTCCAGGGCCTCCTCGGGGGCGCCGCACGCGCGGAGCACGGCGGGGTCGGTGATGTCGCGGCCGTCGGCCCAGGCGGCGCGGAACACCGCGTGCGCGAAGGGGATGGGGTCCGGGTGCGCGAGGTACGTCCGCAGCGGCAGGAGGCTGCGGATGGGGAACGTGGCCGGGAAGGTGAACGGCACGTTCCACCAAGCCGCCCACCGCTCGATGTCGAGCGCGTAGTGGCGCTGCTTGGCCGCGCTCGCGGCGAGGAGCGGCACCTGCACCTGGCCGACCTCCTTGAACACGGCGCCGAGCAGCATGGGGCGCCACCGCAAGGTGGCGCCGGTGCGGGCCGCGATGCCGTCGATCTGCGTGGACGCGAGGTAGGCGTAGGGCGAGGAGAAGTCGAACCAGAAGTCGAGCGTCATTCTGCGTTCCCGTGGGTGAGGGCCTTCTCGGCAAGGTGTCTCTCGACCATGTGCATGCGGTCCTGGCCCCACCAGAGCTCGTCGCCCACCTTGAAGGTGGGCGCGCCGAAGATGCCGAGCGCGATGGCCTCGTCGGTGCGGGCGCGCAAGTCGTCGCGCCAGGCGGAGAGATCGTGATCCCCGGCGATGTCACGCACCACGGCGGCGTCCTCGACGGCGCGACCCTCGACCCAGTAGGCGCGGTAGAAGGCGTGGATCACCGCGGGGTCGCAGCCGCGGGCGAGGGTGGCCCGGAGCGCTTCGACCGTGCGGCGCGGGTGCTCCGCGGGCATGACCAGCGGCACGCCGAATTGGTCGGCCCACCGCGCGAGGTCCGCCATCATGTGGCGGGCCTTGGCAGGCCCGAGCGTACCCGCGAGGTTCTGCGGGGTTGCCCGGGCCGCGAAAACCCCGCCGAGAAGCATGGGCTTCCACACGAGCCGCGCGCCGGTGCGCGCCGCGAGCGCATCGGCTTGCGTGGAGGCAAGGTAGGCGTAAGGACACGAATAGTCGAACCAGAGCTCGATTGTTTGCACGTTCGACGCATAACCCGAGCGCGAGGATGTGAGGTGGCCAATGATGCTGCTTCGACGGTCACTCTTGACGTGTAAAGGCTTCCCCTTCGGCGGTGGTTTGAATTACCATCCGAGGGCAACCTGGAGCCGTGCTGAAGTTTCTACGCACCTTCGCTGGATTCGCCCTCTTGTTCGGCTGGATGTTCCACGACATTCAGCAGGCGTCTCCCCACGAAGCCGGAGTCGAGGGCCTCTCCCTCCGCGGCGCCGGAGCCCGCATCCGGGCCCGCATCGACCGCGCCGAAGCGCTGGTTCGGACCACCCCGGAGGCCGCAGAGGGCCTTGTTGACGAACTGTTGACCGAGCTGCACGAGCGGCGGACCCTCGCCGAGGACCCCCTCGACAGTGACACCCGCGAGGCCCTGGCCCGCGAGGTCGTCACGCTCCGGACCAACATCGCGCTCGCGCTGGTGCCGGTGCCGGCCGGCTTCCGCGGTGACTTCGTCGCCTCCGTCGCGGCGAGCGCGACCTGGTCGGACTGGGCGCTCGGGGTGCCCGCGTCCATCACGGTGGCGCAGGCGATCCTCGAGAGCAACTGGGGGCGCTCCGCGCCGGCCTTCAACCTGTTCGGGCTCAAGGGCGAGGGGCCCGCGGGCAGCAGCAAGCGCCGGGTGGTCGAGTACCGGAAGGGGCGCCGGATCATGAAGTCCGTGCTGTTCCGCGCCTACAACGACGTGGGTGAGGCCCTCGACGACCACGCGCGCATCCTGGCGAACAGCCGCTACTACACGCGTGCACGGACCGTCGCCGAGGACACCACGCGCTATGCCGCGGCGCTCCAGGGCACCTACGCGTCCGACCCGCGCTACGCGGGGAAGCTCACCGCGATGATCGAGCTGTACGCGCTGGATCGCTTCGACTGGAACGCGCGCTCGCCCTGGCGCTGACTCGCACGGCGGCTGCTCGCACCACCGCGGGTTCCGCGATAGGCTCGCGCCCCCGAGGGAGTTCCATGGCCGCCGCATACCTCGATTGGCTCGCCGACCTCTTCGAAGAGGCCCAGGTGCCCTTCAACGCCCAGCAGAGCCCCGAGCTCGCGGCGTACCTCGACCTGTCGATGCGCAAGCTCGTCGGCGCGGAGAAGGAGGACGAGGAGGTCGTCTACCGGCGCATCCGCGAGCGTTGGCTCAAGCACGGCCTGCCCGGCCGCCAGCTCCTCGCCGCCCTCGTCCGCGACGAGGTGTTCTCCCGTCGCGACTCGCCGTTCCGCCCGCGCGAGGGCGAGGCCTACTACACGAACGACTACGTGCAGAAGCACCTCCCGCCCGCCGCGCCGCCGAAGGCCGTCTGACGGACCGGGCGGGCCGAGGCCCGCCCCGCGACCGGCGCCGCGTCAGTCGAGGAGGTCGGAGAGCTCGTCCGCGTCGTAGCCCTCCTCGTCGCTGATCTCGACCGACACGTCGCCCCGCTCGATGACGAACAGGCCGCTGCTGTCACCGGCGAGCTTCAGGAGCGCCTTGGCGAGCTTCTTCAGCTCGGCCAGCAGGGCGTCCTCCTTGTCCTCCGCGTCGGGGGGCAGCACGAGGTCGAGGCCGCGGTAGGTGAAGGGCTCGTCGTCCTCGTCCACCGTCTCCTCCTCGACGTAGGTGATGGCCGCGAAGACGGTCTTCTTCGTCAGGGACTTGAGCAGCCGGGGCCATGCGTCGATGACGAGCTGCCGACCCTCCTCGTCCGCGGCCTCCTCGATCTGCGTCACCCGGATCACGTTGTCGTCGGCGGTACTCATGGTGGATTCTCCGCGGCGCAGGTAGCACGCGGGCGCGCCGCATGCTTCAGCCCGAGATCCAGCGCGACTCGCCGGGAGGGAGCGCGATCCGCGCGCGCCGCCCGTCGAGGGAGATGCGGCCCTCGGCCGCCCAGCGGAGCACCATCGGGTAGAGGCGGTGCTCGAGCGCGAGGATGCGGGACGCGAGGGTGTCCTCCGTGTCGTCCTCGCGCACGGCGACGCTGCCCTGCGCGAGGATCGGCCCGGTGTCGACGCCCGCGTCGACGAGGTGGACGGTGGCGCCCGCCTGGACCGCCCCGTACGCCAGGGCCTGGCGCGCGCCGTGGGTGCCGGGGAAGGCCGGGAGGAGCGCCGGGTGGACGTTGAGCACGCGGCCGGGGAACGCGCCGAGGAAGGTCGGCGTGAGCACGCGCATGAAGCCGGCGAGGCAGACCCACTCCACGGGGCCGAGCGCCTCGAGGAGCGCCTGCTCGAACTCCTCGCGGGGGCGGCCCTTCGAGGGGACGACCGCGGTCGCGACCCCGGCGGCGGCGGCCCGCTCGAGGGCGTACGCGTCGGGGACGTTGGAGATCACCACGGAGATGGCCGCCGGGTAGGCGGGATCGGCGGCGGCGTCGAGGAGGGCCTGGAGGTTGCTGCCGCGGCCGGAGACGAGGACACCGACGGGGACCTTCCCGCCGGGATTGCTGCCGCCGGGGCGCTCGGCGCCCCCGGGCCCGGGGACGCTCACCCGATCACCACTTCCTGCTCGGGATCGGCCACGATGGTGCCCATGCGGTAGCCGCCGGCCTCCTTCGCGAAGGCGTCGGCCACGTCGGGGCGGACGACGACGACCATGCCGATGCCGTTGTTGAACGTGCGGTACATCTCGGCGTCGGAGAGGTTGCCCTGGGCGCGGAGGAGCTCGAAGATCGGGAGCACCGGCCAGGACCCCTTGTCGATGCGGGCGCCGAGGCCCGGCGGGAGGACGCGCGGCACGTTCCCGGTGAAGCCGCCCCCGGTGATGTGGGCCATCCCGAGCAGATCGTAGCGGGTGCGGAGGTCGAGGAGCTGCTTGACGTAGATGGCCGTCGGGCGGAGCAGGACCTCGCCCAGGGGGGCGCCGAGGTTCCAGTCGTCCCGGTCCATCGGCAGGGCGTCGAGGAGGTGGCGCACGAGCGAGAAGCCGTTGCTGTGGACCCCGGAGGAGGGGAGGCCGACGAGGGCATCCCCTTCATTGATGCGGGTGCCGTCGATCATCTGGTCGCGCTCGACCGCGCCGACGCAGAAGCCGGCGAGGTCGTAGTGGCCCGGCGCGTACATGCCGGGCATCTCCGCCGTCTCTCCGCCGATGAGCGCGCAGCCGGCCTGGCGGCATCCGTCCGCGATGCCGGCCACGACCTGCTCGGCCTCGGCGGGGCGGAGCTTGCCCGTGGCGAAGTAGTCGAGGAAGAAGAGGGGCTCGGCGCCGCAGACGACCACGTCGTTGACGCACATGGCGACGAGATCGACGCCGATCGTGTCGTGCTTCTGGAGCCGCTGGGCGAGCAGGAGCTTGGTGCCGACGCCGTCGGTGCCGCTGACGAGCAGCGGATCCCGGTAGCGGCCCATCAGCGAGAAGAGTCCGCCGAAGCCCCCGATGTCACCGACCACGCCGGGGCGGTAGGTGCTACGGACGTGGCGCTTGATGCGGTCGACGACCTCGTCACCGGCCTCGATGTCGACTCCGGCGGTCTTGTAGGCGTCACTCATGGATCCGGCTCCGCGTGGCGGGCGGAGACTAACCCGCTACCCGTCCGAGCCGTCCTCGCGAGGGGTCACGCCGTGCGCGACGACCTGCGCCGAGACGAGCCCCGCGGCGTCGTACGCCTCCCCCGCGAATTCGTAGGCGGTGGCGTAGGCGAACCGGCCGCCCTCGACCTGGAAGATGAGCCCGTAGGTGGCCTCGGCGGTGGTGCACGGCTCGTCCATCTTGATGTAGCCGCCGCGTGCGCCCGCGACCGAGGTGTCGACGGCGCCGTCGACCACGTCGTCCCACCACAGCTGGACGTCCATGAGGTCGAGGTCGCTGTCGGCGTCGGTCGCCGTGACGGACACCTTCATCGAGGGGGACACGACCCCCTCGAACTCGTACAGCCCGTTGTTCGACACGACGAGGTCGGTGACCACCGGGGCGGTGCCCTCGCAGAGATCGACGGCAGAGTCTTCACCGGTGTTGATGGGGGGAGGGTCGCCCTCGGTGTCGTCCTTCTCTCCGGAGGTGCATCCGATCAGCAGGGCGGCGGGCAACAACAGGACCGGGAGCACGCGTCGCAACATCCATTCCTCTCGAGTCGTCCTCCACCGTAGCACGGTGATAAGGGGGGTCGTGGTCAACACGCCGACCTCTCCCCGTCGCCTCTACCGCGCGCTCCGCGATCAGCTCGGGAGCATCCGCAAGGTCTACGGGCGTGGCAACCGGGTGGTCCGCCGTGACGACTTCGCCCAGCAGGATCAGGCCGTCCTGCTCCTCCACGGCTTCTTCCAGACGCGCAACGTCTGGGAGGTGATGGAGGACCGCCTCCGGTACGACGGCTTCGGGGTCTTCAGCTTCGATCTCGGCGGGCTGTTCGCGCGGTTCAACACCGAGCGCCCCCAGCAGCTCGCGGAGCGCATCGCCGAGAAGCTCGAGCGGATCTGCACCCGCACGGGCTTGCAGAGCTTCCACATCGTCGGGCACAGCAAGGGCGGGCTGATCGCGCGCGAATACGTGCAGCACTTCGGCGGTGCCTCGCGGGTCAAGTCGCTCATCACCCTGGGCACGCCCCACCACGGCACCCCGACCGCCGCCATCGGGGTGTGGCTCATGGGCGCGGGCGTGCTCTCGCGCAGCCCCTACGATCTGCTCCCGAACTCGTCGTTCGTGCGTCGCCTCCGCGAGGATCCCTTCCCCGGGGAGGTGCCGCTGGTGAGCGTCTACAGCCGCCACGACCTCGTGTGCCCGTGGTGGTCCTCGGTGCTCGTGCCCCGCACGGGGGAAACCTCCCTGTACAACCGCCCCGTCCAGGGCGTGGGCCACACGGCGCTCACCTACGATCCGGGCGTCTACCAGATCGTGCGCCGGGAGCTCCACAACGCCGGCGCTGCCTGGCGTGAGCACCATGCCTCGCACCCGCCCGAGGCCGTGCGGGCGCTCTGACGCTCGCGCGTCGGTAGCTCGCGCCGGTAGCTGACGCCTCGGTAGCTCGCGGGCCGGCTCGCGCACCGATGGCCTGAGAAGCGGCTCGGACCGGACCGCGCCGCCGCTCTGCCATCGATTGGATACGGGAAGCGCCCCGACTACTGCGGAGCGGGGGTCGCCTGGCCCGCGCCTGCCGCCGCGCCGTCGACCGCGGGGGCGGCTTCACCGGCGTTCGCCGCCGCGCCGACCGCGCCCGGATCGCCCGCCGCCGTGCCGCCGCCCGCGGGGAGGGCCTCGGCCGCGCCGTCGGACTGGCAGCACCGGAAGCCGATCTGGCGGTCGCTCAAGGCCATCGAGCGCTCTTCGACGAAGGCGCAGCGGCTGCCCTTGATGGCCTCGCCGGCCTTCCCGCCCTTGAGGATGCGGAAGCGCTCGTTGCTCATGCCGATGGTGCTGGTCCACTCGCGGGCGCCGCCCGAGAGGTCGTACACGCCGAAGCCGCTGACGCAGGCCTCCGCGGCGCCGGACGTGGTGTCGGAGCGCTCGTCGCGGTCGGCGTCGGTCGAGACGTCCGCGCCGCAGGTCTCGGGGACGAAGGTGTTCCCGTAGGAGTAGATGCGGTTCTCCGGGCCCTTGCAGGCGCGCTCCCACTCGTCGGCGGTGCAGAGGCGCTTGCCCTTGCTGGCGCAGAGCTCCCCGGCCTTGTCGTAGGGGACGTTCACGAGGGCGTGGCCGCCCTTCTGGTTGTCCCACTCGAAGCGGTCGATGTAGAAGCCGTCGATCGCCTGCTTCTGGGCCAGGGGCTCCTTGGCGGAGGCGGTCCGGCCGTCCTCCGTGTTCATGCGGCCGGGGATGTAGGTGCCCTTCGGCACGTACACCATGTCCTCGTGGCCCACGAGCTTCTTCTGGATGAAGTCGGCGGGCGGGTTCGGGTTCTCGCGGGCGACCTCGGCGCGGAGCTGGTCGTCCTTGCGGCGATTGCCGGCGTCGGGATCGGTGACCATCAGCACCACGGCGGCCGCCGCGACGAGGGCCAGCGTGCCACCGATGACGAAGGTGAGCGTGCGCTTGGAGATGCCGGCGACCGGCTTGTCCTCGTCCTGGAAGCTGCGCTGCACGTCGTTGATCATGTCGCGCGCGGTCGGGTAGCGATCCTCCGAATTGGAGGCGAGCGCGAGGTCGACGATGTCGTCGACGTGCTTCGGGAGATCGTCCCGGATCTGGGTGGGGGAGAGGTAGGTGCCCATGGGCGTCTGCCCGCAGAGCAGCTCGTAGAACATCACGCCGGCCGAGTACACGTCCGCCTGGCGGGTGCCGCCGCTCGACGGCGACGAGAGCTCGGGCGCCATGTACCCGCCGTAGGGGTGCTCGGCGGCCGCCTCCTGGAGCACGCCCGGGTGGACGAGCTCGGAGTACCCGAGGCCGGTGATGCGCACGGTACGGACGACCTTGCCCTGGCCGGGCCCGACGGCGCGGGACTGGATGATCACGTTCGACGGCTTGAGGTGGCGGTGCAGCAGGCCCTTCTGGTGGGCGGCGTCCATCGCCTCGAGGACCTTGACGATGATCTGCGCGGCTTCCTGGAGGGTGAACGCCTTCCGTTGCCCGGCGTACTCGTCGAGGAGGCGCCGGAGCGAATCCCCCTCGATGTACTCGTAGGCCATCCAGCGATGGCCGAGGTGCTCGCCGGTGTCGACGATGCGGACGAGGCCCTCCGAGGCCACGTCGTTCGTGCGCTGGATGAGGGCGGCGGCGGAGGCCTCCGGCGCGGCGGGCCCCGCCAGCACCTTGATCACGAACTTCTTCGCCGAGCTCAGGGAGCGGGCGAGGTAGCTGTTGCCTTGTGGACCGGCGCCGAGGTGGGCGTCGATCTCGTATTTCTTCGCCAGGACGTCGCCCTGCCTGAGCTGTAGCTGCGGTACGGACAAGAGGGCTCCTTTCGGACAGTGAGCAGGGATGCGGGGCATGCTACCACGTGGGCCTCCCTTCGCTCAACGAGGGCCCGACGCGACTCGGCGCTTACGTCGGTCGCTCGCCGAGGAAGAAGCGCACGACCGCGACCAGGCGGCGCCGCCAGTCGCGCGGATGGAAGCGCGTGGCGAAGAGCCAGTGCACCGCGAGCCCGAAAAACATGAGCGTAGCGACCCCGCAGACGGAGGCGCCGGCGAACGCGAGGAGGGGGATGCCCCAGGGGGCGGGCGACCACGTCGCGATCAGCACGGACCCGCTGATCAGCAGGGCCAGGGCGCACAAGGCGAGCGAGATGCGGATCGCGGCGTGCCGGATCTCCACGCGGAGCTCCTCGGCCTCCGGATCCCGCGCGGTGATGGCGATGCGGCCGCGCTCCAGGTCGAGGAGGAGCTGGTTGGCCTGTGTGGGGACATCCCGGAACGCGGCCGTGGCGTGCTGGATGACCCGGAACGCGTCCGCGCCGAGCCGCTCGGGGCCGAAGCGGTGGGCCACGAGGCGTTGGGCGAAGGGGCGCACCTCGGCGACGATGTCCGCGTCGGGGAGCAGGCGCTTGGCGATGCCGTCGACGATGCTGGTGGCCCGCGCGATCACCGCGAACTCGCGGGGGAGCTGGATGCGGTAGCGGGCGGCGATCTCGACGAACTCGGTCAGCGAGCTGTTCGTGGAGAGCTGCGCGAGCGAGGCGCCGTCGTACTTCTGCATCATCCGCTGCACCTCGCCGCGGAAGGCCTTCAGATCGACGCGCTCGCGCGTGGCGCCTGCCCGGTAGATGGCCAGCGCCACCGACTCGGCGTCCTTGAACACCAGCCCGGTGAAGACGCTGGTCATCATGTCCTGCATCTCGCCGGTGAGCGTGCCGGTGAGCCCGAAGTCGAGGAAGACGAGCGTGCCGTCGTCCTTCACCATGAGGTTGCCGGGGTGCGGATCGCCGTGGAAGAATCCGTGCTCGAAGAGCTGGAGGTACCAGGACTCGATGAGCTTCCGCATCGCCGCGCGGCCCTCCGGCGACCCGCTCGGGATCGCGTTGAGCTTGCGGCCGACCATGCGCTCCATCACGAGCATGCGCCGCGTGCAGAATTCGCGGTGGACGACGGGGACCGCGATGCCCTCGACGCCCTGGTGGTTCGCCCGGAACCGCGTGGCCGCGCGCGCCTCCTGGAGGAAGTCGAGCTCGCCGGACAGGGCGGTCTCGAACTCCTGGACGATCTCGACCGGGGTGTAGAGCCCCGGCACCGAGATCTGGCCCTCGATCAGCCGGGCGAGGGTGTAGAGGATGTGGAGATCGCTCCGGAGCGTCTTCTCGATGCCCGGGCGCTGCACCTTGACCGCCACCTCGCGCCCGTCCTTCAGGATCGCGATGTGCACCTGGGCGATCGACGCGCTCGCGACCGCGACCTCCTCGAAGCTGTCGAACACCGTCTCCAGCGGGGCGCGCAGCTCCTCCTCGACCTGCGCGCGGATGGCGGCGTACTCGACGGTGGGGGCGTTGTCCTGGAGGGTCGCGAGCTCTTCGAGCACGGCCTGCGGGAGGATGTCGGGGCGGACCGACATGACCTGGCCGAGCTTGATGAACGTGGGCCCGAGGTCGGCGAGCGCGAGGCGGATACGCATCGCGACCGGCGTGTCGCTCGCGCTCGTCTTGGTCTCCACGCCCACGATGCGCGACAGCTCGCCGAAGCCGTGCTGGGCCAGGACGAGCGCGACGTCGCGCACGCGGGGGAGGTCGTGGACGCTGATGTGTGCGGACACGTCGGCGTCCTAACGCACCGTCCGCATCAGTACGCCCGAGCGAAGATCGCCATGTGCGTGGCGGGGCGACCCGAGTAGAAGCAGACCTTGCCCTGGGCCTCCGCCTGCCCGTCGAGCGGGTAGCAGCGGATCGTGGCCTTCGTCTCGTCCTTGATCTTCTCCTCGGCGGTCGCGTCGTCGTGCCAGGGCACGAGGAAGAAGCCGCCGCCGTCCGACTTGTCGTTCAGGAGCGCGTCCTTCATCGCGTCGTAGCTCTCGGGGCGGAAGGTGCGGGCCTCGCGCGCGGCGAGGGCGCGGGCGTAGAGCTCGCCCTGGATCGCGTCGAGCTTCGCACGCACGGTGGACGCGAGCCCGTCGAGCGCCATGGCCTCCTTCTTTCCGCCGGTGCGCGCCGCGGCGAACACGGAGCCCTGCTTCACGTCGCGGGGGCCGACCTCGAGGCGCAGCGGCACGCCCTTGCGCTCCCACTCGTAGTACTTGGCGCCGGGCTTCATGTCGCGGTCGTCGAGCTTGACGCGGACGTTCGCCCCGGAGAGCGTGGCCACCACCTGCTCGCAGAAGGCCATGACGTCGACCTTCTCGGCGTCGCTCTTCCAGATGGGCGTCACGATGACCTGGACCGGCGCGATGGTCGGCGGGAGGACGAGCCCGGTGTCGTCCGAGTGCGCCATGATCACCGCGCCGATGAGGCGCGTGGACACGCCCCAGGACGTGGCCCACACGTGCTCGCGCGTGCCCTCCGCGGTCTGGAAGGTGACGTCGAACGCCTTCGCGAAGTTCTGCCCGAGGAAGTGCGAGGTGCCCGCCTGGAGCGCCCAGCCGTTCTGCATCATCGCCTCGATGCAGTAGGTCTCCAGCGCGCCCGCGAAGCGCTCGGACGCGCTCTTGATGCCCGGGACGACGGGGAGGGCGAGGATGTCACGCGCGAAGTCGGCGTAGACACCGAGCATCTTCGTCGTCTCGTCGATGGCCTCGGCCGAGGTGGCGTGGGCGGTGTGGCCCTCCTGCCACAAGAATTCGCTGGTGCGAAGGAACAGCCGCGTCTTCATCTCCCAACGGACCACGTTGGCCCACTGGTTGATGAGGATGGGGAGGTCACGCCACGACTGGATCCACTGGCCGTACATGTGCCAGATGATGGTTTCGGAGGTGGGGCGCACGACGAGCGGCTCCTCGAGCTTCGAGGCCGGATCGGGCTCGACGCCGCCGCCCTCGGCCGCGCGCAGGCGGTGGTGCGTCACGACGGCGCACTCCTTCGCGAAGCCCTCGACGTGCTCGGCCTCCTTCGAGAGGAACGACACGGGGATGAACAGCGGGAAGTAGGCGTTGACGTGGCCGGTCGCCTTGAAGCGCCGGTCCAGGTCGTCGCGCATGAACTCCCACATGGCGTAGCCGTGCGGCCGGATGACCATGGCGCCCTTGACCGGCGAGTAGTCGGCGAGCCCCGCGGCGCTGATGACATCGAGGTACCACTGCGAATAATCGGTGGCGCGGGGGGTGATGGGGCTGTCCTGCGACATGGGGGCTCCGGTGCGGGCGCGTTCTATCGCGTCTTGGTGTGGGGCGCCGGGAGGGTCGGCGACGAGAACCGCGTCCGGGGCCCCCGGCCGGTTCCCCCCAAGGGGCCCCACCGGCCGGACCCGGCCACACGTCGCCGACCCTCCCTGCGCTGCACTCGGGTGACGCTTCAGACGCGCGCCCGCTCGGTCCCCACAAAGGGGAGAGGTGGTGATGGGACCGTTGGTGGTCGTATGGGACCCCGCACACACGGGGGAGGGGAGCGGGGGCGGCCCGGCGGCGCCGTCGCGGGCCTGCGCGCTCCCTGCGGTGGGGGCCGATGGGGCAGAGCCGCCCTGGACGTCCGCTTTTGCGGGGAGAGCCGGCTCCAATGTCCGCGGGGAGGCGATGGAAGGGGGGTCGGGTGGTGCTCGCTACGGAGGAAGCTCTGTTTTTCCGGGTGGGTGTGCCGGGCGAGCGCTTGGTGGGAGCGCCACGGGGCGGAATTCGGACGTTGGGGAGGGCTCTGCTCGGAATTCCGGACGATGGGGCGGGCTCTGCCCTTCGCGGCGCCAGGGCGCGGCCGCTTCTGGGGCGCGCCCGTTCAGGGATCGCGCCGCCGCCGCCTCGACGCGAGCGCGCCGAGGGCGAACAACGACAGGGCCGCGTCGCCACCGCACTCGGGATCCTCTACGGGGCAGTCGGGATCCGCCTCGTCGTCGCAGCCTCCGCTCGGGGAGGCCTCGATGTCGGGGCAGGCGTCGTAGAGCGGCGCGGTCTCGTTCCACACGGCCACGCGGTCGAACGACCAGTCCTGGTTGCCGTGCTCGTCGAAGAGGACGAAGTAGACGTTCCGCATGCTCCCGACGACGGTGTCGTCGGGCGCGCCGCACGTGACGATCGCGAACGCCGTGAACGCCGCCTCGGGGAGCGTACCGTCGGAGAGGGTGCCCCCGCCCTCGTCGGTGGACCATCGGTAGGCGATCGGGCTCCCGACCGGGCTGTGGGCGCGCACCGTCATCGTGAGGGTCTCGCGCTCGAGCATCGACGTTCGCGCCAGTTGGATCACGTTCCCCACCACGTAGGGGTCTTCGCGAAGGTCCACGCCCGGGGCCGTGCCGCGCAACCACGTGATCGCCGTCCCGTGGAGCGCATCGGCGCGGAAGCCGCTCCCGTCGACGTCTTCGAGGGGGCTGCTGCGGACGACGAGCGCGTCCCGCAGATCCCCGGGCGCCTCGGGCGCGAACGTCACGGCGAGCGGCAAGACACACCCGGGGTCGAGGACGAACGCGTGGCCGCGCGGCGTGTCGGGCTCCGCGCTGTCGGGGTCGTCCGTCACCGGGCCGCCGGTGTCCGGCGGAGGCGGCTCGGGGTCGAATTCGGGCCCCGGCACCCACGCGCACGGCGTCGCGTCGATGTCGAACGCCACGTGGAACGGGGAGCCGTCGGCCTCGTCGCCGATGGCCACCGAGGTGACGCCGAGCGGAAGGTCGCCCTCGTTGGCGACGGAGACCGTTTGGACGACGGCCCCTTCGAGGGCCACCTCCCCGAAGTCGACCTCGGCCTCGGAGAGCGTCATCGCCGGGCGCGCGGGGTCGCAGACGCCGGCACCATCGGGATCGCCGGGGCAACCGAGCAGGAGGGGGAGTAGCAAGGCTCGGATCATGGGGGACGCCCGCCGCCCCAGGGTACCCGGAAAGAGCCGCGTGGGGCGGACGACC
>JAKFCH010000425.1:0-2039 GCA_036676765.1 Deltaproteobacteria bacterium
GGCGCGGCCGGGCCGCCGGCTCAGCCCCGCAACATCGCGATCGTCGCCTCGTGCACGTGCCCGTTGGTCGCCAACACGTCGTCGGCGTCGGGGTGCCACGGGCTCCCGTCCATGCGCGTCACCATGCCGCCGGCCTCGCGCACGAGGACGACGCCGGCGGCGGTGTCCCAGGGCTTGAGGCGGAACTCCCAGAACAGCTCGGCCGCCCCGGTGGCGATCGTGCCGAGGTCCATGGCGGCGCTCCCGCTGCGGCGCACGCCGTGGGTGGTCTCCATCGCGCGCTGGAAGAAGCGCAGGTAGAACGGCGCGTTGGTCCGGCGATCGTAGGGGAAGCCGGTGACGCAGAGCGACGCGTCGAGCGTCGTGACCGTGGAGACGCGCATCGGCGCGCCGTTCACGGTGGCGCCGCCGCCCTGCCACGCGGCGTGGAGCCGATCGCGCACGGGGTCGTAGATCACGCCGACCATGGGGGTGTCCCCCTCGATGAGGGCGATGCTGACGCAGTAGAAGGGGTATCCGTGCACGAAGTTGGTCGTGCCGTCGATGGGGTCGACCGCCCAGCGCGTGCCGGTGGTGACGCCGCCGCCCTCCTCGCCCTGGATGGCGATCCCGGGCGACTCGCGCCCGAGGCTCTCCCGGATGATCTGCTCCGACGCGAGGTCGAGCTCCGTCACGAGGTCGACCGCGCCCTTGTGATCGACCCGCGCCGGCCGCGCCGCCAGCAATCGCCCCGCGGCGCGCGCGGCCCGGGTGGCCACCTCGGCGAGGCCCGCGAGCTCGGCGCCGCCGCGGCTCACGGGGTGTCCAGGATCAAGGTCACCGGGCCGTCGTTCACCAGCGCGACGACCATGTGGGCGCCGAACACGCCGCGGGCGGCGCCGAGCGCGTCGGCCACGGCCTCGTAGAGCGGCTTCGCGATCTCGGGGGGCGCGGCGCCACTGAACCCCGGCCGGCGGCCCTTCGCGACATCGCCGTACAGCGTGAATTGGGAGATCACGAGCACCCCTCCTCCGACATCCCGCACGGAGCGGTTCATCTTCCCGCCGTCGTCCTCGAAGATCCGGAGGTTGACGATCTTGTCCGCCATCCAGGCGACCTGCGCGGGGCCGTCGTCCGGCGCCACGCCGAGGAGCACCAGGAGGCCGGCGCCGATCTCGCCGGTGATCGCGCCGTCGACCGACACGCGCGCCTCGGTCACGCGCTGGAGGACCGCGCGCACGCTGCTACCCGCCCGAGCAGGACACCTTGCCGGCGTCCTCGGTGCAGCTGATCGAGGCCGACCGGCTCACCTGCACCGCGCCCTTGCCGCTGTCGATGCGGACGAGGCAGGTGGTCGTGTCGAGGAAGGTCATGGTGGTCGCGCCGGCGAAGTCGGCGGTCTGGCCGTCCCCGCACTGGAGCTTGGCCTCGCGGCCCGGCGTCGTGAACTTGACCGAGAAGTTGGCCCCCGCCGCCGCGGGCGCCGGCGCGCTCGTGGTCGCCGGGGCAGGCGCCTTGGTGGGCGCGGGGGCGGCCGCCTTCGGGGTGGAAGTGCGGGTGCCGCCCGTCGTCGGCTTCGGCGGGGTGCTCGCGCCCGTCGACTTCGTCGGGGCAGCGGCCTTCGGAGCCGAAGCGCCCGACGGTGCGTCGGTGCCCGTCGCGGCGCCGGGCGTCGCGACCGCGTCGTCCGCCGTCGCGCCCGAGCCCGCCTCGACGGTTGCCTCGGCGTCGGCCTTCGCCTTGACCGCAGCCCCCTCGGCGGACTTCGTGGCCTTCTCGGCCTCGACGCGCGCGGCCTCGGTCGCGGCGCCGCCTCCGCCCATGAACCAGTACATGCCGCCGCCACCGAGGGTGAGGACCCCGCAGCCGAGCACGAGGAGCACGCCGACGATCCCGGCGATCATCATCGGGCTGGTCTTCTTCGGGGGCGGCTCGTCGTCGAACACCGGCGAGGAGGCCTCGATGCGGGCGTTCGCGAAGGGGGTCGCGGCGGGGCGCGCCTCGGCGACCGGCGCCGGACGCGCGGGCGGCTCGGCGCGGGAAGGCGCGGGCGTGGCGGC
>JAKFCH010000426.1:0-7787 GCA_036676765.1 Deltaproteobacteria bacterium
ACCGCGCACCTGGGCCCCGGCCGACGGCGTCCGCCGCGCCACCGTCGCCGTCCGCAGCCTCGGCGGCGCCACGGCCCGCGTGGCCCTCTCGGCCGCCGGCACCCCCGTCCCCCTCCCCACCATCCCCGGAGGCGACGCTCCGGCGCCGCTCACCGGGCCGGTCCTGACCTTCGCGGCCCACGCCGCGCCCATCGTGCTCCCCCTCGACACCCAGACGGAGGTCGTCCTGCGCCTGCCCGCCGCCCCCTCCCTCCCGCCTGTCCTCGGCACCTACGAGGCACCCACCGCCTCGACCCCCGTAGCCTCGGCCCCCCCGATGACGCCCACCCGCGCGACGCCCGCCCCGATCCAGGCCGCGCCCACGCCGGCCCCGACGCCCGCCGCGCTTGCGCCGGCCCCGACCGCCGCCCCGATGTACGCCGGCGCCGATCCGACCCTCACCAACCTGCTCGCCCAGCAGGCCCGCGTGACCCAGGTCCACCGCGCCTTCCTCGAGCAGCAGGCCGCCGTGCAGGCCCGCTTCGCAGCCTCACGCGCGAACACCACGCGGATGATGCTCGGCGCCGCGTTCGGATCCGGAGGGTTCACCACAGAGGTCACAGAGTACACAGAGAAGAGGGAAGAGAGAGGAGGAAGCCCACAATTCCAGGCTCCGACTCCGCCCCCCCCTGCCCTTCAGACTCCTGTTCCGACTCTGCCTTTCTCCGGCTCTGTGCCCTCTGTGCCCTCTGTGGTGAAAATTCCGGATCAAGCGCCGAGAACCACCCAAAAGCCCGGTCCGAAGCTCACGCGACAAGACCTCGAAGCCATGTCGCGAGGCCCGATCAGCAAGCACTTCGGCCCCCAGTTCGCCCCCCAGGACGCCTACGCCCGCGTCGTCCGCATGCCCGAGCCCCCGTTGCTCCTGTGCGACCGCGTCACCGGCATCGAAGGGCCCCCCGCCCTCCTCGGCAAGGGCGCGATCTGGACCGAGACCGACATCACCGAGGAGTCCTGGTACCTCCACGAGCGTCACATCCCCGCCGGGGTCATGATCGAGGCCGGTCAGGCCGATCTGCTGCTCGTGAGCTGGCAGGGCATCGACCTGAACTACAACAAGGGCGAGCGGATGTACCGCCTCCTCGGGTGCGATCTCCGCTACGAGGGCGGCCTCCCCGGCGTCGGCGACACGCTGAAGTACGAGATCCAGGTCGACGGGCACGCGAAGCTCGGCGACATCCGGATGTTCTTCTTCCACTACGAGTGCAAGGTCAACGACGCGGTCCGCCTCACCGTCAAGGAAGGCCAGGCCGGGTTCTTCTCCCAAGCCGACTTGGACAAGTCGGGCGGCGTGCTCTGGGATGCCACTACCGCCGAGGTCGATCTCACCGGCCCGCTCGCGCCCCCCGCCGTGACGTGCACGAAGTCGTCGTTCACGAAGGAGGACCTCCTCGCCTTCACCGAAGGTCGCGTCGCCGAGGCGTTCGGCCCCGGCTTCGAGCGCGCCCTCACCCACACGTGGACGCCCAAGATCGCGGGCGGACGGATGTTGTTCTTCGACCGCGTCACGTCGTTCGACCCCGCGGGTGGCCCGTGGAAGCGCGGCTACCTCGCCGCCGAGTGCGACATCACCGGTGACAATTGGTTCTTCGACGGGCACTTCCACAACGACCCGTGCATGCCCGGCACGCTCATGTTCGAGGGCTGCCTCCAGGCGCTCCAGGTCTACATGACCGGCCTCGGCCACACGCTGAAGCGCGACGGGTGGCGGTTCGAGCCCAAGCAGGGCGAGACCTTCCACCTCCGCTGCCGCGGCCAGGTCGTCCCGACCAGCAAGCGCCTCACCTACGAGCTCTTCGTGCAGGAGGTCGGCCTCGACCCGGTGCCCTACGTGAAGGCCCAGGTCATGTGCACGGTCGACGGCTTGAAGTGTTTCCACGCCGATCCGCTCACGCTCGTGATGGTGCCGGACTGGCCGCTCACGCGGATGCCGAAGCTGCTCACCGACTACGTCGAGCCGAAGCCCTGCGTGTGGGACTACGCCTCGCTCCTCGCGTGCGCCTGGGGCCGTCCCTCCGACGCCTTCGGGCCCATGTACAAGGTCTTCGACGGCACCCGCGCCGTCGCCCGCCTCCCCGGGCCGCCGTACCACTTCATGTCGCGTGTCACCCGCACCGACGGCGCCATCGGGTCCACCAAGGCCGGTACGGTCATCGAGATCGAGTACGACGTGCCCCCGCAGGATTGGTACTTCCGAGAGAACGGCACCCCGACGATGCCCTTCGCGGTGCTGCTCGAAGCCGCGCTCCAGCCCTGCGGCTGGCTCGCCAGCTACGTCGGCTCGGCCACCACCTCCGAGACCGACCTGTTGTTCCGCAACCTCGACGGCACGGGCACCCTGCTCGCCGAGATCCCGCCGAACGCGGGCACGCTCACGACGCGTGTCAAGATCAACTCGGTCAACCGCTCCGCCGGCATGATCATCGAAGGCTTCGACGTCACGATGTTCATGGACGGGAAGCCCCTCTACGAGATGAAGACCGTGTTCGGCTTCTTCCCGCCCGCCGCCTTCGAGAACCAGGTCGGCGTCGGCTCCGAAGAGGCCGACCGCGCGTGGCTCGCCTCCCCGAGCGATTTTCACGTCGACCTCTCGACCCACCCCGCCCGCTACTTCGACGGCACGCTCCGCATGCCGGGCGACATGTTGTGCATGCTCGACCGCGTCACCGGCCACTGGCCGACCGCGGGCAAGGCGGGCCTCGGCAAGTGGCGCGCCGACAAGGACGTGGACGCCGCGGAGTGGTTCTTCAAGGCCCACTTCTACATGGATCCGGTCCAGCCGGGCAGCCTCGGCATCGAGGCGATGATCCAGCTCCTCCAGTTCGTGATGATCCACGAGGGCTACGGCAAGGGCTTCCAGGAGCCCCGCTTCGAGCCCATCGCGATCGGCCGCGAGCTCAAGTGGAAGTACCGCGGCCAGGTGGTGCCGAAGAACAAGCTGATCCAAACGGAAGTCGAAATCACCAAGGTCGAGGGCGACACCGTGACGTGCGACGCCCACCTCTGGGTCGACGGCAAGCGGATCTACTCGGCGTGGGGCCTCGGCATGCGGGTGGTGGAGGGCGCGGGCGGTCCGACCCTCCCTTTTGACGGTCCCGGCGGCACGCCCACTCCGGGTGCGTCGTCGGGTTCCCAGCTACATGGGGCAGGGGGCTCCGCCCCCCGCAACGCCCCCCAAGGCACCCAGGGGTCGACCGTCGCGTCGTCCCGCGTCACGACGGTGACGGTCCCCGTCCCCGTCGATCACTGCCCCACCTACGTCCTCCCGGCCCTGCCCGCGATGACGATGGTGATGCTCGCGATGCAGGCCACCGGCGCGCCCGCGCTGAAGGACGCGTCGGTCACGCGGTGGCTCTCATTCCCGGACGGGCCGCGCGACGTGACCGCGACGGTGCACGGCGACAAGGTCGTGCTCGGCGCCCCCGAGCCGTTCTTCGTCGCGACGGCGTGCGCGCCCGTGCCGCCGGTGGAGCTGCTGCCGCTCCGCGATGCCGTGCCCGGCCCCGACGGGGCCACGCTCTACGCGAGCGGCGAGCTGTTCCACGGGCCGAGCTTCCACGTGGTCGAGCGCGTGGTCGCCCGCGGGAGCAACGGCGCCACGCTGATCCTCTTGCCCGCCGCGCCCGACGTGCTCCTCGACGGGATCACCCACGGCGTGCCGCACGATCGCCTGGAGACCTGGTTCCCCGAGGTTGCCCCCGGCTCGGTCGGCTACCCCTCGCGGTTCGAGTCCATCTCGCTGTATGGGGCGCCCCCGGCGCGCCCGGTGCGCTGCGAGGTGCGCGCGCTCGGCGTCGTGAGCGGTCGCCCGCGCATCGGGGCCCACCTCTACGACGGCGACACGCTCCTCGCGGCCGTGGTGCTCCAGGAGGTGCTCCTCCCCAAGGGCCGCATCGGCGACGCCGCCCCCGCCGCCCGCCGCGACTTCCTCCAGGGCAAGCCCGGCACCGGCGTGGCGCTCGCGCGGATCGAGGGCGACACCGCGCACCTCGCCCCGATCGAAGTGAAGGGCTCCGACTGGCTGCCCGGCACCGTGTTGCGCGTGTTCGGCAGCACCGACGCCACCGAGATCGCCGCGCGGGAGCTCGCCGCGGTGCGCCTCGGCGTGCACCCGCGCGACATCACGCTCGCCGGGGATCGCGCCTTCGCGGCGGTGCGGCCGCTCGCGACGGTGCCGTGGACGCCGCTCGACGGGAGCGGGTCCGAGACCACTGACTCCGGGGCGTTGCGGGGGCGGAGCCCCCGCCCCATGACCTCCCCGACCACCGACATCGGCGTGCGCGTGGGCGGCGTCACGTTCCCCGACATGTCCCGCGTGACCGGGTGGTGGCGCGCGCACCTCGGCCAGGGTGCGTGGCCCGGCGAGGATCTCGTCGCCGCGCTCGCCCGCCGCTACCTCGCCGACCTCGTCGTGCACGATCCGGTGGCGATGGAGGCGGTGCGCGGCCGGCCGTGCCTGTTCCTCGGCAACCACGAGAACTACCTCGAGAGCGTGATCTTCACGTGCGTGGCGCCGGCGCTGTTCGGCACGCCGACGCGGGCGCTCGCCAAGGTGGAGCACCGCGATCGCTGGCTCGGCGCGCTGGAGCGGCTACTCACGACGTACCCCGGGCAGGAGCAGGAACCGTTCATCGTCTGGTTCGACCAGAAGGATCCGGGCACGCTCCCGGCGCTCGCCCGGGGTGCTTCCGACCGGAGTCTCCTCGTGCACGTCGAGGGCACGCGCCAGATCGTGCCGGGCCAGCCGGTCGACAAGATCAGCTCGTTGTGGGTGGACATCGCGCTCGAGCGCGGCATGCCGATCGTGCCCGTCGCCTTCCGCGGCGGCGTGGACGGGGTGAGCCGCCACGATGTGCCCGCGGCCGCACAGGTGCACCACGTCGGCGCGCCCATCCTCCCCGAGGCGCTCGCCGCCATCCCCTACGCCGACCGCCGCCGGATCATCAGCGACGCAATCAACGCGCTCGGAGTGCCCGCGGCCATCGCGCCGGTCACGACGCCGATCGCGCCGGGCGCCGGCATCCGCGCCGCGCTGGAGGGCCTCTCCTCGGGGGTCATCCGCGATCTTCTCGATGGAAAGCCGCTCCCCGGGGGGGCGGAGGGCGCGTGGCTGGGGGAGCTGCGCGGGTTGATCGGGTAGCTTCCACCGACCCCGCGCGTCAGAACCCGACGCCGAACGACAGCCGGTAGTTCATGTAGAAGGGCCAGCTTCCGTCCGCGTTTTCGGCGACCCAGAGCCCGCCGCCGACGAGGGACTGGATGTCGAGGGCGAAGTGCTCGCCCAGCCACCAGCTGACCTCCCCGGCGAGGCCGAGCTCGACGCCGTGCCGGGAGAAGTCGGGCATGTAGCCGACGTCGTACTCGTAGAGCATGGAGCCGTACAATCCCGGTTCGACGAGGTACCGGTAGCCGCCGAGCGCCAGCCCCTCCACGATGAACCGCCGCCCACCCAGCTCCCGGTCGAGGAAGGGGATGGCCGCGCCGGCCCGGGCGAAGGCGGTGTGATGGATGACCGCGGTGCCGCCGCCGACCTCGAGCTCGAAGGGGCGCAGCGCCGTGAGGGACACGCTCCCGCCGAGCAGATCGGGGATCCCCACGCCGAGGCGGACGGTGGCAACCCGATCGGTGGCGTGCGCGGCGGTCAGGAGCAGAAGCATGCTTCGAACGCTACCGGATCCGCGTTCCATCCGCCACCGGTCGAGCCCGTGCTACGGTGAGGCTCGGGAACGTGATGCCCAGCACCCCGGTCGGGTACGTCCTGCTGATCCTGCTCGCGAGCGCCTGTTCGCGCGCCCCTTCCGCCGCCCCGAGCGCGGTCACAGGAGCCGATCCGATGCCGACACACGAAGAGGTCCTTCGCGCCGTCCGGGAGACCGGGGACGTCGAGCTCGCCGACTGGGTGCAGGCCCCGGAGGACTACTCCCTCCGGCCGGTGGACATCGAGGGCGTCGTGACCCACGACGTGTTCCGGGTGATGCCGAAGCACCTGTCCCACCCAATGTCGTTCTACGTCGCCGCGCGGCCGGGCGGCGGCGCGGTGGTGACGAGCGGGAACGCCGCGGGGGTCGGCGAGCTCGTGCGCTCCGAGCCGGGGCTCCTGCAGGGGCCGAAGGCCGCGGCGCGGCTGCTCGAGCTCTGGTGCGATTCCGCCGACGCCTGCACCCTGGTCGAGGACGGCGCAACGCTGGCCGGGCTCCCCGCCGAGCTCTCGCTCCAGGTGCTCCCCTCGCTCGTGGAGCGGGCCGGGAGCGGCTGGCGGGTCCAGATGCACGTCCTCGACGATGCCGGTCAGCTCCAACGTTGGCGCCTCGACGTGCCCGCAGAAGGGAGCCCCACCGCCACCCGCGACACGCTCGCCACCGGCATCTCCCGGGTGCGCCCGTGAAGGCCGTCGGGAAGCAGGCCGGGGCGTCGGCCTCTGCGGAGGCGTCGGTGAGCGTCTCCCCGGCGCCGATGGGCCGGGGGAACGCCTGGGCGCAGGAGCGCCTCGCGGTCGACCGACAGGCGGAGGAGCAGGGTCACGGTCACGATCACGCGCACGATCACGGCGAGGACGAGTCCCGGGAGGCGCCTCGACGCGGCGGAGGGCGGGGCCCCTCCGAAGCGACGCTGAACCGCGATCGCCCGGTCGGGTCCGCGATCCCGACCGATCTGCGCGCCCGGATGATGACGACCCTGCAGGAGGCCCCGGAGAGCAACACCGTGCTCGAGGCCATCCGCGAGAAGCGGGGCAACCTCGACTTCCCCATCGTCTGGTCCGCGCGCGGCAACTTCCAGAACCGCGACAAGATCAGCCTGGACCGTCGCTACGACGAGGCTCTCTGGCTGTCGTCGCTCGCGCACGAGATCGTGCACCTGAAGGCGCACCACCACGGAGAACAAGGCGATGTCTCCAAGCAAGGGCGCGAGGCGTTCATCGCGACGCAGATGGAAGAGGAGATCGACGCCGCCGCCAGCAGCTTCGTGACGTTGCTCCAGCTCGGGATCACCCACAACAAGGCCGGCGGCTACGAGGAATTCGTCGACTGGTTGGCGCTCGAGCATCCCGACCTGGCAGGCAGCCACCTGGATCCGGAGGCCGACCTCGCGAACCAGGCGGAGATCAAGGCCGTGGCGAAGCCGTGGCTCGCGGACAAGTACCGCGGCGAGTGGCGGGGCTCGCAGTCGGGCTCGAACTACTACGAGAAGTGGGGAGCGGTCTGGGACGCCGAGCACGCGGCGAAGTAACGACCGACCCCGGCCGGGGTAGATGGGGCCCTCTGGCGGAGCGACCGTGGCCCCCGAACAGCCCAAGAACCCATTGCACGGCCTCACGCTCCAGGCGATCGTGACGGAGCTGGTGGAGCACTACGGCTGGGAGGAGCTCGGCAGCCAGGTGAAGATCCAGTGCTTCCTCCACGAGCCGAGCGTGGCGTCGAGCCTGAAATTCCTCCGCAAGACGCCGTGGGCGCGGGAGAAGGTCGAGAGCTTCTACCTCTGGCACCTGCGCGAGCTGAAGCGGCGGGGGCGGAGCGGGGAGCCGTAGGCGTGCGCAGGGGATGGTCCTTTTCCCCGAGGATTTTCTTCATCCTGGCGTTGCAGCGCGGCACGGCGTGAACATAAACTGGTCTACGACTGGTCTGAACCGTGAAGTACAGCCACTACGACCCACCGCCGCTGTTCGTGCGCGAGCCCGAGGCCATCGGCAGCTACGACGCAAAGACGCGGCTCCCGGAGCTGCTCGCCAGCGTGGAGGCAGGCGCGAGCTA
>JAKFCH010000427.1:0-12037 GCA_036676765.1 Deltaproteobacteria bacterium
ATGCGGCCACGGAGGGGAGGCCTGTTCGTCAGGAGGTGCCTCGGTGGCCCCGTGGCGGCCACGGAGGGGAGGCCTGTTCGTCAGGAGGTGCCTCGGTGGCCCCGTGGCGGCCACGGAGGGGAGGCCTGTTCGTCAGGAGGTGCCTCGGTGGCCGCGGGCCCCCTGAAGTCGCAACCGATGGCGCCGCGGAGGGGCGTCGCCCCCGAGGTGCGCGACGCCGCGCCGATGGACGGGCGGCGCGTCGGCGGCTCGGCGCCGACCCAGCGCGAAGGCGCGAGCCCGGAAGACACGCGGCGGCGCGCGCGCCGTGGGCCCCGGGCCCGAGGGCCCCGCCACCGTGAGCCCGCTCTCCGACCGCCACCCGCGGCCAGGAAGGCCCGATCATCCAGGATGATCCAGCCTTCCTGGCCGCCGCCGACCGCCGCGCCCCCGCGCCCCCGAAGTCACAACCAATCGCGCCGCGACAAACCATCACCCCGGCCCAGCGGGGCTGGAGGGGCGCCGCCCCCGAGGTGCGCGACGCCGCGCCGATGGACGGGCGGCGCGTCGGCGGCTCGGCGCCGACCGAGCGCGACTGCGCGAGCCCGGAAGACACGCGGCGGCGCGCGTCCGCGCGCGCCGCGGGCCCCCGGCCGCGGGCCCCAACCTCGCTACCCCAGATCGAACACCAGCACCTCCGCCCCCTCGCCGCGCTCGAGGGTCACGTGGTCGCCGATGGCGGCGGCGTCGCCAGCGGTGAGGCGCTCGCCGTTGACCGAGAGCGTGCCCCGCGCGACGTGCACCCACGCGGCGCGGCCCGGCGCGAGGGCGTGCTCGGCGCGCTCGTCCCCGTCGAAGAGGCCGGCGTGGATGGTGGCGTCCTGGTGGAGGGTGACGCTGCCGTCGCGCCCGTCGCGGGAGGCCACGATACGGAGGCGGCCGCGTTTGTCCGCCGCGTCGAAGTGCTTCTCCTCGTAGCTGGGGCTGTAGCCGGACCGGTCGGGCAGGATCCAGATCTGGAGGAGGTGGACGGGGTCGGTCTTCGACGCGTTGAACTCCGAGTGGGCGACGCCGGTGCCCGCGCTCATGCGCTGCACGTCGCCGGGGCGGATGACCGAGCCGGTGCCCATCGAGTCCTTGTGCTCAAGCGCGCCGTCGAGCACGTAGGTGACGATCTCCATGTCGCGATGGCGATGGGTGGGGAACCCGCCGCCGGGCGCCACGCGGTCGTCGTTGATCACGCGCAGGCTCCGGAAGCCCATGTGGCGCGGATCGTGGTAGTCGGCGAACGAGAACGTGTGGTAGCTGTCCAGCCAGCCGTGGTTGGCATGGCCGCGGTCTTCGGAACGGCGGAGGGTGGTCATGGGGACTCCTGATGCCCTCCCTGTATGGACCGCGCCGCCATGCGTCGATACGATGAATTGCGATGCGATTCATGAGGCGGACAGATGGATGATCCGGTGACCCTCGACCAGGTGCGCATGCTGCTCGCGGTGGCCGACACCGGGAGCTTCACCGGGGCGGCGCGGCGGCTCCACCGGGTGCAATCCGCGGTGAGCCACGGGGTGGCGGCGGTGGAGGCGAACCTCGGCGTGCGGCTGTTCGAGCGCACGACCCGCTCCGTGCGCCCCACGCCGGCGGGGGAGGTGTTCGTGGCCGAGGCCCGGCGGGTCGCCGCGCGGGTGGACGAGCTGCGGCGCGTCGGGGAGGGGCTCGCCGGGGAGGTCGAGCCGGTCGTGTCCGCCGTCGTCGACGTGTTGTTTCCGTCCGACGCGCTCGTGGCCGCCTGCGTCGGGTTCGCGGCGCGCTACCCCGGCGTCCTGTTGCGCCTCCACACGGAGACCCTCGCCGCGGTCGCCGCGCTCGTGCGGGACGGCACCTGTGCGTTCGGCGTGGCGGGGGAGGCCGCGGGCGAGGCCGGGCTCTCCGCCCGCGTGCTCGGGCACGTTCGGATGGTGGCGGTGGTGGCGCCGGGACACCCGCTCGCCGCGGAGGCCGGGCCGCTCGACGCGACGCGGCTCGGCGAGGAGGTCCAGATCGTGCTCTCCGAGCGGGCGGGCACGGAGCCCGAGCGGGCCGCCCCCGACCAGTCGGTGCTCTCGGCGCGCACCTGGCGCATCCACGACCTCCCGACCAAGCGCGCGCTGCTCGTCGCGGGCCTCGGCTGGGGCAACCTCCCCGAGCACCTGTGTCGCGACGATCTCGCCGCCGGGCGCCTCGTCCGCATCCGCCCGGCCGCGTGGGAGCGGGACACCCTCGACGTGCGCCTGTCCCTCCTCACCCGCGGGGACACCGGGCTCGGCCCCGCGAGCCGCTGGCTCGTGGATCAGCTCGCCGAGCGGTGCGCGGCGACGGGCGCCGTAGCCGCGACCCCCGAGACGCCCCCCTGACCCCGCGCTACGCCGCCCCCATGCCTGCATTTGCGCCTCCCCCCGACCTCGACCTCGCCGCGCTCCTCGGCACGTGGCACGTCGTCGCGACCACCTTGCCGTTCTGGCGCGGCAAGCGCGCGCCCGCCCTCACCTACGGCGCGCTCCGCGGCCCGGGCCTCCGCTGGTCCGACACCGTCGCCTACGAGGCGCCCGCGTGGCTCGGGGGCGGCTACACCCCGCGCCGGATCGTGGGCGTCGACACGGGGCACCCCGACGCGCCGGGGCGCTTCACGTGGCGGGGCGCGGGGATGCTCGGCCTGCTCGCGAGCGAGTGGTCTGTCGTGGCGGTCGACCCCGACGGCGCGTGGATGCTCACGTGGTTCGCCCGCGCCACCTTCGGCGTCACCCCCGAGGGCATGGACGTGTGCGCGCGGAGGCCCGATCTCGACCCCGCAATCGTCGAACGGGTCATCGCCGACCTCGCGCGCCCGACGTTCGCGCACCTCGGCGGCTGGTTCCGGCCCGATCGTTAGCCTGGCGCCACCGGCGCCGGCACCAGCACCCGCAGCCCCCCGCGCCGCACGCGGTACACCAGCGGCGCCTCGAGCGTCTCCACGTCGCCGTCGATGGTGATCGCCACCCGCCGACGATGCAGGAAGATCGACACCTCGGGGAGCACGACGACCTCGAACGCCTTGGTGGTGTCGAGCCGCGCGAACAGCGCCCGGGCCACGATCCAGAGCATGTGGTACCAGCGGGTGGTGCGCGCCACGTAGACGTTGAGCACGCCGCGCTGCGGGATCGACAGGTGCTCGACCCCGTACGCCTTCATCTGGTAGGTGTTGGTGCACACGATCACCGAGGGGGTCACCCGCCACTGCGGGCGCCCGGCGCTCGCGATGCCGACGCGCATCACGGGGAGGTCGCGCAGCGCGCGCAGTAACGCGACGATGGTGGCGAGCAGCTTGGGCTTGCCGACGTCCGCCGCCTCGTCCCGCCGCCGGACCATCGACGGGTGCAGGCCGATGCCGGTGAAGTTGAGGAACAGCCGCCCGTTCACCTCGGCCACGTCCAGATCTGTCGGCTGGGCGGTCGCGAGGGCCGCGATCCCGGCGTCGAGGTCCTGCGGGATGCCCAGCTCCTTCGCGAAGTGGTTGAACGTGCCGAGCGGCAGCACGCCCATCGGCTTCGACGTGCCGGCGAGCGCGGCGGCGACGGTGTTGACGGTGCCGTCGCCCCCGGCGGCGATCACGGCGTCCACCGGCAGGTCGGCCGCCGCCCGCGCGGCCTCGGCGAGCGCGGGGCCGTCGAGGGCGCGCACCTCGGCCTCGACGCGAAAAGCTGCAAACGTGCCCTCGATCCGACCGCACAGCTCCTCGGGCGACAAGCCGTTCACCGATCCGGCCCCTCGATTGAGCAGGACGAGCACCTTCATCGAAGAAGACTCTAAGCGCGGGGGCGGCCCGCGACGCCCGCGCGCCACGACGGCCGTCGGCGCCGCTCGTCGTCCCCGCGACGGCCCGCCCGTCGGCATCGGTCCCGCCGTCGGCGCCCCTTGACGCGGCGCCCCCGGAGGGGCATGTTCGCGCGCCTCCCGAGGCACTCATGACCGTCCGTCGCACTCCGTTCCACGCCTTCCACAAAGAGGCGGGCGCCCGCATGATCGACTTCGGCGGGTGGGACATGCCGGTGCAGTACACGGGCATCATCGAGGAGCACCTCGCAACGCGCGCGCGGGTCGGCCTCTTCGACGTTTCCCACATGGGCGAGGTCCGGTTCCGCGGCCCGCAGGCCCTCGCCGCCGTGCAGCACCTCGTCACCAACGACGTGTCCAAGATCGTCGACGGCCAGGCCCAGTACACCGCCATGTGCAACGAGCGCGGCGGCATCGTCGACGACCTGATCGTCTACCGCTTCGGGGCCGAGGACATCCTCATCTGTGTCAACGCCGCCAACCGCGCCAAGGACTACGCGTGGATGCAGGCCCACAACCCCTTCGGCGCCGAGATCTCCAACGAGTCCGAGCAGTGGGGCCAGCTCGCCGTCCAGGGCCGCCACGCCGAGGCGCTCCTCCAGAGCCTCACGCCGGTCCAGCTCGCGAGCATCAAGAACTACTGGTTCGCCGTCGGCACCGTCGCCGGCGTCGAGGGCTGCATCCTCGCGCGCACCGGCTACACCGGCGAGGACGGCTTCGAGATCTTCCTCCCCGCCGGCGCCGCCGACATCCTGTGGGAGGCCATCCACACCGCCGGCGCCCCGTTCGGCCTCGCCAACATCGGCCTCGGCGCGCGTGACACGCTCCGCCTCGAGATGAAGTACAGCCTCTACGGCAACGACATCACCGATGACACGACGCCGCTCGAGGCCGGCCTCGGTTGGGTGACCAAGCTGGAGAAGGGTGACTTCGTGGGGCGCGATCCCCTCGTCAAGCAGCGCGACGCCGGCGTGCCCCGCCGCCTCGTGGGCCTCGTGGTCGACGGCCGCATCGCCCGCCCGCACAACGCCGTGATGTCGGAAGGCGTGGTGGTGGGCGAGGTCACCTCGGGCAGCCGCGGCCCGAGCATCGAGCAGAACGTCGCGATCGCGTACGTGCCGACCGCGCTCTCGAAGATCGGCACCAAGGTGCAGATCGACGTGCGCGGCAAGCTCGCCGACGCCACCGTCTCCAAGACCCCGTTCTACACCCGCCCCTACTGACCCTACTTCGCGAGGCCACCCAAATGAGCAGCATCCCCGAGAACCTCCGTTACACCGAGTCCCACGAGTGGGTCCGCCTCGAGGGCGACATCGCCACCGTCGGCATCACCCACCACGCGCAGGACGCCCTCGGTGACATCGTGCACGTCGAGCTCCCCGCGGTCGGCAAGGCCGTCAAGAAGGGCGCCGGCGCCGCCGAGGTCGAGTCCGTCAAGGCGGTGAGCGACATCTACGCCCCCGTCACCGGCACGGTCACCGAGGTGAACGGCACGCTCGACGGCAACGAGTCGGTCGTCAACCAGGATCCGCACGGCGCGGGCTGGCTGTTCAAGGTCAAGGTCGCGGATCCGGCCGAGGTCGGCACGCTGCTCGACGCGGCGGCGTACGCGGCGACGCTGCACTAGTCTCCGGGCGGCCCGGCGCCCCGAGCGGCGCCGTCGCCACCCTCCGGGGTCGGCCTCCGGCCTCCGCTTCGCTCCCCGGCGCACGGCGCCGGGCGCGAGAGCCGGGCGGCCGCTCACGCGCCCGCCCGCCCTCCGGTCGGCTGCCGCGGGCCCCACATCACCCGGGCCGGCGCGTACTCACCCCGGCATGACCTCCTGCCGGCCCCTCAAAGACACACCGCCGCGCCCCACTGCGCGGTGTTGTTGTCCTCGTCGCACTCGTCCACGAGGTCGGCGCCGGGGTCGTCTCCGCCGTCGACGGTGATCACGAGGTCGTAGAGCGGGGAGGGGACCCCCGTGAGCTCGATGGACGCGGACGCCGACTGCTCGCCGGCGGGGAGGTCGGCCGTCCACGTCATGGAGCCGAGGAGGACCAGGTCCGTGCCCGTGCCGCCCCAGAACGCCACCTCGACGTCCTCCGTCACGTCGGCGTGGCCCTGGTTGCCGACGGAGTACCAGATCGTGACGTTCTCGGCCGCGCATTCGTCCGCGCACACGTCGTGGATCACCGGGTACAGATCGGCGCCGCTGTACCCGCCGCCCACGCCGATGTCACCCGAGCGGAAGTTGTTGTAGCTGTCCCAATTCACGTCGGGGGTGACCGGGATCGTGCCGTCCTCGTCGACGTTGGTGATGCTGTAGGCGTGTTGATTCCAGACCGTGCGGCCGGGCATCCAACTGTCGTCGGCGTCGCCGATGACACGGACGCCGCTCTCGGTCCCCGAGTAGCTGCTCGACGTGTAGATGATCTCCGCGTGACCGTCCCCGTCGACGTCGGCCACCGTCGGGTACTCGCTGCACGTGGCCGAGGAGTGCGTGGGCTCCTGGAGCTTGATCTCGCCGGTGGGGCCGTCGAACACGTAGACGTCGTTCTCGTCGGCGTAGACCACCTCGGCGATGCCGTCCCCCTCGAAGTCGAAGACCGACGAGCCGGTGAACCCGCTCGAGGCGTCGACCGTGGCGCGGCTCCAGAGCGTGGTCCCGTCCGCGTCGATGACCATGTACAGGCCGTTGCCCGCGACGCCGATCTCGGGCTCGCCGTCCCCGTCGAAGTCGGCGACCGTCGGCGGCCCGCTCGTGGCGCCGACGTAGCTGCCGGACCAGAGCACGGTCCCGTCGTCGTCCTGGAGGCGCACGTTGCCGGTCCAGGTGACCACGATCTCCCCCTCGGGATCGTCGTCGAAGTTGGCCACCGCCACGAACCCGTCGGGCTCGCCGTTGTACCAGAGGGTGGCGCCGTCGGCGTCGTAGAGCGCGTTGCCGACGACCACCTCGAGCAGGCCGTCGCGGTCGATGTCGGCGGCCACGCCCATCGCCGCGGCCCAGCCGCCCGAGTAGCCGGTCCCCGCGCCGTGAGCGCCCGTTCCCCGGGTGGTCCCGTCCGCGCCGTTCAAGATGACCTTGCCGACGATCACCTCGGGATCCCCGTCGGCGTCCAGGTCGGCGATGCCCACCGCGCCGCAGTAGGGCGCGCTCGAGGCGGCCCCGGACCAGAACGCGGCGCCGGTCTCCCCGCGCACCGCGAACGTGCCGCTCGAGCCCGACCCGACCACCTCGGGGAAACCGTCCCGGTCGAGATCCCCGATGGCGGCGGTCATGGGCTCGGGGCCGAGGCTGCCGGCGCTCCACAACGTCGTGCCGTCCCCCGAGATGGCCCAGAGCACGCCCGAGGTGTTGGCCACGACCACGTCGGGCGTGTCGTCGTCGGTGATGCGGCCATCCCCATTGTCGTCGTTGAGCTGCCCGACCACCGGGGTGGTGTAGGTGTCACCCGGATCGGTGTTGGTCCACTCGATCACCGGGGTGAACGTCCCCACGGCCGCGCCCTCGGTGAAGCACGCATCGACCTTGGGAACCTCGATCCCGGCGTAGCTGTCCTCGCGGCAGGTGTCCGCGTCCGTGTCGGCGTCCGTGTCCGAATCGGTGTCGGCATCCGTGTCCGAATCGGTATCCGAGTCGGTGTCGGCGTCGGTGTCGGCGTCCGTGTCCGAATCGGTGTCCGAGTCGGTGTCGGCGTCCGTGTCCGAATCGGTGTCGGCGTCGGTGTCGGTGTCGGTGTCCGCGTCCCCCTCGCCGCTGTCGGTGGACTTGTCGGTGCCGGGGGCCGTGGCGCAGCCGGCGAGGAGGAGGAGGGCGAGGAGGCGCATGGCAGGCGGTCTAAGCCGACATCGGGCGGGACGGCGCAGAAAAACGCCGTCCCGCCCCGGTCACTCGCAATTCAGATCGTCCCACACGGCGGTGTTGTTGTCCTCGTGGCACTCGTCCAGGATGCCGGCGCCGGGGTCGTCCCCGCCGTCGACGGTGATGACGAGGCCGTAGAGGGGGAGCGGCACGCCGGTGAGGTCGAACTGGGCCGACCGGGTCTGCCGGCCCGCCTCGACCGTGCCCGACCAGGGCTCGGATGCGAGGAAGACGAGGCCGCTGCCGGTGTCCCCCCAGAGCTCGACGACGACGGCGTCCGCCACGTCGCCATAGCCCTGGTTTCCGAGCGAGTACCAGACCGTGAGGTTGCCCTCCGCGCACTCGGTGACACACACGTCGTGGATGACCGGGTAGAGGTCGGGGCTGGCGAACCCGCCCTCGACGGGGGTCACGTCACCCGAGCGGAAGTTGTTGTAGTCGTCCCAATTCACGTCGGGGGTGACCGGGATCGTCCCGTCCTCCTCGACGTTGGTGATGCTGTAGGCGTGCTGGTTCCAGACCTTGCGGCCGGGCATCCAGCTGTTGTCGGCATCGCCGATGACGCGCACGCCGCGCTCGGACCCCGAGTAGCCGCTGGACGTGTAGATGATCTCGGCCTGGCCGTCCCCGTCCACGTCCGCGACGGCCGGGTACTCGCTGCACGTCGCGGAGGAGTGGGTGGACTCCTGGAGCTTGATGGCGCCGGTGGGGCCGTCGAATACGTACACGTCGTTCTCGTCGGCGTACACGACCTCGGCGATGCCGTCCCCCTCGAAGTCGAAGACCGACGAGCCGGTGAACCCGCTCGAGAAGTCGACCGTGGGCCGGCTCCAGAGCGGGGTGCCGTCCCCCTCGATGACCATGTAGGTCCCGTTGCCGGCGACGCCGATCTCGGGCTCGCCGTCGCCGTCGAAGTCCGCCACGGTCGGGGGGCCGCTCGTGCCGCCGACGTAGTTGCCGCTCCAGAGCACCGTCCCGTCGTCGTCCTGGAGGCGCACGTTGCCCGTCCAGGTGACGACGATCTCGCCCTCGGGATCGCTGTCGAAATTCGCGACCGCCACGAACCCGTCGGATTGGCCGTTGTACCAGAGGGCGTTGCCGTCGGCGTCGTAGAGCGCGTTGCCGACCACGGCCTCGAGCACGCCGTCGCGATTGATGTCGGCCGCCGCGCCCATCGCCGCGGCCCAGGCGCCGCTGAAGCCGGTGCCCATGCCGTACCGGCCCGTGCCCCGGGTGCGACCGTTCCGCCCGTTCAGGATGAGGTTGCCGAGGATGACCTCGGGGGAGCCGTCGGCGTCGAGGTCCGCGATCGCCACGGCGCCGCAGTAGGCCGCGGTCGAGGCGGCGCCGCTCCACACGACGGCGCCGGTCGCGCCGCTCACGGCGATGGTGCCGGTGACGCCGGAGCCGACCACCTCGGGGAAACCGTCCCCGTCGAGATCGCCGATGGCGGCGGTCATCGGCTCGCTGCCGAGGCTCCCGGCGCTCCACAACGTCCGGCCGGTGCCGGAGATGGCCCAGAGCACGCCCGAGGTGTTGGCCACGACCACGTCGGGGGTGTCCCCGTCGTCGATGCGGCCGTTGCCGTTGTCGTCGGTGAGCTGCCCGATCACGGGCGTGGTGTAGGTGTCCCCCGGGTCGGTGTTGGTCCACTCGATCACCGGCGTGAACGTGCCGACGTCGCCGCCCTCGGAGAAACACTCCTCGAGCTGCGCGATGCCGAAGCCCGCGAACGTGTCCTCGCCGCAGGACTCGGGATCGGGCTCGTCTGTGTCGTCGTCGTCGTCGTCGTCGGTGTCGCCGGGATGGTCGACGCCGCTGTCTCCGTCGTCGAACCCCCCCTTGTCACCGACCTTGTTGAAGCCCGAATCCTGGACACAGCCGGCGAGGACGAGGAGGGAGAGCACGCGCATGCCCGAGGATACGCCGAGAGCACGCCCCACGGGAATGAAAATTTCCACGAAGTGTTCGGCGCGGCGCCAACGCGAAAGCGGCCGCCACCCCGTGGGTCCGGCGGGCGGCCGCGCGCTCGCTCACGCCGGGGCGACGAGGCTCTTCAGGGCCTGAGGCAGCACGCCCTGTACGTGGCGCATCTCTCCGCCGGAGATCCGCTCGCCGAGCACCCGGACCACCGCGCGTACGGCCGCGTCGGGGTCGATCTCGGCGTCGTCGCCGAGCCGGGCCTCGACCGCGGCGAGGAAGCGCTCGGGGGAGTCGGCGCGCTCCATCCGGCCGCTCCACCCCTCGTAGTAGATGCCCCGCACCGCGATCGGGAGCCCCGCGCCGAGATCCGCGACCTCGGCGACCGGCAGCTGGTCGCGCAGGGTGGTGAGCACCGCGCGGAGGGCGTGCCAGGCGTGGCGAGGATCGTTCGTGCCGAGGGCCAGCGCCACGTCGCGGAGCCACGCGCGGGTGACCTGCAGCGTGGAGGCGAGCGGCAGGAGCCACCGGCTCCCGAGCGTGGCGTCCAGCAGGTACTTGCTCTCCTGCTCGTCGGCGCGCCGGTGTCGGACGGCGACCTCGCCCACGGAGGGCGGCTCCTCCTCCGGCTCCACCTGGAGCACCGGCCCGGCGTCGGGCCCCTCCGTCACCGTCGCGCCCGGCAGATCGCGGGGCTCGTGGTAGGGCTCCTCGGCCGAGCGGTCCGCGAGGTTCGTCACGGGGCCCCCGGTGATGTCGCGCTCCTCGACGTACCCGCTCGGGCCGAGCGGCTCGTGGGCGGCGGCCGCCTGCTCCTCCTCCTCGGCGGCCCGGTCCGCGCCTTCGACGGCGCCGCCCGCCACCGGGTACTGGTTCTGCCGTTCGGGGGGAAAGCCCCGCACGCCTCCGGTGTCGGGGGCCGCGCTCGCGTCCGGCCTGGTCACGTCCCTTTCTCCGGAGGGCCTTTCTCCAGATGGCCCGGTCGGCCCCCTTCGACCCTCGTCGCCGTTCCGTCCCATCCCACCCTCCAACGTCGCCTCTTGCGCTAGCCACCGGGGCGCCCTCCGCGGGTCGCCTTTCGTCCCGACGACGAGGAAGCGTGGACGGCGGTGTCGCCCGCACGGAGCCTCCAGGGACATGCCTGTTACACCTCCGTTACATGGGCTGTTACGAACCATTTACAAGGGTCCCGAAGCGTCTCCTCCAACACTATGCTGTGTCAGGAGCTTCACATGCACTACCCCCTCGCCCTCCTGGTCCTCGCCCTCCCCGCCTGCAACCGCAACCTGGAGAAGGTCGACGAATCCTCGGACCCGTTCAGCGATACGGGGCCTGGTTCCTCGGACACGGCCGAGGACACGGACAGCTCCGACACCGCCGTGGACTCCGGCATCGACACCGGGGCCGACCCCGACAGCGGCGTCGACACCGGCCTCGATCCCGACGTACCGGACGACACCGGCGTCGGCACCGACTCGGGCGAGGACACGGACTCCGGCGTCGGCACCGACTCGGGCGGCGACACCGCCGTCGACTCCGGCGACACGGCGGACGCCGACACGGACACGGACACCGACACCGACACGGACACCGACACGGACACCGACACGGACACGGACACGGACACCGACACGGACACCGACACCGACACCGACACGGACACCGACACCGACACCGACACCGACACGGACACCGACACCGGCGGCAGCCGGATCGTCGCGGACTCGGTGGCCGAGTACTCGTCCACCCAGGGCGACGACGGCTGGTACTACGGCTTCATCGAGCCGAGCACGAGCCCCGAGTGGGTGGAGATGTCCTCCTACATCTCGGTCGGCGCGACGCCCGGCTGGTACAGCGACCCCGAGCACTACTGGACCTCCCTCGGCTCGGACGCCGCCCACCCGAACGGCCTCATCACGTCCGAGGGCCGCAGCCCCATGGAGCAGTGGTCGGTGCGGCGCTGGGTGAGCGACGAGGTCGGTGTCCTCCACGTGAACTCCCACCTCGCCAAGAACTACGAGGACGGGACCACCAACGGCATCGCCGCGTACGTCCTCGTCGACGGCGTGGAGGTCGCGGAGTGGCGGATCCTGGGCTGGGACATCGTCGGGGTGGACGACACGGTCGACATCGTCGTGGCCATGGGGTCCACGGTCGACTTCGTGCTCGACCCCTACGAGGCCGAGGACCTCTCCGACCGCACCACGTGGACGATCGTCATCACGAACTAGTACCTCGTCGCAGGGGTTTTGATCTGCGAGAACGTCGTCACTCCAGCTCCGGTAGCTCGGCCCCGCCGAACCAGAACCCGAAGGCGTCGCGCGGCACCGGGAGTCTTCGCCAGGAGGCCGCCCGCATCGGGGACATGGACACGCTGCGCACCGAGGTGGAGGCATGGCAGCCGCGCAGGAACGACGACGTTGCGACGATGCAGGCGCGCCCGAG